>NZ_LT745763.1:1569536-1883443 GCF_900166595.1 Virgibacillus dokdonensis | reverse complement strand
GGTTTACTACGCAATAATATGGGGCCAAACAATAAATCTTTTTCATCTAATTGATTATTATCTGGAGTATCTAACCGCTTTGCATTAATAATCTCATAACAATGCCTGTTCTCTTCTATTATATCTTCATCAGTAATCGTAAATCCATGATGAATCATCCATTTCCGAACAGCTCTTGCATCTACATTTGGTTGAGCAATAATCTGCTCCACCGAGGTGAGCTTCGTTTTTCCACTCTCCAAAATATCATGAATTAATGAACCTCCCATACCAGCAATCACCAGTTGGTTTACTTCTTCGGCTTCAAAAACCTCCAGCCCATTACCAAGTCGAACATCAATTTGTTGTTCTAAGCCGTATGCCTTTACGGTTTCTATAGCCCTTTGAAATGGGCCTACATTCACTTCTCCAGCAACAGCAGTTGCTGTGGGGTCTTTTTGACAGACATAGCACGGCAAATAGGCATGATCAGATCCGATATCTGCAAATTTTGCTCCTGTAGACAGAAAAGAAGCTACTAACTTTAGGCGTTTTGAAATCTTAGCCTTCACGTCGTTCTACCCTCCAATTTCCATGTAATACTACAGATTAGAAAACATAGTCTTTAAAATCGTTTTTCTTATACTGCAACTCTTAAATACAATGAATTCCTATGACTTCTTTTAAAACATAGACAGTACATATACTTCATTTTACACAAGTATATTCACTTTAAAAATAGATAAAGAAAAGCTTTCTGTGTTAAACCAGAAAGCTTTTCCCTAGCTCATTTTATCAAAGGCTATTTCTTTTCAGCTAACCACTCTGCTAACACTTGTGCTTCAGATTCTGTGGCTAAACCTGGAGGCATTTGCCCTTTTCCGTTAATAATTATATTTTGAATCTCATCTTTTGATAATTTGCTACCTACCTGGGTTAAGTCTGGCCCCATTCCCCCAGATAAGTCACCACCATGACAATTTGCACAATTTGCTTCATAAATTGCTTCAGGGTCATCCGTTGTTTCCCCTTCTTGGCTTTCCTCAGCCTGTTCCCCACCGCCTTCTTCGGCTTGTTGGATATCATCTCGTTGGCCTATCCCTACAAATGATATCACAATGATTGTCAGTATCCCTATTATTGCAATTAAAGCAAAAGGGATAACAGGGTTCCTTTTCATTGCGCTTCCTCCTTATGTAATCCCCATTTGTTATTGGTTTTGCTCAAAAAAGATTATCCTTTTTGAACGACTGCATAGTAACACTTAAAGACTATATTCATTTTACTTGAAAAATGCATTTCTTTAAAGTGTTTCGCTATGAAATTTTATAAAATGATATATTAATGAGTAAAAATGAGAAGAAAAGCGAAGCCATTTCTAATAAAGGATGAAATAGAATCTGCTTACCCATAGAATTTTCTATAATATCTGATGATAGCAACCAAAAATAATTTATAAGAAAATATTGATAAAAAGACTAGTTAATAAGAAATGAACAAAGCTTTTCTTGGTTATAATTGCTAGCTAATAAATACTTTTAAAAAAGGAAACAAAAGTGCCAGTTGCAAAAATATCTGAAATTGCGTACAATAAAATACAAGAACCGAAAACGGTAACATAATACATTATTTTATACGTTTAGTTCAACATTTTTAGATGTACAACAATAATAAGAAGTCAAAATATTCAGCGGGTAGCGTAATCAGCTAATAATATAGCACGTCATTAGGCAACGGAGATCATTGCCTAATGACAATACTTTATTGGTCTAGAAAATCTTTTAATCGCTTGCTTCTGCTAGGGTGTCTTAATTTACGTAAAGCTTTTGCTTCAATTTGACGAATTCTTTCACGGGTTACCCCAAAAACTTTGCCAACTTCTTCTAAAGTTCTAGTACGACCGTCATCTAAACCGAAGCGTAACCTAAGAACATTTTCTTCGCGGTCTGTTAGCGTATCTAGTACATCTTCAAGTTGTTCTTTGAGCAGTTCATAGGACGCATGATCAGAAGGTGAGACAGCCTCTTGATCTTCAATAAAATCACCTAAATGTGAGTCATCTTCCTCGCCAATAGGGGTTTCTAATGAGACTGGTTCCTGAGCAATTTTTAAAATATCTCGTACTTTATCCGGAGAAAGTTCCATTTCTTCTCCAATCTCTTCAGGTGTTGGCTCTCTACCTAGGTCTTGTAACAATTGTCTTTGGACGCGAATTAATTTGTTGATTGTCTCAACCATATGCACTGGAATTCGAATAGTTCTAGCTTGATCAGCTATCGCTCTTGTAATTGCTTGCCTTATCCACCATGTAGCATAGGTACTAAATTTAAATCCTTTTCGGTGATCAAATTTTTCCACAGCTTTAATAAGTCCCATGTTTCCTTCTTGAATTAAGTCTAAAAACAACATACCGCGTCCTACGTAACGTTTTGCGATGCTGACAACTAAACGAAGATTCGCTTCAGCAAGACGGCGTTTAGCTTCTTCGTCTCCTTGTTCTATCCTTGTTGCCAAATCAATTTCTTCAGCTGCTGACAATAAATCAACACGCCCAATTTCTTTCAAATACATACGTACAGGATCATTTATTTTAATACCTAGTGGTACACTAAGGTCGTTTAGATTGAATTCTTCTTCTTTTGCAATTTGTTGCATCGTAGGGTCTTCTTCTGATTCACCAATTACTTCGACCCCCTGATCTCCTAGGTACTCATAAAATTCATCCATATGATCAGACTCTATTGTGAAATTAGATAATTTATCGGCTATTTCTTCGTAAGCAAGAACACCACGTTTTTTACCAATTTCAACCAGTTGATCCTTTGCTTGTTCTAAAGTTTGCTCAAGTTCACTTTCCTTCGTTTGCGAAGGTTTATTTTCAGCCATGAGTCCCCCTCCTTCCAGAGTTACAATAAAATCAATTTGTATGCTTCAACTGATGATTCAATTCAATAATTTGTTTGGCAATTTGCGCTGCCTTTATTGGGTCATTCTGTTTTTCTGCTTCCTTTTGTTGCTCTCGTAATGATTGTATCGTCACTTTATCCGTTTGCTTAGCTATAATCGTATGGACGTAATCATTAAGTTGTTTGTCACTTATATTTTCTTGTAATGGTAACATTGCTATCTCTGTTATTTCCTGTTGCAAATTTGTATCTGTTATCCTTTCTAAAAACAAACTGACATTAGGGGCATTTCCTTCTTCATAAAAAGCATATAAATAGGTAGCAATAATTTTATGTGCATCTATATGAAAACTTGCTCCAATTTTTTCTTGTACCTTTTCAGCTATACTTACGTCTTGTAACATATATGCAATTAATTGCCGTTCTGCATTATGAAATGCTGGCAATAATTTCGATCTCACCTTATTCCATACTGTACTACTAGTATATCTGTTCTTTTGTTGATTATCCTTATTTATAGCAAACATTTCTTGATAACCTGAAATTTCATCCATGAGAGCTTCCATAGATATTTCAAATTCATTACTCAACTCTTTTAGGTAATATTCCCGTTCTATAGAGCTGTCAATCGTTGCAATCTGCTTTAGGACTTTCTCAACATATTGTATACGGTCAGCTTCTAGATTTAGTTGATAATCCTTTTTTAAAAATCGCATATAAAAAGTTATAAATGTATCGCTAGCTTTAATGACCTCATCAATAAAAGCTTGTCCTCCATGCATGCGAATAAAACTGTCAGGATCCATATTTGCTTGTAGGTATGCAACTCTTACTTCGCATCCACATTGGCGTAATATGACAGCAGCTTTATAAGCAGCATCTAGCCCAGCACGATCTCCATCGTAGCAAATAATGACGTTGTTTACATAACGTTTTAACAGCTTAGCTTGGAATTCTGTTAAGGCTGTGCCAAGCGTAGCTACCGCATTACGAACCCCCGCTTGATGGGCAGCTATGACATCCATTTGGCCTTCTAATAAAACCACTTCGTCTTCTTTACGAATGTACCTTTTTGCCAGGTCAAAATTATATAATAATTTTCCTTTGTGGAACAATTCACTTTCAGGACTATTTATATATTTAGGTTTATAATCGCCAACTGCACGTCCTCCAAAGGCAACTGTCTTTCCTAAATGATTTCGAATAGGAAAAATAATTCTACCACGAAAACGATCGGAGGCATGCCCAGCTTCATTCATCTGAAGCAAGCCTGCTTTTACAAGTAATTGTTCATGAAAACCTTTCTTTTTCAAGAACTCGACTGTTAGATGATCGGCAATGGGGCTAAAGCCTAGCTGGAAAATATCTGCTGCTTCCTCATCTATCCCTCTATCTTTTAAATACGCATAACCTTCCTTTCCTTCTTTTGTAAAGCGTAATAAATGATGATATAATTTCGTCAACCATTCATGTGCAGATAGCATATCTTGCGTTTCTTTAGATAAATTAGTATCCTTTTGACTTTGAATACTTTGAGGCAATGAAATTTCGCTACGTTCAGCTAAAAACTGGATAGCTTCGTAAAAAGAAAAGCTCTCTATCTCCATTAAAAAAGTGACTACATTGCCACCTTTACCACAGCCAAAACAGTGAAAAATTTGCTTGTCTTGCGTCACAGAAAAAGATGGCGTCTTTTCACCATGAAATGGGCATAATCCAAAATAGTTTCTTCCTTGTTTTTTTAGCTGGACATAATCGCCTATTATATCAACAATATCATTCGCCTTACGAATCTCTTCAATTAATGCTTCAGGAATTTGATTAGCCATAAAATATCACCATGCTATTACATATTCGCTTTTCATGATAAAAATCCTTTTATTTCGACATATATTTTTTTCTTTTCTTAAAAAATTCACCTATACAAGCAATATTTAAAAACACATTAATACACATTTCCCATAGAAAGGTAGCCATCAGTTCTGTTATGGACAACATCTACGAATTTAAAATATGCTTTTGCTCTTCACTAAACTATTCTATATTTAAGTTATGAATTCCTGCTTTTAAGGAGATAATTTTAGTACATTCGAATCAAAATATAACTTATCTCGTCATACAAAATTCTCAAAAACCAACCCAACTTGAATTGTCTGTTTTAAATAAAAAACACTAAACATGTTATATTTTGTCGACCATCAACCTCTATGAATACATAGGGAAAACTGATTTTGTATGTTCAAGAGTTTTCAAAAACTTTATGCGCAAGAGATTATTGTCCCCTTTAAGGAACATGCATTAGAAAAACTTGGCTATCGCCAAGTCTTTCTGGCGATAAAACGCCATCGTTTTGCTTATACGATAAAGCCTAGAAATTGTATACTTTCCAATAGTACAAAAAACACTATATACCTATAACACAAAACATTATTATAATATATACCACTAATTAATGCCAGCAAAACACTTCTAAAATTTAATTCTTTCCATTCCAAGTACTTCTTAATCATATATGTCTTAATTTTGTTTTTTACTCTTACAAAAGAAATCAATATTTGAAACGTGATGTCAAACTATGATAGTCCCAACTGTAGTAATCATAATCAGTAGAAACCGCAGAAGACCCTATGAAGAAAGGTGATTATGCGCCTTTAGGCAAGAAAAATTTTAAGCTTTTGTTTGCGCAACTCTGCAATTTAAAATTTCGTTGTAGTAAAATACGTAAGCACCTTAGGTTGCCACAGAATACAGAAAATGCGCTTGTTCATGGAAGGCTAGGATGTTCATTCATTTTGATCTGTTAAAACAAAAAAAGGAGAGTATGTACTTTCTCCGTTATTTTTTTACGATTTGTCTAATACTGTTAGCCGTTTCCTCAACAGCTTTATTTGATACATCGATGACTTTACAACCAATTTTATCAACAATTTTATCAAAATACGCCAGTTCTTTATGAATACGTTCCATATTCGCATATGTTGCCTGATCTCCTAAACCTAAAGCACGAAGCCTTTCTTTACGTATTTCATACAGCTTATCAGCGCTTATACGTAATCCGATACATTTTGAAGCATCCACTTCAAACAATTCTTCTGGAGGATCGACTTCTGGTACAATCGGTACGTTGGCAACTTTTAAGCGTTTATGAGCCAAATATTGTGATAGAGGAGTTTTAGATGTTCTAGATACCCCGATTAGAACAATGTCTGCTCTAGCAATTCCTCTCGAATCACGCCCATCGTCATACTTTACCGCAAATTCAATTGCCTCTACCCGCTTAAAATAGTCTTCATCAAGCTTATGGACTAGCCCTGCTTCCATTCGCGGTGCATGTTCAAAAACACGTTCCATGGATTTTAACACCGGGCCCATGATGTCAATAGCTTCAAGGTTCATTTGTTTGGCACGTTCATTTACATAGTTCCTTAGAATAGGATCAACAAGTGTAAAACCAATGAGCCCTTTACTTTCTACAGCGAGTTGTAAAGCTTCATCGATTGTTTTTTTGTCTTCTACATAGGGTATACGTTGAATTTTATATGTTCCGTGATTAAACTGACTTAAGCCTGCCTTAATGACTAACTCAGCTGTCTCCCCTACAGAATCGGATAAAACATATACAGGTTGCATAAACATCAAAATACTCCTCTCTCACCCTTTTAAATGTGGTCTTCCATAACCAATTCAACAAAAGCTTTTGTAATTGTTGTTTTTGTAACTCTTCCAACAACTTCCAATCCAGACTTTGTTTTTTTCACGACAGGTATACCATCAATTTGTTTACTAATCAAGTTTTGAGCAACTTCTACCAACAAATCATCTTTTTGACATACTGTTATATTAGGCATTCGTGTCATAATGATATGTACAGGTAAAGCATTTAAATCTTGTTTTCCAATGCTTGCGCGAAGTAAATCTTTTCGCGATAGTACGCCTGTTAAACACGACTGATCATCAACTACGAAAAGGGTCCCTACATCTTCTAAGAACATCGTTGAGATCGCATCGTATACCGAAACGCTCTCTTTTACAACAATAGGGACATGTTGATATTCATATACTCTAATTTTTTTAATCTGCTCTGTTAATAATTCATTTCCTGTTTTACCAGTATAAAAATACCCCACACGGGGTCTTGCATCTAAAAAACCTGCCATTGTTAAAATTGCCAAGTCTGGACGTAATGTAGCCCTTGTTAAGTGAAGACGCTCAGCGATATTCTCCCCCGTTATCGGGCCGTTTTCTTTTACAATTTCAATTATTTCTTCTTGTCTACTTGATAATTCCATGACTTCACCACCTAAAGACGATGTAAACCTATGTCCATTATAGTTGAATCGATACAGAATGAGAAATAAATCCGATACTTATCAAGCGAAAGGAATTACAATACTGCGCCCAAAAACAACACCAGAGAAGAAATTCACTGTATCCTTTTATTAAAAGCTTTGTTTCCATTCAATTTTTGTTACATCAGCATAGTTATAAATAAGCTGACCGATTTGGTACAAAAGCGCCAACCGATTATTACGGATTTCTTCATCATCTACCATTACCATATTTTGTTCAAAAAATTGGTGAATCGGATCCGTCAATTGCTCCAAAAGTTTTAATTCTTCTCCAGCTTCTCCACTTGAATTCCGAAACCCTTCCTGGATATGACAATATTTATCGTATAACGCTTTTTCAGATTCTGTGTGCAATACATCTGGATCAATTAATTTAGATGATGCTTTTTGAGCTAAATTTAATACACGCACAAAAGCTTCCTGTGATAATTTGAATTTATCATCATTTCGTTTGACTGATAATAATTCTGCTTTTGCTAAACTGTGCGTAAAGTTGCCAATATCCTGATGTAATACAGCGTGAATGATATCTGGCTCAATTCCCGCTTCTTTAAAGATATAAGTAGCACGATGTAAAAAGAAGTCGTTAATGATAGTAGCAGCTTCACTTTGATTTTCTAGCTTTACTTTGGATGTAGCATATACTTGCAAGGTAAGCTCAATAAGCTTTTCTACGGTTATGTTCCATTTATTTGTAAGTAACATCCGTAATACACCAATTGCTTGACGACGTAACCCATAAGGATCATGAGATCCTGTCGGTAATAATCCTACAGAAATACAACCTGCTATCGTATCTAATTTATCTGCCATACTAACAATTGTTCCTGTGATAGTTTCAGGCAAAACGCCGTTGGCGGATTTTGGTAAGTAATGTTCTCTAATTGCTTGAGCAACAATTGCGTCTTCGCCATAAAAAACAGCATATTTTTCTCCCATAACCCCTTGCAATTCAGTAAATTCATTTACCATACTAGTGGTTAAATCAAATTTACTTAATTCAGCAGCACGAACAGCACGATTAATATCTGACTCAGGTAGTTCAAGATGCTGACTAATTAAACGAGTTAATATAATGACACGTTCTACTTTTTCATAAATGGTCCCTAAATCTTCTTGAAATACAACTCGTTCTAGCTTTGTTAAAAAATCGCTCAAAGAACGCTTACGATCTTCCTCGTAGAAAAAAGCAGCATCAGATAAGCGAGCATGTAATACTTTTTCATTTCCTTTTATTACTGTCTCTAATGAAGTGTCGTCTCCGTTACGTATGCCAACGAAATGAGGTAATAACTCCCCTCCAGTATTCGTACGAACAGGGAAATAGCGTTGATGCTCTTTCATGGAGATAATTAATACTTCCTCAGGTATGGATAAAAATGCATGTTCAAATGAGCCTAAAAAAGCTTGAGGATATTCCACTAAATTACGAACTTCATGCAATAGTTCATGATCAATAGGAATATGCACCGAATGCTCTTGCTCTAATTGATGAATTCCTTGTAATATAGCTGCTTCGCGCTTTTTTGCATCTGCTATTACAAATTGCTGTAGTAATTTTTCTTCATATTGCTTTGGGTTATTAATGGCTATTTTCGTTCCTAAAAAACGATGGCCATATGTCATATTACTGCTTTTTACATGAGCAACTTCAAAAGGAACCACCGTTGAACCGCATAAGCCGACCAGCCAACGTATCGGCCTAGCATAACGCATTGTTTGTGCTCCCCAGCGCATATTCTTGCCAAAGTTAATGGACAGAATGATGTCTTTAAAACCTGGCAGGAGGTCGAATGTATTGTTTCCTTCAATATGCTTTTGCACAAAAATATATGTAGTGCCATTGACAGGTTTTGTATAAATATCATTTGTTGTCTTGCCTTGCCCTTTTGTAAAGCCAATCGCTGCTTTTGTCCAATTACCAGATTCATCTTTAGCAATTTTTTCTGCCGGGCCTTTCACTTCTTCTTTAATCGTTGTTTGTTGTTCACTAAGCCCTTCAATAAAAACTGCCAAACGTCTTGGTGTGGAAAAGGTCGCTAAATTTTTATAAGGAATGCGCAAGCTTTTTAGCCATGCTACTGTTTTGTCATTTAATTGTTTTTCTGCATCATCAATGAAACGAGCCGGCATTTCTTCCAGTCCAATTTCAAATAGAGCATCTGTCACCATATTATTGTTCCTCCTTTTTTAACATCGGAAAGCCAAGTCGTTCTCTTTCAGCAACATACGCTTTAGCAATACCTCTTGCTAAGTTACGAATTCTTGTAATATAACCGGTACGTTCTGTTACAGAGATGACACCTTTGGCATCCAACAAATTAAATGTATGAGAACATTTAAGAACGTAATCATAAGCAGGAAATACTAACCCTTTTTCCATCGTATCTTTAGCTTCTTGCTCATATTTGGTAAAAAGCTCAAATAACATTTCCGTATTAGATGTTTCAAATGTATACATGGAATGTTCATATTCTGGTTGAAAAAAGATGTCTTTGACTGTCACGCCATTTGTCCATTCTAAATCAAATACATTATCTTTATCTTGAATATACGAAGCGAGACGCTCAATTCCATACGTTAGTTCTACAGCAACAGGATTTGCTTCTAATCCTCCGATTTGCTGAAAGTACGTAAATTGTGTAATTTCCATCCCGTCAAGCCAAACTTCCCAGCCAAGACCAGCTGCACCTAAGGTTGGGTTTTCCCAGTTGTCTTCTACAAATCGTATATCATGAACAAGCGGATTAATCCCTAATTTTCTTAGAGAACCTAAGTATAACTCCTGGATATTATCTGGAGAAGGTTTCATAATGACTTGAAATTGGTGATGTTGGTATAACCTGTTTGGATTATCACCATAACGGCCATCCGCAGGGCGTCTTGATGGTTCTACATAAGCAACGTTCCATGGTTCAGGTCCAAGACTACGTAGCAATGTCATTGGTGACATAGTACCCGCTCCTTTTTCCACGTCATAGGCTTGCATAAGAATGCAATTTTGCTGTGACCAATAATTTTGCAAAGTTAAGATCATCTCTTGAATATTCATCATCTTTCCTCCATATACAGTAGTACAATATAAAATCCCCGTCCCTATGTCTATAGTCAAGACATAGGGACGGGGTGTTAAGCCGCGGTTCCACCCTATTTGCTTATGAAAGCCACCTTTATTACAAATACTCCGAAGTTCCTTTCCTCTTACCCCTATCGCTCAGCTTTCACCATCCTGAGCTCGCTATGGAAAGCGTGCAAAAGTACTCTTCTTCATCCTTGTATTTATTCCATATATAATCATCTATGTATGAATAATAAGCGAAACATTCATTGCTGTCAACTCATTTCAATAGATCCATTTGTTTTAATAGCTTTCTTGATTTAAGAAGATACCCACCATAATAATCATAATAATGGTCTAACAATTCCCTAAGCAACTGTTTATTTTGTTCCTTTACTGAAATGTTTGACACGCGTTGTAAATCGACCGTTGCAAAGATGAATAATAATTTAACTACTCCTTTTGGTAATTCAATAGCTCGCTCGTCCATACTTCTACATGATGTACACAGTAAACCAGCTTCTTGAATAGAAAACACAAACGGAGGCGTTACACTATGACAGCTACTACAACAATCTACCGTGGGTGCAAATCCCCCTTTTTTATATAATTTCAATTCATACATCATTAAGGGGATATCAGCCTCTTCTTTGCTATTAATCCACTCCATTGTTTGAAAAAACTGTTCATAAATAAATCCATCTGGCTGTTTATCCTCGACTAATTTATCTGTAAGTTCAGCAAGATATGCTGCGTAAGTTGTTTTTACAATGTCTTCACGTATGGGGCGAAAAGAGTCAATAATTTCTGCTTGTTGTATTGTACTTAACCCTTTATTCACATACATAAGAAATTCCGCATAGATGAACGGCTGCGTTACAGCAGCCATTCTACTTTTTGGTTTTTTTGCTCCTTTAGCAATCGCAGAGAGCTTCCCTAATTTTCCACTAAATATTGTAACGATTTTATGACTCTCTCCATAGTCACGTGTTTTCAATACGACACCTTGTATTTTTTCTAACAATTAGAGCGTCACCTTTCTCTAAAGAACTGCATTCACTTATCATTTCGTTTCTATCGGAGTTTCATTTTTCTCATCTTGTTGTCCTAATTCTTGAAGGTTTTGTTCATTTTCTAACTCTTTCATGATTAAATAGGTTTCAATGTTTCCCGTTTGACTAAATAATTTCCAGGATAGATCGATCACAAGAAACCCCACCTTTCTTTTAAATGTTGAAAATGTAACTTACTACTTAGAATGACCACAAGAGCAAAACAAATGAGTATAAATATTTACCATGTATGAGGAGTTATAAATAACTCCAAATTATCTTTTAGCAAAATTACAGCAAAAGAGTACTGAAACAAATTTTTTTAATAATCATCTCTGCTGAAACCATATTCTTGCAGTTGGCTTTGCTTGTTTCTCCAATCTTTTTTAACTTTTACCCATAGTTCTAGGTACACGCTTGTACCAAGCAGATTTTCAATATCTTTACGGGCTGCTTTCCCAATGTTTTTAAGCATCGTTCCCTGTTTCCCAATAAGAATGCCTTTTTGTGTTTTTCTTTCTGTTACAATAGTTGCTTGAATAAGAACTTTACCATGATTGCGTTGTTCCATATTCTCAATAACAACTGCTATCGAATGAGGAACTTCTTCTTTCGTAAATTGTAGTACTTTTTCACGAATTAACTCACTGATAATAAAACGTTCAGGGTGATCTGTAATTTGATCCTCTGGATAATACTGCGGGCCCTCTGCCAATTGATCTTTTAGCACTTCTAACAGATGTTTTACATTATTCCCCTGCAAAGCGGAAATAGGAATAATTTCTGTAAAATCATGTTTATCTTTATATTGATCAATTAATGGGAGTAGTTTATCAGGGTGTACAAGATCAATTTTATTTACAATTAAATAAACAGGCTTATCTACCTTTTGCAGTCTATCTAAAATGTATTGATCTCCTTTTCCATACCCTTCCTCTGCATTAATCATAAATAAAATGGCATCGACCTCATTTAATGTATTTATAGCGGTTTTCACCATAAAATCGCCGAGCTGATGTTTCGGTTTATGGATGCCTGGTGTGTCTATAAATATCATTTGCGCGTCTGGCAATGTCAGTACACCTTGAATTTTGTTTCTCGTTGTTTGTGGTTTATCACTCATAATAGCTATTTTTTGCCCGATCACCTGATTCATAAACGTGGATTTTCCAACATTTGGTCTACCGATAATAGCTATAAAACCTGATTTAAATTGTTTTTCCATCTGGTTGCCTCCGAAAAATCATACATATTTTATTCATATCATACTATAAAACAACTTTAGTTTCATGGTATTCGACAAAAGCTTTAATTTTTTTTATGTCATTTTTTTGTTTTTGACAATCTTTTTAAAACCGTTATGTAAAAGTGGAAGGATTTTTAGGTTAATCATCAAAAAAACGAGGGTATCCTATAGCATGTAGGAAATAAAATAAACATTCATTTATTAAAACATCTATAAACTTGCTAAAACAAGAAGAGCCACAGCTAAACTGTGGCAACAAGCATGAACATTATATTCGTCTACTATCCCGACAAGAATAGAATGTGACAATCAAAAAGCCGACGCAAACTTTTCTCCTTTGTAAACTCCAAAATATTTCACATAAGTCCGGCTACTTTTGGAATGAAAATAAAACAACCTATTATTACAGCAATGGTGGCTGCTATAAGAACCGCTCCAGCAGCCACATCTTTTATTTGTTTTGCAGCAGGATGAACATCTGGTTTTACGTAATCAATTATTCTTTCTGCGACAGTATTTAGCATTTCTGTTATAAACACATTCCCAATCAAAAGTAAGATAATACTCCACTCCGTGATGTTTATGTTTAAGATAATACCAGCCAATATCACTACAATTGCAGCACATAAATGCACTCGAAAATTACGTTCATTTTTGACAACAAACTGTATACCTTGCCATGCAAAAGAAAAACCAACCAGTCGTTTTTTATCTTTCAATTCCAAACGCACCTAAGATTTTTTCTTGTTTCGCAAACATTTCCTTTTCATCTACTTTCGCTACATGATCATATCCCAATAAGTGAAGGAAGCCATGTAACGCTAGAAAGGCTAATTCTCTCTCCAAAGAATGGTCGTACTCTTTTGCCTGTTCTTTTGCTCTATCCACAGATATCACAATGTCGCCTAACAGCACGGGGAGATTTTCGTCTAATATATTTATTTCTTCTTCCCCTTCTCCAAGTTCTTGCATAGGAAACGACAGGACATCTGTAGGACTATTCTTTTGCCTATAGTTTCGATTTAGTTCTTGAATTTCTTTATTCGTAACGAAATTAATGGATACTTCACCTTGTGGCGTTACACCTTCTTCTTTAGCAGCAAATGCAATTAACCGTTGAATTAAATCAATATAATCACTTTCCACTGAATTTGTTTCATCATGAAAGTCAATATACACTTATTTTGCCTCCTCCACGGGATATTGAATACGCGAATGGAATATCCCTTTCAATGTGCTACAAGTTGTTTGTTGAATCTTATTTAGCTCTTGTAAAGTAATCGGACATTCATCGAACTGTCCGTCTACTAACTTATCTTGAATAATAGATGTAACAATTTCTTCTATTTTTTGTTCTGTAGGTTCTTGTAGTGAACGGACTGCGGCTTCTACTGAATCACATATACTAACAATAGCCGCTTCTTTCATTTGTGGCTTAGGCCCAGGATAACGATAAATTGCCTCTTCCACTTCCTTATTTTGTTCTTTATCTTTGTAATAAAAATACTTCAGTAAAGAAGTGCCATGATGCTGTTTAGCAATATCAATAATTTCTTGTGGTAGTCGATGTTTTTTCAACATCTCAGCTCCATCATAAGGATGACTAATTATTATTCTAGCACTTTCATTTGGCTCAATAAAGTCATGAGGGTTTTTAATTGCCAATTGATTTTCAATAAAAAAATGAGGTTGTACCGTCTTACCTAAGTCATGATAATAAGCACCAACCCTTGCCAGTAACCCATTTGCTCCAACTGCTTCGCAAGCAGCTTCACTTAAGTTAGCCACCATCACAGAGTGGTGATATGTACCAGGAGCTTCCGTTAATAATTTCTTTAGTAATGGATGATTTGGGCTTGATAACTGTAGTAACTTAATATCTGATAAAATCCCTAAAGCAGCCTCAAAATATGGTAACAGTCCAATTGTAAGTACAGCTGACAGGAATGCAGATGCTGTTGCAAAAGATGATTGTAGTAACATATCTCCCCATGCATATTTCTCAAAAGAGAGAAATATAAATAATAATACAACCATGATATTAATAACCGCAATTCCTAATCCAGCCTTCATAACTGCAAGTCTATCTTTGACATTTCTCAGGAAGAAAACGGCTGCCAACTGGGAGAGCAAAAAGTATATACCTGCTTCCACATTTAAAGAACCAGGAATTTGATGATTGAAGATAACACTTCCTAAAATCGCGAACAGCGTACTGAAAATGATCGCAGAACGTTCATGTGTTAATTGTTTTAGTAGCAAAGCCCCCGTAGCTATAGGCATTACGTAAAAGAGTTGGTTTATTTGCGTTGTATAAATACTTACTATTTTCATTAAAGCAACTGTCATGATACTAATAACAACAATTGCAGTAACTTTAGCATTATTTAAACGCTCTTTTCTGGCAAGCCAATTCATTTCATGAGCTATTGCACTTCCTAGTAGCAAGACAAGTATAGCCAATCCAATTCCTGGAAAGAAATTTCGCTCTTTATCAAGAACTCCAACCAATTCTAGTTTTTTATATACTTCATTCGTAATCGTTTGTCCTTCGCGAACGATGATTTCTCCCGCTCTAATTACAACAGGTTCAACATTGCTAGCTGCTTCCTTTCGAGCAGCAGATGTTTTATCCACATCAAAAAATGAATTTTCGACCACCGCAAACTCACTTAACCGGGTCAGAACTTCTTTCATGTCAGCATCTAAATCTGAATACTTAATCTCTTGTTGGATATTTGAAATAGCGCTTTGTGTATTTTCTGTTCGCACACCATTATTCAACGTTTTAGACAAAATTCCCAAGAAAAATTTCTCACCTTTTTCCCGTTCCTCTTTAGGTACTTGAATAAGCTGAGACAGCGAGTCATCACTGACTCCTTTTTGTATTTCTTCAGACAGAATTTGCTTTAATTGTTGCACTTTTTCTTGCTCAGAGATAGGAGCCGTATCGGAGCCTCCCTTATTTTGTTGCGTGTCTTTAAGTTCTTCTTCCAATTTAGTGATTGCGTCAAAAATTTCTTTCGTATACGCCATACGCTCATCCGTAATTTCTTGGTCAATATTGTATCTATCCTCTACAGCTTGAACCGTTTCTCGTATTTTACGCTCTGTTTCTTGCTCATTTTCTATCGTAACTGGAGAACGGATCGTTTCTTTAGCTCTACTAAATCTCTCTATCTCATAGGTTTCCGTCTGTATATTGTCAATCATGATTAGAAAGAAAAACACACTTAGTAAAAGAGAAGCAGCTATCATCATGCCCCATTTATTGAAACGTTTTGTAAATGAAAACCAAGTAC
The DNA here is from genome assembly GCF_900166595.1 of Virgibacillus dokdonensis. Lineage (NCBI taxonomy): Bacteria > Bacillati > Bacillota > Bacilli > Caryophanales > Bacillaceae > Virgibacillus > Virgibacillus dokdonensis. Next base: position 1,867,551 of record NZ_LT745763.1, on the reverse strand, counting down.
GCGGATTGAATTTGTTCTTATCCACTGCTCTCTCTTCCTTTCTAAAGGACAAAATTTAAAAACGCCTATATGCTTTGCTATCTACCAAATTTATCGTAGCCATTAAAAATTTGACTTTTTATACAAGATAAAAGGTGCTGTAAGACTCCCACTTCAAGAATTGGAAGTGGGAGGTCACAGCTTTCTTAAGAGATCCTTTAGATCATACCTCGGGTTACTAAACAATCAGTATGAGATAACCCCTAACTAATTGAAGATTCACTTTGTAATTTCCTAAGTGAAGATATTAGCATTTTCTTATTCACTACGATGCTGGCTATTTTTATCATACGCATCAATGATTCGTTGCACAAGCGGATGTCGAACGACGTCTGTTTGCTCTAAATAAACAAAATCCATTCCTTTTATCCCATTTAATAAATGACTTGCAACCCTTAAACCTGACTGTACACCTTTTGGTAAGTCAATCTGCGTTATGTCCCCAGTAATCACCATTTTTGATCCAAAACCAAGTCTCGTTAAAAACATTTTCATTTGCTCAGGGGTCGTATTTTGTGCTTCGTCCAAAATAACAAAGGCATCATCGAGCGTTCTCCCTCGCATATAGGCCAACGGGGCTATTTCAATCGTTTCCCTTTCAATCAGGCGCATCGTATGCTCTGCCCCTAAAACATCATGCAAAGCATCATATAGCGGTCGCAAATAAGGATCTACCTTTTCTTTTAAATCACCAGGAAGAAAACCCAAACTTTCTCCCGCTTCTACAGCTGGTCTAGTTAATATAATCCTTTTCACATAGCCATTCTTAAGTGCATGAACAGCCATTACGACAGCTAAATACGTTTTTCCCGTACCTGCTGGGCCGATCCCGAAGACGAGATCATTTGCTTTAATTGCAGAGATATATTTTTTTTGCCCTAATGTTTTAACACGAATGGACTTTCCTTTTACATTTTTCGTAATTTCATCTTCAAATAAAGTTTCAAATTGGTTTATTTTTCCTTTCTTTCCAAGTTCAACCGCATAAACGACATCTCTTTCTGTAATGGTCAACCCTTTACGAATAATGGAGAGCAGAGCTTGTAAGACATCCTGAACGAGGTTAAGCGTATCTGGATCACCAGATACATGAATCTGCTCTCCTCTCGTTATAATAGAAACTTGAAGCATTTCTTCTAATTGATGCAAGTATTTATCGTTATTACCAAATAGTGCTAAAGCTTCTTTTGGACTATTTAATTGTAAATCGACTGCTGTTAAATTATCCGGCATATTCAATCTCCTTGACGTAAAGGTTGTGTATCAATAATATTTTCTTCAACACTCATATATAAGTTTAGTTTAACTTTACCATTCTCTGTAGATTGTTGCAAAATTTTTTCAGATAAGATCTCCGCTTCTCCTAGTTCTAGTTTTAATTGTTCTTTCGCTTGTTTAATACCTACCTCAATTGCTTCTTTTTTTGTTCTCTCCACTGTTTTATACGTTTTTTCATGGATATTGGTTTCAATTATTTTTATAGGCAATTCCCACTTTAAAAAGCGAAGTTTTGATTCTTCCTGTTCCTGTTGCGTATTTTCAAAGTCCGATGATCCAAAGCCCCAAATTGGCAGTTTGAAATCCCCAAAACTTAGATGGTATTTATTATCTTGTTCTCCTGTTAATTGTTCTGTATTTGCCTTTAATGGCACACTTACTTTAACCTCATACCAAGTTAACGCGGTGATCTCTCCATCCGCTGCTACATGTTTTACTTCTTTTTTCCCTTCTTCTTCCTCTGCTTCTTCTCCGTCATCCATTTTCCCCGATACTAATAGGTCGCCTTTCTCCACATAATCATGAACATCTACTTTTGGAACCCCTTTGGAAACATACATTTTCTTAATAATTCCTTTTTTAGCAGCAATTAAGTTTCTTGGTTCTGGATTTTCTTCTTCTTTCACAACTATTTTTTCTACACCTTCTAAGTGAAAGGTTGTCCCCTTTTGATCTATACCAACCCATAGTAATTCAGGTACATCATGCAATAATTGTTGTTGTATATGTTTTGGAGAGTCAATAGAAAATATCCATGATCCTGGGTGGATACCATATTGTTCTAATTGTCCATCTATCTTTTCTTCAATATCTTTAGGTACACCAGTTATTTCCACATCCCATATAATATTAGACAGTGTAAAGAGAAACAAGACACTTAGAATAAATGCAAGTATTAATTCTTTTTTCCTTAAATAGCGGCGAATGAAAAATGGAAATCCTTTACGGTCGATAAATTTAATTTTATAATTCGTATCCTTCCGTAATTTTTTTATATAATTAACGTCCTTAAGACCTATCATACCCTTGCATGACTGATGATTTAATTTTACTACGTCCCATACCTGAATGCCATAACTAGTACAATGCTGAAAAAACAATTCCGGTCTATCGCCTGTTACAATGATACTAACAGCACCAGCTATATGTAATTTATTCTTTTGCGTCATATCCTGTACCTCCATCTGGAATAAAGGTTATATCTCTAATCATACCTTCTAGCAAAATTTCTTCGGGTAGCATTCTTTTTAAAACAAAATCTGAACCCGAAATGCGAACATATCCTTTATTCGACTTTAGTTTTAACTCTGTATCCGAATAGGTTTCCAAACCTTTATGATTCTCAATATAAACATGCAATTGTCCAACTACTGTAATTCTTGGTAGTTCCAATAACACATCTGAAGGAAGTGCAAAATACTTCGTTAACCATGGTCTAATTTGTTGTTGCCATTTTTTCACAATGCAGCCCCCTCTCACCTATATATTTATGTTTCTTGCGTTTGTTTAAGAACATGGAAAGGAAACCTTTTAAAAACAAGATGGTCTCACTTACGCAAGAGTCAGTAGCATACACAACCTAGCTACTCAAAACTCATCTCCGTGAACATCAAAATGAGCTTGAGAATGGAATAGATAGGGAAAGGGGAAAGCGACAACAAACATACATCTGATTGAGAATAGATGCTTCATTTTCAATGTATTTAAGTTCTATTTAGGTTAATTTATGTAAAAAGCCATCGTGTACCTCTATTTTAAAGTAAGTGTTAGAAAAACTTGGCCTGTCGCCAAGTCTTATGGCGAAAGCTGTAATTTTTCTTATACTATAAACCTTTAAACTTTTATACTTTCCTATAATAGAAAAACCAATTGCACTTATTTAAAAGTACAATTGGCTCTTATCATTGCAAAACGTAATGTTACGTCTACATTTTTATCTTGTTATGATGTATTTGGACTTACTACATTCATTTATCGTTTTAATTCATTTATCTGCTTCATTTTTATTTGCTCCGAAACAGCACTACGATATGGTTTTTTTCCTCTAGGTTTCCCTAGTACTTCGGACATAATAATGCCATTAATTAAGCCTTCTCGTGTAAAGTTATTTGCAACTTGCCGCTTCATTTTTTGCTTCTGCAAATGTCCTTCTGTCGCTTGTCTCTGGCTTTGAACAGATTGTACTTGTTGGGCAAGGTCTTCTAGCGGCTCTTGCAAATCAGCTCCCATTTGCTCAGCTAATTGCTCCATTTGTTGCTGTTTTTGCTCAGAAGCTGATGCTGTTGATATAGACCCTCCTACTCGTTCAGGACGTTTAGTAGGTTGACTAGCTGGCTTTGTAGCTCCTCCACCGAAAGGAGGAGCAGGCTTATTCGGTTTCTTTCTTCGTTCATTTTCCGTATCTGTATCTTTACTAAAGGAATCTTTAAAAAAACCAATGATCCCAGCGATTGCTGCCAAAATGATAAATCCATTGCTAAAAATAGCTTCGAAGAGCCCTTCCATATAGTAACTCCTCCTTTACTGCTTGCAATTAATTTTGCTCATGATCATCGTTTCCATTTTCAGATAACTTGCCAATAGAATCACGCATATCTGTGTCAGCATCAATGTTCTTATAGTTCATATAATCCATCACACCAAGGTTACCTGAACGTAAAGCTTCAGCTAAAGCAAGTGGTACATCTGCTTCTGCTTCAACTACTTTTGCACGCATCTCTTGCACTCGAGCAAGCATTTCTTGTTCTTGAGCAACTGCCATTGCTCGACGCTCTTCGGCTTTTGCTTGGGCAATGTTTTTATCCGCTTCAGCTTGATCCGTTTGTAAAATTGCACCGATGTTCTTACCAATATCAACATCTGCAATATCAATGGATAGTATTTCAAAAGCCGTACCAGCATCTAAGCCTCGATTTAGTACATTATGTGAAATGGAATCTGGGTTTTCTAATACTTCGGTATGAGCATGTGAGCTACCAATGGTGCTTACAACACCTTCTCCTACACGAGCTATTACCGTTTCCTCACCAGCACCACCTACTAAGCGATCTATATTAGCACGAACGGTTATTCTAGCTTTTGCTTTCACTTCAATCCCATCCATAGCAATACCAGCAATAAACGGGGTTTCAATTACCTTTGGATTAACACTCATTTGAACTGCTTCTAATACATCACGTCCCGCTAAATCAATCGCTGCTCCTCGTTCAAATGGCAGTTCAATGTTCGCACGATGCGCTGCGATCAATGCATTTACCACTCTATCGACATTACCACCAGCTAAATAATGGCTCTCCAGTTGATTTGTTTTAACATTTAACCCGGCCTTATGTGCTTTAATAAGTGGATTAATCACTCGATTTGGAACTACGCGACGAAGTCTCATTCCAACTAATTGAAAGATACCTACTTTCACTCCTGCTGCTAAAGCACTAATCCATAGCATAACTGGAATAAAAGTAAATAAAATAGCTACTGCAATTAAAATAACCGCGATAATTATTAACGGCATTAAGCTCTCTAAATCCATGTATTTTCCTCCTCATTACTATAATTAAATTATATAGTTAAACTAACCATTCGCCTGAATCTTTCTTTCCACACGAATAGAAGTTAAACCTCCTTTATTTCGCGTACTACTATACGTACACCTTCTACTTTTACAACTTTAACCTTTTTATTTTCATCAATAAACCGACCTTCTGAAATTACATCCAAGCGTTCTTGATCAAATACAGCTGTACCAGCAGGACGAAGTGGAGTAACGGTAATGCCTTCTAAACCGATTAATTCTAAGCGATTTACTGAAGATACGTATCCTTGCTCCGTTGTTGTTTGATCTTTAAGTATAATATGTCTGAAAATCCCTTTATCCATACCCATTCTTCTGAAAAGAATAATAGAAACAATTAATGATAATAAGAATGCAATTCCTATGCTTAACGACATATGACCTATATCATATCCTGACATAAACAACGAGCCAATAATCGCACCTGCACCAATTAAACCTAATACGCCACCAGGCACAAAAAACTCTGCAATAATGAGCCCGATGCCTAATATAAGTAAGATAACTGCCTCCATACCAGCTAAACCAGCCACAATATGTCCATAGAAAAATAATACAAGCGAAATAAGTCCCATAATTCCTGCTACACCGAATCCGGGTGAATACAGTTCTACAACAAGCCCTAAACTAGCAATAGATAGTAAAATTGGGATAACTACGGGATTTGTTAAAAATCTAGCTACTTCTTCTGCTAATGTTGGTTCTTTTTCCATAACTGTTGCGTTTTCTAAACTCAATTGTTGCAATAACTCTTCCCTATTTTCAACAGTACCTTCTGAATACCCCACTTCTAATGCCTGTGATGGACCTAAAGTTAGAAACTTACCCTCCCCTGCATCTAGTTCTGGAAGATCAATAGACTCATCAGCCATCGCCATGGCATATTGCGGATCCCTTCCTTTTGATTCAGCCGCACTCTTCATGGAAGCTATCCAAGCAGATTGGGCTTTTTTATTTGCTGCATTACCATCTGACGTGATGACACCACTAGCTCCCATAGTTGCTTGGGGGCGCATATATATTGTATCTGTATTTAAAGCAATGTAAGAGCCCGCTGATAAAGCACGATTCACAATAAATGAAGTAGTGGGAACATCTAGGTCCTGTAAAATTGTGGCAATTTCTCCAGCCGAGTCTACTCTTCCTCCTGGTGTATTAATTTCAAAAATAATATGATCAGTGCCTTCTTCTATTGCTTCTTCGGTCGCTCTATCTAAAAATGCTTGCAGTCCTCTTTCTACTTCTTTTTCTATTGGAATAATATGGACTGTTTTATGACTGGTGCTATTAGCATCTACGCCAGCACCAACATTGAATATAGTGACTAAAAACACGCATAAAACAAAAATATATGTATACACTTTTTTAGCAGTCATGTGCGTTCACCTCCTTCAATGTCATGCTATACGGAATTTTAAGTGCAAAGGTTTCAATTCACCTAAATTTATTAAAATATATCATAAATAAACAATTTACACTATCTATTATGTAAGTGAAACTCCATTACTATTCCAAACGAATTGTCTATAAAGGAGACAATGCGCGCAAAAATTGAAAAATCATATTACAAAGCTAGTGGATAATAACAGGAATAAGCGTTAAATTTGCACAAGTATAAACCAATACTTATATGATGAAAAGAAGTCTTTTTCTAAATTATTACAAAAGGAAGGTGAGAGGTAGGTCATGAGCTAAAAGCACATCGCTATTTCATTACGTTTTCAATTAAAATAGGCTGTTGTAGTAAGAAAAGACCCTAATCAAACTTTTGACTAGGGTCTCTTTTTTAGTTACTTAACTGTTTTTGTACAAGTTTGTTAATTTGTGAACCATCTGCTTTACCTTTAACCTTTGGCATAATTGCACTCATTACTTTTCCCATATCTTTTTTGGAAGTTGCGTTCACTTCTTCAATCGTTAATTTAACTATTGCCTCCAGCTCTTCATCCGTAAACTGTTTTGGCATATATGTTTGCAGAATATCTAATTCTAATTCAACTTGTTGAACAAGATCATCGCGACTCGCTGATTTGAATTCTTGGAGGGAATCTTTTCTTTGCTTTACTTCTCTCGACAAGATCGAAATTTCTTCGTCTTCTGATAATGAGTCTTTTCCAAGTTTAATGGTTTCATTTTGAATAGAAGCTTTTACCATGCGAATCACACTCAGGGTTTGTTTATCTTTGTTCTTCATCGCCTGCTTCATATCTTGGTTTAATGTTTCGAGTAATGTCACTGATTACACCCTCTTTAGAATTTACGCTTTCTAGCAGCTTCAGATTTCTTTTTGCGACGCACACTTGGTTTTTCGTAGTGTTCACGCTTACGATATTCTTGCAATGTACCACTTTTGGATACACTACGCTTAAAGCGACGAAGAGCATCTTCAAGAGACTCGTTTTTACGAACGCGAGTTGTATTTGACATGCTAATTTCCCCCCCTCCGAAGCACAAAACAGATTGTACTAGCATATGACTTTCAATTCACATGCTTTTTAAAGTATAATATAATCCTTTATTTTGGTCAACTGATTGTTTCCAAATAACCATTAATTTATACATATTAATATGTGCTATCTCCTTGTTCATCGTTTAAAATAGCTACACCAGCGCTTGCACCAATTCTTGTTGCACCTGCTTCTATCATTGCTTTCGTTGTTGCTAAATCGCGAACTCCACCAGAAGCCTTTACTCCCATATCTGGGCCTACAGTTTCTCGCATTAATCGAATATCTTCCACAGTTGCTCCGCCACCGGAAAAACCTGTCGATGTTTTAACAAAGTCAGCCTTTGCTTGTTTTGCTAGTTGACAAGCAATTACCTTTTCGTCATCTTTTAACAAAGATGATTCAATAATAACCTTCGTAAGGGCTTTGCCATTTGCTGCTTGTACAACTGCTTCAATGTCATTTAAAACTGTTTGCTTGTCTCCCGATTTTAAAGCACCAATATTAATAACCATGTCTACTTCTGTAGCTCCATCTTCAATGGCTTTATTTGTCTCTGCCACTTTACAAGATGTTGTAGTTGCTCCTAATGGGAAGCCAATAACGGTGCAAACTTTTACTTGAGTTGCTTTTAACTCATTATAACAGTAAGCAACCCAATATGGATTTACACAGACAGATGCAAAATGATGCTCCTTCGCTTCTTTTACAATTTGAGCTATTTTTTCTTTTGTAGTCTCAGGCTTTAATTGCGTATGATCAATGTACTTTGCTAAATTTTTCAATTATATTCTTCCCTTCTTTTCTTAGTTGTACGTACCTCTTCACTAATATAGCATTATTTGTGCAAGAAATCTATTAATGACTTGAAACTGCTTTCTCTTTTCATATTTTTGTTATATTTAATATGTTACATACTTTATTCCTAAGCATTTATTAAATAGAAAAGTTTATGAGTAAAACAAAAATCAGCAACAAGAGCAAAAACTTTCAAGGTTTTGTTCTTGTTGCTGGAATGTTGCAATTAATGTGAGACTACTTCATCATATGCAGTTTCATCTAACACTTTGACAAATGTTGCCTGATTGAGCGGGTAACCTGCTTTTGTAATTTTCACACGCACAAGTTTTCCAATCATATCTGGTGTACCAGAAAAAGCGACTTTTAAATAGTTATCTGTATAGCCGATTAATTGATTTGGATGTTCCTCATCATGTGAATGTTCTTCCGGTATTACTTCTAGCACTTCATTTTCATAATTTTCCGCATATGCTTTAGCTAACTGCTCCGATAATTCGATTAATTGATGAACGCGGTTGTTTTTTACTTCATCATCAACTTGATTTTCCATTCTTGCAGCTGGTGTCCCTGTTCTTCGAGAGTAAGGAAAAACATGCAATTCGGAAAAACCAATTTCTTTAATAAAATCATATGTTTCTTGAAATTCTTCATTTGTTTCCCCTGGAAAGCCGACAATAACATCCGACGTTATCGCTAAACCAGGCAGCGCCTTCTTCAAATTCATGACTTTTTCTTTATAGTAAGAACTTGAATATTTTCTACGCATTCTTTCTAAAACAGAGTCCGAGCCTGATTGTAATGGGATATGCAAATGGCTAACGACTTTCTCAGATTTATCCAACACTTCTATCACTTCATCCGTGATTTGACTAGCTTCAATGGATGAAATACGAATTCGTTTTAATCCATTAACTTTTGTTTCTAAATCACGTAGGAGCATGGCAAAATTATAGTCTTTCATATCTTCTCCATATCCTGCCGTATGAATACCAGTTAATACAATTTCTTTATATCCTGCATTTACAAGCTTTTGCGCTTGTTCAAGGACATTTTGTGGATCCCTTGAGCGTAAGAGCCCACGTGACCAGGGAATAATACAGAAAGTACAGAAGTTATTACATCCTTCTTGTATTTTCAAGGAAGCTCTAGTACGATCGGAAAAGTCAGGTACATCCATTTCTTCAAAGACTCTATTCTTCATTATATTAGAAACGCCATTTACTGGTTCTTTTGACTTTTTATGTTGTTCAATATAATGGATCATATGTTTCCGATCCTGTGTACCCACAACTACATCTACCCCGGGAATTTCCATTATTTCTCCTGGAGAAGTTTGTGCATAACAACCAGTAACACAAACAACAGCGTCTGGGTTTTTTCGAATAGCTCTACGTATAATCTGTCTACTTTTCTTATCCCCTGTATTTGTAACCGTGCATGTATTAATCACATATACATCAGAATTACGATCAAAATCAACTCTCTCATAACCCTGTTCCTTAAACATGTTCCATATACCTTCTGTTTCATAATGGTTTACTTTGCAACCCAATGTATGAAAAGCTACGGTTGGCATCATGAACACCTCATTTCTTCAAAGTGGTACGAAATACTCGCTAATGTATATAAAGCAGCAGTTTCTGCTCTTAAAATTCTTGGTCCAAGTCGTACTGGTTTAAATTTATTTTCTTTTAGTATATCCGCTTCTTCATTTGAAAAACCACCTTCAGGACCAATGCAAATAAGTATACTTTGCCTATTTTGAATTCTTTGCAACACAGACCCTAAGGATTGATAGCGATCAGACTTAGCCTCTTCTTCATAAGCAAATAACATGACATCAAACTTCTTTCCAACTTCAATTACTTCGTTAAGTCCCTTACAAGGTTCCACACCAGGGATCTTGTTCCGGTGACTTTGTTCACTTGCCTCTTTAACAATTTTATGCCATCGCTTTAATTTCTTATCTTTCCGCTTCTCATCCCATTTTACAATGGAACGAGCTGCTTGAAAAGGCAAAAAACAATTTGCCCCTAGTTCCGTCCCTTTTTGCAAAACCCATTCCAATTTATCACTTTTTGGCAATGCTTGAGCAATTGCGACATTTACTGGTAATTCCGTATGATCATTTAACCAACTGACAATGTCAGCATATACTACCTGATTATCTAAGATTGTAATCTTACAAATAGCAGCTTGTCCATCAGGATGATTGCAAATAATTTCATCTCCTGTTTGAAATCGCATAACACGCATAATATGATGCGCATCATCCCCAGTAATCTTAATGGTTTTATCAGCCCATGTATGTGCAGGTACAAAATATCGCTGCAATAGTTTCACCTTCTTCTACTCATAACTAGGTTTACGTGCAACAAGCGAAACCCAATCTTCTAATTCATTGGTTTGAATTATTTCAAACCCTTGCTGCTCCAAATGATCCTTGACGAATTGTTTTTTAGCCTGCGTAATACCCGAGGTAATGAAATGACCTCCAGGTTTTAGTTGGCTCCATGCTTTTTCAACAAATCGTACTATTACTTCCGCTAAGATATTAGAAACGATCAGATCTGCTTCTACTGTAACATGGTCTAATAAATTTTTTTGTTTAGCAGTAATTTTCATTGCTAAATTGTTTAATTTAGCGTTTAACATCGTACTATTTACGGCAACATCATCTAGATCATACGCATAGACATGGTTAGCACCTAATAAAGCAGCTGTAATACTTAAGACACCTGACCCTGAACCGACATCTATTACTGTATCATTTTCCTTTAGGAACTGTTCCAACGCTTGAATACTTAGTACTGTTGTCGGATGGGTTCCTGTACCAAAAGCCATACCTGGATCCAATTCAATAATCATTTCATCTGTATCTACAGGTTGATATGCTTCCCACGTTGGTTTTATCGTAATTCGTTTTGATATTTTCACAGGCTTATAATACTTTTTCCAAGCAGTTGCCCATTCTTCTTCATGAACTTCACTTAATGTGATTTGATTTCTGCCTAAATCAATATCGTATAACATTAAATTATTTATGGCCTGTTTAATTTCTTCTACCGTCTCACCGAGAAAACTATTCATAGGAAGATAAGCTTTTATATAAACCCCTTCATCAGGATATTGTTCTGGGTCTAATTCATATACTTCTCCAAATGTGGAGGTGTGCTCCCTTACTAAATCCATCGCATCTTCAATCACCAGACCACTAGCTCCGTTTTCATGTAAAATGTTCGATATTGGTTCAATTGCTTCATTTGTAGTATGGATACAAAGCTCTGACCACTTCATATGGATACACCCTTTTCTTATTAGAAAAACGAAGGCTCGTCATCAAGTCTTTATGTCGATAAACTGCCGTCGTTTTGCTTATACTATACCCCTGAAAAATTTATACTTTTCTATAGTGTTAAAAGGAAACTAGGCTTTTGCCTCGTTTCCTATTGAAAATAACAGTATTGCCTAACCCTTTTGCTACCCATTTATGATAGTATTTTTCTTGATTATAAATTGGGCATCATTTGAACTATTTCACTGCTACAATGTAACATATCTATATTACATATAGTGTGTGGAAGCAAACAGCTATTCACTTTTAAATGCCTTTTTAAAACGTTCAAATAAAGAACTATCTTGTTCATCTGCCGCTTCATTACCACCGATTTGATTAAATTCACGCAATAATTCCTTTTGACGATCTGTCAATTTCGTAGGTGTTATTATTTTCACTTTAATATGCTGATCTCCATGACCGTAACCCCTCACATTTGGTGCACCTTTGCCTTTTAAACGAAAAATTTTGCCCGATTGGGTTCCAGCAGGTATCTTAAGCTTCACTTTTCCATGCACAGTTGGCACTTCTACTTCATCACCAAGAGCAGCTTGTGCAAAAGTTAAAGGTAGCTCGCAATATATATCGTCGCCTTCTCTGCTGAAGAAATCATGTGGTTTAATTTGTACAACAACAAATAAATCGCCTGGAGGGCCACCATTAACTCCCGCTTCTCCTTTTCCTGACACGCGAATTTGTTGCCCCTCATCTATTCCAGCTGGTATTGAAATATGAATGGTACGACGTTTCTTGACTCTTCCAGCACCGCCACATGTAGTACACTTGTCTGGAATAATTTTACCTGATCCATTGCAATGATGACACACTCTACGATTAACTACCTTACCGAACGGCGTATTCTGTTCCATATTCAATTGACCTGATCCATTACAATGTGAACAAGTTTTTGCCTTTGTTCCAGGCTTAGCTCCTGTACCTGTACAAGTATCGCATGTTTCCTCTTTTGGAATGGTGATATCTGCTTCTTTTCCAAAAATAGCTTCTTCAAAATCTAATTGCATCGTATATTGCAAATCGGCGCCTTGTTGAGGGGCATTTGGGTCTCTTCTTCGACCTCCACCACCGAAAAACATATCAAATATATCACCAAAACCACCACCGAAATCTTGCGCACCGCCAAAACCACCAAAACCTTGGCTTTGTGGTCCGGCATGACCAAATTGATCATATTGAGATCTTTTTTGGTCATCACTTAATACTTCATAAGCTTCTTTTGCTTCTTTAAATTTATCCGCAGCGTCTGCTTCTTTATTTACATCTGGATGGTATTTTCTTGCTAATTTACGATACGCTTTTTTTATCTCATCCTTAGACGCTCCTTTTTCAACTCCAAGGATTTCATAATAGTCTCGTTTACTCACTTGATCACTCTCCCCGTTACACACTTTTGCATAACTTTTATCTTACCATCATCTATATGCGTGTGCAAATATACGCATATAGATAAACGTGTAAAAAGTCAAAGCCAAGAGAATCCTGACTTTGACTTTTATAGTACCAAATAGATGTAGAGCTAACATCTACTCTCTCATTCATTTTTCCGTTCTTCGTACTTATTTTTTATCTTTGTCTTCTTCATCGTCTACTTCTTGGTATTCTGCATCCACAACATCATCATCGCCACTATTTGACTCTTGTGAACCTTGTTGAGCTTGTTGTTCTTGTGCCATTTGCTCATACAATTTAACAGAAAGCTGTTGCACTTGTTCTTGTAAAGCTTCTTTCTTTTCTTTGATCTTATCCATATCATCAGCTTCAAGTGCAGATTTCAACTCTTCTTTAGCAGCTTCTGCTTTTTGTTTTTCTTCCTCAGAGACTTTATCACCAAGATCTTTAATTGTTTTATCCGTTGTAAAGATTAGTTGATCAGCTTCATTACGCAATTCAATTTCTTCACGACGTTTCTTATCTTCTTCTGCATTTTCTTCCGCTTCTTTTACCATTTTATCTACTTCTTCATCAGAAAGACCAGAAGAAGATTTAATGGTAATAGACTGTTCTTTATTTGTACCTAAATCTTTAGCGCGGACGTTAACAATACCATTTGCATCAATATCAAAAGTTACTTCTATTTGTGGAACTCCACGTGGTGCTGGTGGAATGTCAGTTAATTGGAAACGACCCAACGTCTTGTTATCAGCTGCCATCTCACGTTCACCTTGCAATACATGAATATCAACGGCTGTTTGGTTATCAGCTGCTGTTGAAAAAACTTGTGAGTGACTTGTCGGAATGGTTGTATTTCGTTCAATAAGTTTAGTTGTTACACCACCCATTGTTTCAATACCTAAAGAAAGTGGCGTTACGTCTAATAATACAACATCTTTTACATCACCTTGCAGAACGCCACCTTGAATAGCTGCACCAAGCGCAACAACTTCATCTGGGTTTACCCCTTTAGATGGTTCTTTACCAATGACACGTTTAATAGCTTCTTGAACAGCTGGAATTCTTGTAGAACCACCAACTAAAATAACTTTGTCAATATCATTAGCTGTGTAATCTGCATCTGATAAAGCTTTGCGAGTAGGAACCATCGTACGCTCAACAAGATCAGAAGAGAGTTCTTCAAATTTCGCTCTTGTTAAAGTCATTTCTAAGTGTAGAGGTCCAGCCTCACCCGCTGTAATAAACGGTAAAGAGATTTGTGTTTGTGATACTCCAGATAGTTCTTTTTTCGCTTTTTCAGCGGCATCTTTCAAACGTTGTGTAGCCATTTTATCCTTGGATAAATCAATGCCATTTTCTTTCTTAAATTCTTGTACCATATGGTCAATGATAACTTGGTCAAAATCGTCACCACCTAGACGATTATCTCCAGCTGTAGAAACAACTTCAAATGTACCGTCACCAATATCTAAAATAGAAACGTCAAATGTTCCTCCACCTAGATCATATACTAAAATTGTTTGATCTTCATTTTCTTTATCAATTCCATATGCTAAAGCTGCTGCTGTAGGTTCGTTAATAATCCGCTCAACTTCCAAACCTGCAATCTTACCGGCATCTTTAGTAGCTTGACGTTCTGCATCATTAAAGTATGCTGGAACTGTAATAACAGCCTTTTCTACTTTTTCTCCAATATAATCTTCTGCATAAGACTTAAGGTGTTGAAGTACAATAGCTGAAACTTCTTGTGGTGTATATTCTTTATCTTCAATTTTTACCTTGTAATCTGTGCCCATATGACGTTTAATAGATTGGATAGTATTTGGGTTGGTAATTGCCTGACGCTTTGCAACTTCCCCAACTTGTCTCTCCCCATTTTTAAACGCTACAACAGAAGGCGTTGTCCGGTTCCCTTCAGGGTTTGGGATAACAACAGATTCGCCACCTTCCATTACTGCGACACAAGAGTTTGTTGTACCTAAGTCAATACCAATTATTTTACTCATTGTCATTTCCTCCTTAGCTAGCAAGACGATTATTTATTTACTTTTACCATTGCTGGTCGAATAACACGATCTTTTAATTTATAGCCTTTTTGCAATTCTTCTACAACGATATTTGATGGCTTATCTTCAGCTTCTATTTGCATAACAGCATGATGTACATTTGGATCAAATTCTTCCCCAACAGCTGTAATTTCTTCAGCGCCTTGTGAAGCTAGTGCATCTTTTATTTGCTTATAAACCATCGATATACCATCAATTATACTTGCAGTGTCTTCTGTTTTTTCAACTTGTAAGGCACGCTCGAAGTTATCTAAAGCAGGTAGTAATTCTTGAATTAAATCCTGTGATTGATATTTACGAGCTGCTTCACGCTCTTTGACCGTGCGCTTTTTGAAATTATCATATTCAGCTTGAACACGAAGTAACTTTTGATAAAGTTCCTCTTTTTCTGCTTGAAGTGCTTTTAATTTTGATTGTAGTTCTGCATCTGCGTCACTGTCATTCGCTTCGTCTGTATCATCTTTATCTAATACTTCTACAGATTCCACTGCTTCTTCTTCCACTACTTCTTCCTGTTTATCATCATTTTCAGTAGCGGTATTTGTATTTTTTTCCTGTTCCTCCACGCCTGACACCTCCATTTTAAACTAACCATCATACACTATAACACGTTCTAGACTTAGAACGAAACAATAGGGGCTCATTATTTTTTCTTTCCTGACGACGCTTTATTAGTACAACTTAGCTTATCACCAATGATTGATGGCGAAAAAACTGATACAAAGGACGCAGAGCCATCACAGCTTCCTAACGTGTAAGTTAATCTTCATCTTTATACCTCGTATACAATACGTCTGTCATTTCATTCGAAAGGATACTTAATAATGAAATTACTTTGCGATATTCCATTCTCGTTGGCCCAAGTAATGCGATTGTCCCCATTTGCCCTTCTCCTAAATGATAAGCGGCCGTAATTAAACTTAAATCTTTTATCGCTGCAACATCATTTTCTTTTCCGATAGATACTTTAATGCCTTCGCTAGATTGCTTTAATAAATTCACTATCTCATCTTCATTTTCAATCATGGAGTAAAAAGCTCGTATCTTATCAACATCATTAAACTCTGGCTGCATTAACATATTAGATTTTCCGCCTATATATAATTTGACAGGATGATCTTGTAAGAATGCTCCCTTTAAATGTTGATAGGAGTTATTTAAATCGGAAACATACTTCTGCATCATCGCAGCAATTTCCGCATTAAATTTTTCAGCCAACTGCAAAATTGGAACACCATGCAACTGATCATTTAAAATATTTACCATTTTCTCTAGATCTGAACTATCTATTTCTTCTGGAATTGAAAATGCACGATGTTCTACATGACCTGTATTTGTAACGAGTATCGCTACGGCGGTATTGACTGACAAAGAAATAATTTGAATTTGTTTCAGTTTTGTTTCAAAGATTTCAGGCCCCAGTATGATGGAAGTATAGTTGGTCAACTTTGATAATACTTCTGCAGACATTTGTACAATTTGTTCAAATTCAAAAAAACCATCCTGAATCATGTGTTTAATTACATTGCCTTCTTGATGTAGGATATTTGGTGAAATGAGATGGTCCACATAATAACGATATCCTTTTTCAGAAGGAATGCGTCCTGATGAAGAATGAGTTTTCTCAAGAAATCCCAGATCTTCTAAATCTGCCATTTCATTACGAATGGTCGCAGCACTATATGGAATCACTTCTTTCTTGGCAATAGCACGTGAGCCAACTGGATGTGCCGACTCGATGAAATCATCAATTATGACTTGTAAAATTAATAACTGCCTTTCTGTTAACATGATGATCACCTCTGTTAGCACTCATTGCTTTCGAGTGCTAATGCTAATAATAAATTATCAAATCCACATTTTTTTGTCAATAAAATGGCATGAAAGGAATTAGAAATCTTTTTAATGAAGCAACCATGTTTAGATAGGAAATTATTCTCTTTCTACTACTCATACAAACAACAGTGCCAATATACAACGCATTATTTTAGCTATAACATATCTTCAACTTTGCTTCATCTTATCATTTTCATCATAAATAGCCTGTGTATATACATTTACTACACAGGCTATTTTGTATCTATTCAAATAACCAGATCGTCTAACAAAAATCTTTCAAATACTTCATTAGCTACTATTTTACCTTCTTCTGATAATGCTATTTGGTCTTCTCGCTCTAGTAACCATCCACGTTGTACAAGTTCTTCAATAGATGGACGATATATTTTATCCATAGATACACCAAATTTATCTGTAAACTGACGTTTGCTTACCCCTTCCATTCTACGTAGACCGAGAAACATTTCTTCTTCTATTTGCTCTTTTTTCCCAATTTTATCTACATGTAAAACAGGTTTCCCATCATTGTTAACTTGTTTAATGTAAGCCGGTAAAGGTCGAATATTACCATATCGCTTGCCAGGTAGATAACCGTATGCTCCTGCCCCAAACCCATAATAAAAGTTATTATTCCAATATGTCAAATTATGTTTGCTTTCAAAACCTTGTTTAGCAAAATTACTAATTTCATACTGGTATAAGCCGTTTTTCGCCGCAGTTGTTTTTAAAATATCATACATTTTTACCTCGTCTTCTTGAGGTGGTCGAGGGAGATTGCCTTTTTTATAACGCTGATAAAAAACCGTTTTAGGTTCAATTTGCAAAGCATATGTTGAAAGATGTGGCAAATCTAAGTTCATGGCCTTTGTTAATGAGTCTTTAAAATGGGCAACTGTTTGATTCGGAAGTGCATATATCAAGTCAGTACTGATGTTATGAATTCCATAATCTTGTAATAATGAGACGGTATCGTACACATCTTTTACAGTGTGAATTCTTCCAAGTGTCTTTAACATCTCATTATCAAACACTTGGACACCAAGTGAAACTCGATTCACCCCATAGGTACTTAGCAAAGCAACCTTCTCCTTGCTGAAATCTCCAGGGTTTGCTTCAATGGTAAACTCTTCACATTCATGAAGATCGAATGTTTCTGCAATATGACGGAGAACAGCCTCTAACTGTGGAACGGTTAAAGCAGTAGGAGTTCCACCTCCGATAAAAATCGTCTTTACTTTCTTTTCTTTTTCAGGAACGTAGGTAGACATTTCTTTTTTTAACGCATCAACATAATCATTTGCCAATTGTTCATTATAAAAAAACTTCGTAAAATCACAGTAATGACATATTTGTTGGCAAAATGGGATATGGATATAGACAGAATGTATCGGTATCATAAAATGCTCCTTCTTTAAAATCAAAATAGCATTGCTTACATGAAAATTGAGCTAAATATGCGTTACTATGATTTTATTTCTAACATAGTGCGAATTCTTCAATCGAACTAGCAATAAAAACGATAAAAAACGTTCTACCGCCAACGCTTCACAATAATTACAATACAGCAGTAGAACGTAAATTTATTTAATTATCATCCATTTCCAAAACAGCCATAAATGCTTCTTGAGGTACTTCAACAGAACCAACCATCTTCATCCGTCTTTTTCCTTCTTTTTGTTTCTCCAATAGTTTCCTCTTTCTGGAAATATCCCCGCCATAACACTTGGATAAGACATTTTTCCGCATTGCTTTAATGGTAGATCTAGCAATGATTTTGTTACCAATTGCCGCTTGTACCGGGACTTCAAATTGCTGTCTAGGGATAAGATCTTTTAATTTGTCTACAATATGCTTACCGCGTTCATAAGCAAAGTCCCTGTGAACAATAAACGATAGTGCATCAATCGTATCCCCATTTAATAAAATATCCATTTTAACTAGCTTGGATGCCTGATAACCAATTAAGTCATAATCAAATGAAGCATAGCCTTTCGTTTGCGATTTTAATTGGTCAAAGAAATCATACACAATCTCTGATAACGGAATATGGTAAATAACATTAACACGAATATCATCTAAATATTCCATATCCATAAATTGACCGCGCTTTTTTTGAGCAATTTCCATAACAGAACCGACATATTCGTTTGGAACCATTATCGTTGCTTTCACATATGGCTCTCTTACTTCTTTAATTTGTTGTGGGTCCGGCATAAACGCTGGATTATCAACGTTAATTGTTGTCCCATCCGTTTGCTCCACTTCATAAATAACACTTGGAGCCGTAGTAATTAGACTAATGTTAAATTCTCTTTCAATGCGCTCTTGAATGATTTCCATATGCAATAGCCCTAAAAATCCGCAACGAAAACCAAAACCTAGTGCTTGCGATGTTTCAGCTTCATATTGCAGGGACGAGTCGTTTAATTCTAAACGTTCTAACGCTTCTCGTAAGTCATTATAGTTCTTGGAATCTACAGGGTACAATCCACAAAAGACCATTGGATTTAAGCGTTTATATCCAGGCAATGGTTCTTTAGCTGGGCGATCTACTAATGTAACCGTATCACCAACTCGTGAATCCCCTACATTTTTTATGGAAGCAGTTAAGTATCCTACATCTCCAACAATCAATTCGTCTTTATTTACTGGTTTTGGTCTAAAAACACCTAATTCATTCACTTCGAATTCCTTTCCAGTGGCCATCATCTTGATTTTATCGCCAACCTTCAAAGAGCCTTCTTTAATACAAACATACGCTATAACTCCCCGATACGGGTCATACATAGAATCAAAAATCAATGCTTTAAGTGGTTCTTCTGGATCGCCTTCAGGTGCAGGGATTGCCTCAATAACACGTTCTAAAATTTCATCAATTCCTATATTCGCTTTCGCAGAAGCTAAAATAACATCATCTTTATCAATACCTATAACATCTTCAAGCTCTTGTTTCACCCTTTCTGGATCTGCGCTTGGTAAATCAATTTTATTAATTACGGGTATGATTTCCAAATCGTTATCCAACGCCAAATATACGTTAGCTAGTGTTTGTGCTTCAATTCCTTGCGCTGCATCCACAACTAGAATAGCACCTTCACAAGCAGCAAGACTTCTGGATACTTCATATGTAAAATCAACATGACCAGGTGTGTCAATTAAATGAAAAAGGTATTCTTCTCCAGCATTACTTTGATAATTCAGTTGTACAGCATTTAATTTAATGGTAATACCACGTTCTCTCTCTAAATCCATTGCATCTAAAAGCTGATCTTTCATTTCTCGTTGCGTAATAGCTTTTGTACGCTCTAAAATACGGTCAGCTAACGTTGACTTTCCATGGTCAATATGAGCGATAATTGAAAAATTACGCACATTTCTTTGAATTTCTGCCATTAATGATGTTCACTCCTACTTTTTCTACCAGCCTCTTTACTTGTAGAAAACCTTAATTATCGACGAGAATGACTAGGTTAGATTATAGCAATAGAAACAATGATATTCAAGAACAATGATGTGCTTAAGCTATTAACTAATTACCAAAGGTCCTCCCAATTTTGCAACTCTTACAAAATAAACCATATTTTTTAGATGTAATAATAAACATAGCTTTTTACTAGTTCAAAAAGGAACACCTTATTTCTATTTCACTTCGAGTAAAAAATGCCAGGATATTCCCTTTTCCGAAGTATTTGTATTCAAAACGAAGCTTATCGCCAAGTCTTTATGGCAAAAGTCTCCGTTTTGTTTTACAATAAACCGTAAAATTCTACAAAAAATGTAACAACTGATTGCGTCCCCCATTTAATTGTAGTAGTTATAATAGCAACATACTTTCCTAGTAGTGCTAAAAAAACAACTCTGCTATTTGATACAATATTGTTACTACTGCTTCAAAAAAGCCAGTAATACTAGCTTCTAAAACAGAAGCCGTTTTTTCGGTAGATGGCGCTGGCACATCAGGTTGGACTTGTTGCTCAGGATTTCTTTCCGCAACTGACTTTATATCTTTTTCATTATCTAGTTCATCTGAACCTATTACATCCTGCGCCTGAAAAATAGAATCTGCTTTTTCCTGATCAACCCCATTATTCCCGTAAACAACACCTGCTAAAAAGCAAACTGCTAATAAAAGTAGTACAATAATAGCACGAGCCATTTTTTCACACCTCCTAGGATGAAGTATCTACCTTCTCTGCGTCCCAAAACATTTCACTAAATACATCGGCGAGTGCATCAGCTGAACGATAAAGCTCGCCCAAGTTATTCTCAACGCCACCAAATTCAAATAATAGTGCATTATTCGATAAATCCTGATTGAAAACCCCATTTGTACCTGCACCCTTCTTGGTATACACTCCTCTGCTTAACCCTGGGTAACGTTCTTCTAATAAATAGTGTAACTTTGTTGCTAGCTTCTGATTTTTTTCATAATCAGCATGTTCTGCGCCAATTACTATCATAAGACGGGCATAAGGTTTTCCATTTATTTTTGCAGTCGTTTTATCTCTACCAATGGAATCCCGATGTAAATCAAATGCATATTGAATGTCCTTATTATTTGCTATTGCTTCCTCTACAACTTGTCTAGAGGCTTGATACGATTTTCCGTAACCCCACCCTTTTTCGTTTAATTCATTCATAATGTCCTTGTTTTCGACTATCGTCCCAATGCCGTTTTCTTCTAGTGATTTTGCTAGGTAATTGCTCACTTTTGTTATATTTACTTCTTTATGGTGTGCTTCATTTGGATCTTCCACACCAGGTAAATGCGGTAAAAACGATTCCCTGTTATGTGAATTGTATACGTAAACCACTTGTCTATCCCCAGTTGACGGTGTAGCTTCACTACGCTCTTGATTTTTTTTCGCTTCTTCCTTTTCCTCTTCTTCACTACCCTCTATTATGGCTTGCCTTTCTTTTAAAACTTCTTTCAAAGGAGGCGATGATTCTATAGGGAAATTTGTAAAGTCAGTCCCTTGACCAGCTACAACCATTCGATTATCAAAATGAGAAAAACCCGGTACTTCATTTCTTAATAGACTTCTCGGATCATTCGGCTTTAAACTAGTCACCATTTGAAATAAGGTATTGATTACATCAGGCTCCCCTTTCCCAGCAGGAAAACCTTCATCAAATGCACGATTTTCTTTGCTCAGTAAATAATAAAAGAAAGAGCTATCTAAATCACTTGTCCATTCTGTTATCATTTCTGATGATAACCTGTAAGCGGGTTTTATCGCTGTCATCGCTGCAATAAATAAAAATAGAAATATAAAGCCAATAATATACACACTACTCTTAGGCAAAAAAACACGTATAGCCTTTGCTCTCATGCTTTCATCCTTTCTTTTACATGCTATCTATGTTAACAAGTATACGCAGCCCTTTTTAATAGATGGATCTCTTAAACTATTAAATCTTCTAATTTACTCTATGTTGGGTTTTCAAAAACTAGAACCATCAATTCCACTTCTATAAAGTAAATCTTTTATAAGTTGAGATTTACTCTCTAACAGTTTGTTACGTAGACTTGGCACTAATTAAAAATAGTATGTATACTCTTTTTCTACATACTAGAAAGAAAATCTCAATAAGGCATGGTTTCTTACAACAAAAGCAATCCGAACTTTAATGTTATTAAAGTTCGGATCTACTATCTCTATGCTTATTACATCGAATATTATTCATTAGAATTATCTCAATGTATTTCAACTAACCATTTCATTTATTCGCTTTCCTATCTGCTATAAGCACTAACATTATCTACGTCGATCTTCTCATGAAGTGCTGCGTTTATTCCATTAGCAAGAACAGTTGCCATATCCTTCATAAACCCATCTACTTCTTTGGGTGTAACCATTAAATTATGCCCTAAAGGAGTAAGCACCTCTGAGATAAACTGTCTTTTTTCTTCATTTTCAAGACCACCTACTACTCCAAGAAATGTCTCACGCTTTTCTTTTTCCGGCATATCATCATCACTTAAACTACGGTCGCCAAATGCTAGACCAGCCGGAGTTAAAGCTTTTGAAGGTGCATCTTTTTCTCGCCATTCCCTACCAAAATGTTTTAAGATAAAATCGATCGTATCACTGGCAATCGTTACTGCATCAACGACAGTAGGAACGCCGATTGCCATAACAGGTATTCCTAATGTTTCATAGCTAATTTCTTTACGCTTATTTCCTACACCGGATCCTGGGTGTATGCCTGTATTAGACAATTGAATGGTCTCATTCACCCTTTCTATCGATCGTGAAGCGAGTGCATCCACACAAATAACAAAATCTGGTTCAAACTTTTCCACAATACCGAAAATAATATTGCTTGTTTCAATTCCTGTTACTCCCATAACCCCTGGTGTAACTGCTGCCGTTGATCGATACCCACTTGAAACTGTCTCGTGCTCTAGACGAAACAAATGACTTGTAACCAAAACCTTCTCTACTGTCATTGGACCAAGTGCATCAGGAGTTACATTCCAATTACCTAGACCAACAATAAGTCCTTTAGCATCTGGGGAAATTCCATTTGCACTTAGAAGTTCCTCTAGTTCCTCTGCTAAAACTTGAGCTGCCAAGTGTTGCCTATCTGTATCTTGACGTTTTACCCCATCTGCATAAATCGTAATATACGTTCCAGGTTTTTTTTGCAGCATTTTAGCACCCGTTTGATCAATATTTACGTAAGAAACTTTTACACCATCTTTCTCTTTTTCTTTAATATTCACACCTTTTAATGACTTTTCCGTTTGCTCTCGCTTCTCTACATACATATCTTTTGCTTCTACTGCTAAATCTGTCCTTACTTGGTAAGGTACTATGTGCTTATTCCGTTGCCCCAAGACAATCACCCTTTATCCATTTTTGTTTTTAGTGTAAACAATAAGATAAAACTCATACATGCAGCAATATCATAATAAATTAGGTAAATTGACTAAGAAAATGAAAAAAACAGCACTTTTTAAACAATAAAATCGTACTCAAGTGTAGAGGTTACTTGAAAACATGCGCTTGCTTTGGTAAAATGACTTTTGTCGATAGACAAAAACATAGAGTCACATAACGATTTGTTTTTGGATTATAAACCCGAGATATAATCGATGAAGGTGAAGTTTTAGGAGGTGAAGTCAATGGCAAACATTAAATCTGCAATTAAACGTGTTGATACAAATAGAAAAAAGCGTTCAAATAATAATACACAAAAATCAGCTATGCGTTCTCATATCAAACATGTTGAAAAGTTAATTGAAGCAAAAGATAAAGAAAATGCAAGCATCGCTTACAACGTAGCTAAAAAAGCAATTGATAAAGCTGTACAAAAAGGCGTCGTTCATCAAAATTTCGGAAACCGTCAAAAATCACGGCTAGCTAACAAAATTAACCAGCTTGGCGCATAACAAAAAAACGATCCGCTATGGATCGTTTTTAATTTACACTATAAGAAAGTATAAAATTTTATGGATTACAGTAAAAGCAAAACTACAGCTATTGCCTTAACAACTTAGCGATAGCCAAGTTGTTCTAAGCTATATACCCTATTATTACGATGTTTTTAAGCACCATTTCGTTTCACTAATTGATATAAAAGCATTTCAAATGCTACATCTTTTTCCATACCACCCTGCTTCATTACACTATCCGCTTCTGCAAGCTGGTTCATAAAATAGTGTAGCGCTCTTACTGTGAATTTTGCTTCACGTTCTAAAGCTAATTTAATTACATATGGATGGGCACCAAGTTGTTTTACCATCTGGCCCTGCGTATAGCCTTTCTGTTTTAAAAGCTTCACTCTTAACAAGATGCGAAACTGAAATGCGAGCAAACCTACCAAAGCGATTGGTTCTTCTTTTTGCTTTTCTAAATCTTTATAGATTTCAATTGCCTGAGCTAAATCCCGTTTCATAACTGCATCCGCCAATCGAAGCGATGAGCTTGTAGCAGTATGAGACAATAATTGATTAGCAATTTCTTTGGTCACCAGCCCGCCTTCTCCGACATACAAAGAAAATTTATGTAATTCGCTTTCCAAAAGATGAAGATTGGTTGAAATTTCTGATTCGAGCATATCATATACTTCGTCTGTTATCTCAATTTTCAGTTGATCTGCCAGTTGTTTCATCCATTTTCGTAATTCATACTCTTTTACTTCTCTACAATGAGCAACTGTTGCCTGCTTTTTTAATAATTTTGTTATTTTTTTCCTTTCATCTAACTTCTCATATGGAGCAATAATTAGTAAAATAGAATAATCTACAGGATTTGATAAGTACGTTTCCAGAATTTCCAACTGATGTTCCACTGCATTTTTTCCTTGTTTTGCTGTTAAAAATGAAGCGTTGTTCGCAATAATTAATTTGCGTTCACCAAAAAAGGGAAAGGTTTCCACATCAGAAATCACATCTTCAATAGGAGTTTCATCTAAATCATACACGGTTAAATTATCTATATCATCGTTAATTGTAACTCGTTTTAATTTATTTTTTAATTGTTGTATAAAAAAGGATTCAGTTCCATAAAATAAATATAGAGGTGCTAGCTGTTTCTTATTTAATTGTTTGACTACTTCTATGTAATCCATATTTTCACTCCATCTTTTAAACCTATCTTACACCATGGTAAATCGTCTGAGTGAGAATGGCAAGACTAAACATAGAAAAGCGCTATTCGTGAAACCACATACTAGCACAAACTATAGCGATTTTTTTCGTTTGCATACTTTACAACAATAAGGATTCTCTTCTTCCACATTCATTACTAGCACAAGCCGTAATTACGGCAAAACTCAAATCTCATCTGACTTTTCCAACTTGTTTAAACGTTCCGATATCAGCTTATGTGGAGCATAAAAAACAACAGAGAGGGATGCTTACAAATAAACAAAGGCATTCCCTCCCTAATCTATATAAACGCTTAGCGAAAAGCCCTAGGAACTATTCACTAAACGATATTTGACTTATTTCTATCATGTCCTTTCTGTTATAAATTATGGATGTTAAGTCTTTCTAGTTTTGGTATGAAAACGTTTATATGGTACAATAAATGAAAACTGGATTTTTTAAATGATTTGGCTTATACTATTGGTGATATGGGAGGGGTTAACATGAACGAATTTGAAAAAGACATTCAGTCTAAAACAAATGACGTCGTTGATAACATTAAAGGCTTTACATTTTCATTTGTATTCTTTTTGTTAATTTTTGCAATCGGGGTAACCATTAGTGTGCTTGGATCTTAATGTAATAAGTAGCTTACATAAAGAGAGACTGTTTACAGTCTCTTTTTTATTTTACTATAGGAGAGTGGTTTATCATACAGCATGCTAACAATACATT
The DNA here is from genome assembly GCF_900166595.1 of Virgibacillus dokdonensis. Lineage (NCBI taxonomy): Bacteria > Bacillati > Bacillota > Bacilli > Caryophanales > Bacillaceae > Virgibacillus > Virgibacillus dokdonensis. The sequence continues at coordinate 1,841,429 of NZ_LT745763.1, read as the reverse complement.
TATGTGCTTCTAACCAAACGCTTTTGCTAACCTAATAAAGTATATGCTATTGCATGTTATTTCGTTCTTCATACCTAATATGTTGATGGAAGATATTGTTACTTCAAGGTTTACGTTATTTTCTAATCATAAAATAACTTTCCTTCCCTTTGAATCGATATTGAACAGCGCCATGTAAATCTGTCCGCAATATTGTTACTCCTTGTTCTTTAAGTCTTTGCATCACGTCTTGATGAGGATGTCCGTAAAGATTGTCCCTTCCTACAGAAATCAAAGCAATCTCTGGTGAAAGTTGTGAAAGAAATTGTTTATCCGTGGAAGAGTCACTGCCATGATGAGCAATTTTTAAAACATCTACAGACAAATTTGGATATTGTTTCACTAACTTCTTTTCTTCTTTTTTTGAAATATCACCAGTAAATAACCATTCTCTTCCTCCCAACGTTGTATGCAATACAATGGAGTTTCCATTTGTATCATTGTTATCTTGAATTGGAGCCAGAACATTAAACAAATGATCAGCGATAGTCACTTTTGAATTTCCTTTTATAGTGGCTAAGTCCACTTCCTCTGTGAGTTGCAGCAGGTACAACCCCTTTGTACTAAAAAAAGGACTGACTACAACCGTATTTACTGCAAAATCTTCCAGTAGGTAAGACACACTTCCAATATGATCTGTATCATCGTGGGTTAAGATGATAGCATCTAATTGCTGAATTCCTCGAGAATATAAATATGGCTTTATAATCTGATCATGTACCCGATCAGAAGGTGCTTGTTCTTGAAATGAAAAAGACGATCCCGCATCAATAAATATCGTTCCTTTACGATAAGGCAATTCAACAACAAATGCATCACCTTGCCCAATATCTAGCATCGTAACTGTCCCATATGGTGATAAATAAGGACGTAAACCATTTAGCGTTAATACCAAAACAAGCATTACCGCAAAACTAAAAGCTTGTTTTAATTTTCCTTTCTCCCATAATTGCATAAAACGAAATAGCAAGACGTAATAGGTAAGCACTATTATCCAAGGTAATGGACCGCTCACCATAGGATAATATACATATTCATCAAACCAATAAACTATTTGCATCGCTAATTCGTGAATGTTTAAAAACCAAGTATCCAACAAAGAAATCCAAGGGAAAGGTAGCAAAATAAGCATAAAAAACATGATAGGGATTACAAAAGCGGAGTAATACGGAACCATAAGCAAATTAACAAATACGGAAGCAGGCTGAAATAAAGAGAAGTAATAAAATTGAATTGGTAAAATGGCAATTTGAGCAATAAAGCTAATATATAACACTTGAGCAAAGCGGCTCTTCGACTGTAACAATATTTGTTTGGACAATAGCAAAGCAAACGTTACTGCAAAGGAGAGCTGAAAGCCAACTTGATACATCATATATTTATCTGTAACAAGCAAAAACAAAAATATCAAACTTAAAACATCTGTAACATTCCATTTCCAGCCTGTTTTATGTAGGATAATACCCATGCAAGCCATTAAGCTCGCCCGTAAAACGGAAGGCGCTCCACCAGCAAGAATAGCATACAAAGGTAAAAATACAAGGATAACCCACTGCGCCCACTCCTTCGTGAGTAGGTTTAATTTAATTAACAAAAAATATACTAGCCCAACTACAATCCCCACATGTAAACCAGAAATGGCAAGTAAGTGACTCATCCCCCAACGTTCAAACAATTCTACGGTGTCTTCACTTACATAGGAATCATCTCCAAGCACAAGTGCTCGCATCCAACCAGCTGTTTCATTGGTTAAACGCCTATCTATATATCCCAGTACTTTATGTCTAACTCCTTTAAGTTCCTGCATTAAACCTGTTTTACTTATACATTTTAATGAATCGATGTCGGTTAATATTGCTTCAAACTTTATTTCTTGTGATAATAAATACATACGATAGTCAAATTGTCCCGGATTTGTAGCAGCGTCCGGTACGTTCCATTCTGCAGTAAATGAACATGCAGAGCCATACCGTATAGCTTCGTTATAATCGATCTCCTCGTCTGAAAAGTAGGCGACTGCGATTTTTTCATCTGTTTGTTTATTAAGGATCGTAAAAGTAAGGCGAGAAGGAGACTTTTCAACAGAACTTATAATCGTGCCAGATATTGTTGTTGGACCATTAGGAGGAGAGATATTGTTATGATTAGGGAGTTCTGGAAGATAAAAGTGGAAAAAGAGAAGAGATAGAATGGATAGCATCACAGAGAGGATGGCTATCCGCTTCTTGTAGAATAAATAACTTATCCATACCATAAATAGAATAAAAGCAAGACTGTGCAAATTCGTTAACTTGGCCAGCATACTTACCAAAGCAGCAGATGCAATAAAATGCCAATACCCACTCACATTTAATCTCCTTGCACATCTAAATGAAACAGACGCACAGCATCTTCTTTTAAGTTTCTTAACTCATCAGCTTCTAGCACTCCTTTTTCCATTTTTTGAAGGAGTTGTTTTACAAATACTTGTTTTTCCATGTAATTCGTATCAACCTTAACATCATCAAGTTCTACTTTTTTTGTTTTTATGCCCGCTTCCGAAAATAGAGAAACAGCGTATGGATGATTATGATAATCCTTTGCATAAATTACTGTTTGTATACCTGCTTGTATTAACTGTTTACAGCATTGTAAGCACGGAAAATGAGTGACATAAATATCAGCACCATCTGTAGGAACGCCAAACTTTGCGCATTGTAGTAATGCATTTGCTTCAGCATGAATCGTTCTCACACAATGTCCATCAATTACGTAACAGCCGTCATCAATACAATGGACACTCCCTGACACACTGCCATTATAACCGCCAGCTATTATTCGTTTATCTCTTACAATTGTGGCACCGACCATAAGTCTTGTACACGTACTACGAAGAGCCAATAAATGGCTTTGTGCCATAAAATATTGGTCCCATGAAATGCGTTCCATTCCTATCTCCCCTTTATTTTCTGTTTTAATAAATTTCTACTAAATGCTAATTTAGCATAGGATTATTTTCATAGTTGCTATGGTACTTGAATATCATCTTCAAGTGACTCTAATGTTTTCTCGCCAATCCCAGAAACTTCTAATAAATCTTCAATTTGTTGAAAATGACCATTTTCGTCTCGGTATTGCACAATTGCTTCTGCTTTTGCTGGCCCAATTCCATTTAAGGCTTCAATCTCCTCAACAGTAGCTTGATTAATTCTAATTTTAGAAGTATCCGTATGTTGCCTATTTGTTAAAGCTGGTGTTCCATTGTCGCCAACGGGCAATACATCAATAACCATTTCATCATGAACTTTTTGGGCTAAATTCACAAGAGACTCATTTGCATTGTTTGTAAATCCGCCTGCAGTTTCAATAGCATCAATGACACGTTCTTCCGCATCCATCTCATAAACTCCCGGGTTCTTTACTTCTCCCTTAATATCAACATATATGGAAGAAGTAACACCTTTCTCTTGCTCCGTAGATGAAGCGAGACTAGGATCTATTGGTTGATCATTCACATCAACCTTCCTTTCCGCTTCATCCTCATCTTTTTCGCCACTCGTTATTAGGAGAACCACAATGATTGCTATAGGAATAGCAATGATAAAAAGAATACGTTTTACTTTATTTGTGTACAAGGGGAATCACTCCTTTTTCTTGCACTTAAGCATAAAATCTCAGCGTTTTTTAGCATAAGCTAAACCATGGCTTTTTTCGCTATAGAGATTTGGCAATAAGCAATTTTTTATAAAAAACTAGAGCAAATAGCTGCTGTATAATTTACTTCCACAGCAGCTATAAAAACTCCTCTTTGCTTAAAAAAAGCATTTTCATTTACTCTTCTCAGCAAAAAAGAAAATTCGAGCTGTGTTTTCATCAACACTATTAGCTTTTATAGAAAAATCCCCATACACTTTTATATTTTGGAAGCCTTTTTGCTGTAATAATTTTTTATAAAAATCTACAGAAAAAGTACGTTGATGATGAACTTCATCAAATCGGGAGTAAGTACCCTTTTCGTTTTTTGAAAAAAAAGTTAGCTCATGATACATCTCACCAATGTGTTCCCCCGCTAAACAAAACCAGATATAACTAGCTTCTTCAGTAACATCAGCAAACGTTTCGTTCATATAGTTTTCCATGACAAACGATAATGCGTGGACATCAAATAAAAAAACTCCTTTTTCACTAAGCGCATCATAAATATTCTGAAACGTGTGTGCTAACTCCTGTTCAGTTGTTATATAGTTAATTACATCACAAAAACTAACAACGGCATCGAGACCAGTTATGCCGTTTAGTGACCTTACATCTTGACAAACCCATTGAATAGATGTGCCCGTATCTCTACACTTTCTTTCTGCCTTTGACAACATATCTACTGCGTAGTCCACCCCAACTACATGCGGATAAACTTGCGCAAGTCGCCGAGTAATCTCCCCTGTACCGCAACCTACATCTGCTATACATTGAATTTCTCTTCCCTCTAAGAGTTGCTCTGTCAATTGCAACCATTTATCATATGGAGCGTTTACCATAAATAGGTCATAGATGTCAGCCATTCTTTCATACACCATCTCTATTCATCCTGATCCATTTCAATGGAATATGTTACAGCATCCCCCCACAGGCGCTCCAAATTGTAGTAGCTTCTTTCATCTTTATGAAAAACATGACAAACTACGTCACCTACATCTACAAGAATCCACCTAGCTTGTTCAAATCCTTCCAGCCGGTAAACAGGGATATTATGTTCTTCCATTTTTTCTTTAATTCCCCTCGCAATTGCTTGCACTTGCCGTTCGTTATTCCCATGACAGATTAAAAAATAATCTGCTATTAAAGAAACACCGTTCATATCCAATGCTATAATATTTTCTGCTCGCTTATCGTCACATGCGTGCGCTGCTAATTGTACAACTCGTTCATTTTGCATTAAACAATACCTCCATAACCCAATCTCGTTAAGTAATTATACGCATAAAATGTATCTGGATATACTGTAGCTCCTTTTCCAACTAGAAAATGAATTGTATTGGATAAGGCCATCCAGCATGCTTGTTGTAGATTATTTTCTGCTACTTTCCTCACTTCATTCACTCCTGGAAAGCTTCTTCCTGGTTCTATGTAATCCGCTAAAAAAATAATCATTTCAAACTTGTTCATATTTGCCGCTCCAGTAGTATGATACCTTATGGCTCCTTGTATTACTTTATCCTTTATGCCAAGCTCTTTTTCAATTAAAAGTGCACCAACTGGTCCATGCCAAAGCTCATGATGAAATGCAAGCAAATCTTTCGGTAATGTAGATGACTTAATCCAGCGTGCTAATTCTTCTTGAGGGCGGTACTTTGCATAATCATGCAATACACCTGCTAACTCCAACTTACGTACATCTTCACCAGATCGATCCGCTAACATTTTAGCTGTTTCAGCAACTCGTAAGGAATGTTCATATCGTTCTTTTGTTAAGTGGGGTTTTACTTTCTCTTTCGCTAATTCAATGTCCATATAAATGATGCTCCTTTATATACTGATGAACAGAATGTGGCAACCAATATTGTACGGAAGTTCCTTCTAAACACCTTTTACGTAGAACAGTTGAAGAAATTTCTATTAAAGGAATATCTACGATAAAAACAGGAAACGCACTTTCGGTTGAAAAATTAGAGCGTTTAACTCCAACAAAAGTTACCAGATTTTTTAATTCCTCTATTTGATACCAATTAGGTAAATATTCAACCATATCTCCACCAATAATAAAATAAAATTTCTTATCAGAGTGGCGTTTTCTTAGCTCTTTTATCGTATCAATGGTATAAGATTTCCCAGTCCGGTCTAACTCAATTGTATCCACTTTAAAATAAGGATTGCCTTGTATAGCAAGTCTAATCATTTTCAGTCGATGTTCTGGCTTCGTTTTTACATTGCTTTTATGAGGTGGCGTATAAGAAGGGATAAACCAAACCTCCTCTAAATCTAAAGCGAAGCGCACCTCTTCTGCAATGATTAAATGACCAATATGAGGTGGATCAAATGTACCTCCTAATAATCCTATGCGTTTCATAATCTCATCCTTTATGGTAATACAATGTGCTTGTTTTCTGTTGACTCTTTATAAAGGACAATATTATTTCCAATAATTTGCACAACCTCAGCACCTGTTCCTTCCGCTAATTGTTCAGAAACAACTGTTTTGTCCTCTAAACAGTTTTGTAAAATACTTACTTTCAATAGTTCCCTTTTTTCTAAAGCATCTGTAATTTGTGTAACCATATTTTCATTTACGCCTGTCTTACCAACCTGAAAAATAGGTTTTATTTGATTTGCTCTTGCTCGTAAGAATCGTTTCTGTTTTCCAGTTAGCATGTTATCTTCCTTTCAAAATCTGTTTTAATTCTTCATCCATTTGCCCTATATTTGGTTTTCGACCTGTCCATAATTCAAAAGCATATTGCGCTTGGTAGAGAAGCATTGTGTGTCCATAGTGAATTTGTGCACCACTTTGTTCTGCTTTCTGTAAAAAATTCGTTCTGATCGGTTGATATACGATATCACTGTAAATTGGTACAGGCGAAAAGTTTGTATCATCTGATAAAACAGATTGATCAACATGCGGTTTCATTCCTACAGAAGTTGTTTGAATGACAATATCATAGTCATGCAAACGCTGTTCCACATCCTCAAAGGAATATGCTTGTGACTGATGTTTGTGTCGCCCACAAATCATTACCGCTTTTTCTTTCGTTCGATTAGCTATATCTATTCTTTTAAAACCCACCTCTTCAAGCGCTGCAAAAATCCCTTTAGCAGCACCACCAGCACCAAGAATAAGCGCTCGTTTAGTGGCTTTTTGCAATAAGTTAGGAAACTTGGAATTTAAAGAACGAACATACCCCTTGCCGTCCGTATTATAACCAATCCACTTACCATTCCTATTCACCACCGTATTGACTGCTCCAATTTTTAAAGCTACAGGATCAATATCATCTAAATAAGAGATAATTTTCTCCTTGTATGGTACTGTTATATTAAAACCGTCTACACTAGACGATTGAAGCTGTCCCATAAATGCCTCAAAAGAATCTTCTGGAGTTACTTCATAGATACAGTAATCCCCTTCCACTCCCGTTGTTTTCATAAATTGCTCATGAATCCATGGCGATTGCGAGTGTTTAATAGGATAACCAATTAACCCAAACATGTATGCCACAACCTATCCCCCCCTAGTTGAATGATTGCCTAATAGAAACAGCAACACCTTTTGGTCGATGCGCAGTTACTGTAGCACCATCACCTAAGATGCTGACCCAGCCTAAACCAGGAAAAACAATATCATACTTTCCCGGATCTATTCGAAATGTGTCCGAAATCATAGGTGGTATTTGATCGATGGACTCCATGGATGGAGGCGTCAATAGTTCACCGAGATGATTTTCAAATAGTTCATCTGCTTTTTCTAATTTTGTACGATGTATCGAAACTTGATTAGAAAAATAACAGACAAAGGACTGTTTGTCTCCTTTTATAAAATCTAATCGAGCTAATCCGCCAAAAAACAAAGTTTGTCCATCATTTAATTGGTAAACTCTAGGTTTTATCTCTTTGTTTGGTGTAATCAGCTTTAAGTCTTTACCAGAAATATAATGAGCTATTTGCTCTTTATTTACAATACCTGGTGTATCGATGAGAGCTGAATGGTTATCTAAAGGAATTTCAATAAAACCCAATGTCGTTCCTGGAAAATAAGAAGTAGTAATCACGTCACGATAGCCTGTCGATTCTTTAATTAATCGGTTAATAAACGTTGACTTTCCAACATTTGTTGTGCCCACAATATAAACGTTATCACCATTTCTATATTGCTCCATTGTCTCTGCAAGTTCACTTATCCCGTGCCCTTTTGCTGAGGAGATTAAACAAGCATCGGCTACATTTACCCCCACTTGTTTAGCTTGCGCGCGTAACCACTGTAGTAACTTCCTTGTATTAACTGATTTAGGAAGCAAATCGATTTTATTACCTACTAACAAAATGGATTTATTTCCAACTATTCTCGGTAAAGCTTTAATTAAACTTCCAGCCACATCAAAGATATCGACCACATGTACTACTAACCCAGATGTATCCCTAATAGAACTTACCATTTTAAAAAAATCAGCATCGGTAATTGCAACATCTTGAATTTCATTATAGTGCTTTAAACGAAAGCACCTTTGACATAGAATATTTTCCTTTATCAAGGATGAGGCAGGAGTGTACCCTGGTTGGTTCTTTTCTGTTGTTTGAATGCGTATACCACAACCTTGACAATATATTGTTTCCATCGTTGCTTATTCCTCCCAGCTTATTTTCCCCTTTTTTCGCATATATGCAAGAATACGGCGCTCTATTTTACGATTAATTCTTGTTATCTTTCCGTCTGATTGCACAATGGGGACGACTAAAATTGTATAAAAACCAGCCATATTTCCTCCGAGTACATCCGTTAAAACCTGATCCCCGATAACGGCAATTTCTTCTTCCTTTAAATTCATTTTTTTAGCTGTTGTTTTAAACGCCTTGCTTAATGGTTTGCGAGCACTGAATACAAAAGGGGTATCGAGCGGCTCAGAAAACACACTCACTCGCTCTCGATTATTGTTGGAAATTATGGTTACGCTAATGCCATGCTCTTTCATTAACTTAAACCATTCTACCACTTCAGAAGTAGCTTCCTTAACGTCCCAAGCAACCAAAGTATTATCTAAATCAGTAATAATACCTTTTATCCCTTTTTCCTTCAATGATTCAGGATGAATCTCAAATATACTTTTCACATGCTCATTCGGTAAAAACTTTTTTAACACACTTTCACACCTCATTACAGTCAGTTGATCCATAGGAATACATATAAAACAGATGAATAGCCATTTCATCATATATTCTGCAATATAATGCTTGTTTTAAAATGCTCGTTTTCCTAGACCAACAAGCAAATCACTCATTCCTACATACATACAAAAAAACAATTATACCCTAATCCTATAACAACTCGCTACAATAATAAAGAAATTTTATTTTCCAAGCAAAAATTTAGAAAAAGCAATTGATTTGTTTCATAAACGTTGTATAAAGAGATAGTTTAAAAATATTGTTCTTTTCCAAGGGTATCCTTATATCTTAGACATCACATTTTTCTCTTTTTAAACTTGTTTTCACAAGATCTCTGTTTTTCCTTAGTCACTTATTTTTAACAATTTTGCTTATGCATTGATTTTCGACATCTTAACAAAGTGTATACTAACAAATTTCAGCAAAATAGGTTTTGGTGATTAGAGACTATGCATAAATACCTACTTTACATACATAAATCGTTCGACAAATACTTTCATTTTCTGCATTGTGGATAACTTTATTAACAATTTTCGAGTTGATTTAACTGCATTTATTACACTTTTCTACCATTTATACACAAGTTATCTACAGACCATTGTAGATAACTAGCACCTTGTCCGGCTGCTAGGTTCATGATAAATTATTAGTAACTTTATTACAGAAGATTTCCACTTCTAAGGGGGCTGTATTTATGGAACATTTGTCGGATGAATTATTACTCGAATCATATATTACAGCAAATGATTTAAATTTAAGCCCTGATTTTCTCTTGCTAATTGAAGAAGAGATTCATAGAAGACATTTGTCACATAAAATAAAAGATACAAAATCAGGTTAATGAATTTACCCACTATATTAAATATGAAGAAACTCGAAAACCCTTGAAGAATTTATGATTTCTAAGGGTTTTTTATTTTTATCAACCCTTTATTGTGTTAAAATATTTCTTGGATGAAGCTTGATATACAATGGTATACAAACTCGCACAAATACCATTTTGTTTGGCTAAACCATTTGTTGCACATAAAAAAGAATTTTTCCCCATTTGAAAGTTGTACCACAACGCTCATTCGTTATAAAGGAATCATCAGGTGGGCTTTCTTTCATCTTGGCTGTTTGTTTGCTAAACTTACCAAGCATATCGTTGCTAACCACTCTTTTTGGCATTATCGATTCTCCAACTCTTGAAGTGGGATTCTAACAGTTCCTTATATGTGAAATAAATAAAGAGACCCATTTAGTATAAAAATAACAACAAATGATTAAATATCCGACTATGGAGAAGGATATTTACATGTACCACTTATAGGTATAGGTGGTTTAGCCCTTTTGTCATATCAAGTAATGAAAAACATAATAGAAAACCGTTTTAGTTGGTGAAGGAGGAATTCCGGTCAAATGATATTTGCAGTTCTTATTCCACTGCTTATTGCATGCTTTATTCCTGCATTAAGTAAATTAAAAGAAAAAATACATACAGGGATCTTCGTTTTTTTTATACCTTTTTTGATTTTTCTATACTTCGTTACTTTTATAGGTAACGACTTTACTCCAATCATGGAACATTATAACTGGATTCCATCTTTAGGCATTAACTTTGATTTATATTTAGATGGTCTAAGTTTATTATTCGTGCTATTAATTAGCGGAATTGGTTCATTAGTCGTCCTTTACTCCATCTATTATCTTGACAAGTCAGAACGCCTTGGGCATTTTTATGTGTATTTGCTCATGTTTATGAGCGCAATGCTTGGCGTAGTGCTATCGGATAATATATTTGTGCTTTATACGTTTTGGGAATTAACATCGATTTCTTCGTTCTTATTAATTGGGTACTGGCATTTTAAAGAGCGTTCTCGCTATGGTGCATTAAAATCCATGCTCATAACTGTATTTGGCGGGTTAAGTATGCTTGGTGGCTTTATTCTGCTGTACGTCGTTACAGGTACAACAAGCATACAACAAATGATTACCCAAGTAGATTTTATTTTAGATAGCAATTATTTGCCACTCATTCTCGGCTTATTACTATTAGGTGCATTTACAAAATCTGCCCAATTCCCATTTCACATTTGGCTACCTGACGCAATGGAAGCACCAACACCTGTTAGTGCTTATTTACATTCAGCCACCATGGTAAAAGCGGGGCTTTTTCTTGTAGCTCGTTTTTCGCCGATTTTCTCTGGATATGAAGCATTTTTTATTATTGTAAGTGTATTTGGAATTGCAACATTGTGTTGGGGCGCTTATATGTCTGTAAGACAAACAGACTTAAAGGCTATTTTAGCTTTCTCTACCATTAGTCAGCTTGGAATGATCATGGCTATGCTAGGTTTTGGCACAAAAGCAGCCGTTTTTGCAGCTGTTTTCCATATATTAAATCATGCGACATTCAAAGGTAGTCTATTTATGGTAGCTGGGATTGTTGATCATGAAACTGGAACTCGAGATATTCGAAAACTTGGCGGACTGGCTACTTTAATGCCCATTACTGCTACATTAGCCATGTTTGGAACATTTTCTATGGCGGGAGTTCCATTACCATTTCTAAATGGCTATTATAGTAAAGAACTGTTTTTTGATGCATCACTAGGCTTAGGTGCTGACTTTTGGAGTCAAACCATCCCATTTTTAGCAGTTCTAGGTAGTATTTTTACATTTGTCTATTCCATGTATCTGTTCTTCGGGACATTTACTGGTAAAAAACATTTGGATAAACTACCAAAGAAACCACACGAAGCATCTATCGGCATGCTTATATCACCGATCATTCTTGTAGTTGGCGTCATTACAATTGGTTTGTTTCCAAATATGGTTAACTCATCCTTTTTACAGCATGCAGCGACTGCGATCAACAGTTCTGTAACCTATAAAGACGTTACATTTTGGCATGGGTTTATTCCACCTTTTAAAATGTCATTAGCAGTGGTTGGATTAGGTACAGTGTTATTTTTGACTCGAAAAAAATGGCGAGGAGTTTATCAAGTCTTGCCTGGTAAAGTAAGCTTTAACCACGTATATGACGCTATTTTAAATCGAATTGGTCAAGTTTCTAATCGCATTACGAATTACTACATGACTGGTTCATTAAGAACATATATGTCTTTAATTCTTGGCACAATGCTTATTGTTTCGTTTCTATTTATGTTTTTAACAGACGGTTTTGCATTTAGCACGAACGAGTTAGCTGATATTTCATTTATCGAGGTTGCAGTTGTAGGAATTATGATTATTGCAGCAATCGCTACTATTTATATGAATCATAATGTAGCTGCCATCTTAGTAGTCGGAGTGGTTGGTTTCGGTGTGGCTATTCTATTTGTTATTTATCGCGCACCAGATATTGCTCTAACGCAATTAGTTATTGAAACAATTACTGTGGCACTCTTTTTACTTTGCTTTTACCATTTACCGAAGTTGCGCAAATCATCTGACACACCAAGAACAAAACTGATGAATGCAATCATTTCTATCGGGTTTGGAACGTTGATTACCTTAGTGGCAATATCTAGTCATAGTAGTAGGTGGTTCGAATCGATAGCTAATTACTTTGTAGAGAACTCAAAACCATTGGGCGGCGGATATAATATTGTTAACGTAATTTTGGTTGATTTTCGTGGGTTAGATACCTTATTCGAAATCGCTGTGTTAGGTATCGCTGCATTAGCCATCGTCGGCCTTATTAAATATAAAAAGAATAAGGAGGCAGAATAACCATGGAGATTATTACATCTATATTAGCAGGAGTTTTGTTTGCAACTGCCATCTATAATATGTTGCAAAAGCAATTGCTTCGCATCGTTATAGGTACAGCATTACTATCCCACGGAGCCCACATCCTTATTTTTACAATGGGGAAATTAAAAACTGGCCAGCCTCCTATTTTGACAGATGGGATCGAAAATTATACCGATCCGCTACCTCAGGCTTTAATCCTAACGTCTATTGTGATTAGCTTTGGTGTAACCAGTTTACTTTTAGTGTTAGCTTATAGATCGACTCAAGAAAACGGTACGGACAATATGGAAGAATTAAGGGGTAACGAAAATGAGTAATTTAGTAATACTACCAATTATCATCCCAATGATAGCAGCTATCGTTCTTATCTTTTTCAATAAAAATGTTCGCATATCAAGAGCACTAACGAAGCTGTTTTCAATCATTAGTTTAGCAACAGCTGGCTATATTACTTGGTACGTACTTGAACATGGCACAATTATATTGCAAACAGGAGACTGGATGGCTCCTTATGGAATTGTTTTAGTCATGGATGGCTTAGCTGTCATATTAGTTTTAACAACGAATGTAATTAGTACTGCCTGTGCATTCTACGCTCCCTATGCTGGTTTGGAAAAAAGAGAACAATTTTATTTCTATCCATTTTTCTTTTTTCTCATTACTGGTGTGTCTGGGGCATTTATAACGGGTGATTTATTTAACCTATTTGTATTCTTTGAAGTGTTATTAATGGCTTCTTACGGTTTAATTGTATTAGGAGGCGGAAAAGTTCAATTACGAGAATCGCTGAAATACCTGTTAATTAACTTATTTTCATCGATGTTATTTGTTACCACTGTTGCACTTTTATATGCCGTTGTTGGAACAGTGAATATGGCACAAATTGCCGAACGCGTACAAGAAGTGGAACAGCAAGGTATCATTACAACGATTGGGATATTACTGTTTTTTGTTTTTGCTACGAAAGCAGCGTTATTCCCACTTTATTACTGGCTACCAAAGTCATACATCGTACCGAATCCTGTTATATCGGCTTTATTCGGCGCGTTGTTAACAAAAGTTGGGGTTTACTCTATCTTACGAGTATTTTCACTTATTTTTGTTTATCAAACAGATTTAACCCATGAAATGTTTATTTGGATAGCTGGTCTATCGATGATTTTTGGCATCATTGGTGCATTGTCGACTTCAAATATTAAATTGATTATCGCTTATAACATTATTCCTGCCATTGGATTTATCCTTCTAGGAATTGGGGTTTTGAACGAATCTGGAATTAGTGGCTCCATATACTATCTTATTAACGATATGATCATTAAAACTGCACTATTTTTACTAGTAGGTATCATAGCCTATGTAGCTGGAACATCCGATTTACGCAAAATGGGCGGGCTTATTCATTACTATCCTTCTTTAGGTTGGCTATTGTTTTTATCTGCTGCCGTATTAGCAGGTCTCCCACCTTTTAGCGGGTTTATCGGCAAATTGTTATTACTGAAGGGTGCCTTTGAAGAAGGAGAAATCGCTATCGTTATTGTCGGTTTGCTAACGAGTCTGCTCATCCTTTATTCCGTTGTAAAAATATTTATTAACGGATTTTGGGGAGATAAAGAAACAATGGGTACTATTGTAAAGAAGCCTATTAACGGCTTAATGGCTCCCGTTGTCGCTTTATTAACGATATCTGTATTGCTAGGAGTTGGAGCAGAATTGTTTTATCCGAGTATTGAGTCAATAGCTGCTTATTTACTTGATCCGGAAATTTATATTGATTCTGTGCTAAAGGAGTAATGAATAATGGCTTTTCAAATAGTAATTAATTTAATTATCGCCTTTATGTGGATGTTCTTAAGTGAATCTTATTCTGTTCCAAGCTTTTTTGCTGGATATCTATTAGGGATTTTACTCTTGTTTCTTTTACGTCGCTTTATACCAGACACGTTCTATTTTCGAAGAGTGGTAAAGATCGTTAGCTTGATCTTCCTGTTTATAAAAGAGTTACTCTCTTCAAACATTGAAATTGTAAAACTTGTTTATTCACCGAAACCAAATTTTGAACCAGCAATATTCGAGCTACCAACAGAGTTGAAAAGTAATTGGGAAATTACCTTGTTGGCGAATTTAATTTCTCTCACTCCAGGTACATTATCCGTTGCTGTATCGCGTGATAATACAAAATTGTTTATTCATGGAATGGATATTCATGATAACAATGAGGCTATCGATTCCATAAAGAACACATTTGAAAAAGCAATCATGGAGGTGACAAGATGACGAATATATTAACAACGACAGACAATATATTACAAGTAGCAATCGTGATCTCGTTTATTGGTATATCACTATCATTAGCTCTTCTTTTATATCGTGTTATATCTGGCCCTACACTACCTGATCGAGCGGTTGCATTAGATGCCATTGGTATTAACTTAATGGGGCTAGCGGGCTTAATGTCAATCTACTTGATAACAACAAAGTTAAATGACGTCATTTTGCTCATTGGAATCCTTGCATTCCTTTCAACGCTTGCCATTGCAAAATACCTAGAAAAGGGTGTTATCATTGATAGAGACGTGGATTAATATTATCTTAAACCTTATCGTTGCTTTATTCATTTTAGCGGGCACCTTTTTTATTCTATCTGCGTCAATTGGCGTCGTTCGCTTTCCTGATGTTTATACAAAATTACACGCAGCAACAAAAGCATCTACATTAGGAATCGCTTTTATTCTTATTGGAGCTTTTACGTATCTATATTTAGAGCATTCTATTGTTAGTGGTAAGTTGCTATTAGCAATCGTATTTATCATGTTAACAGCTCCCGTAGGTGCACATATGATGGGAAGAGCTGCACACTCATCAGGAGTAAAGCCATATTTAAAAAACCAAAAAGATGCATATGAAGAAGCTGTAAAAGAGTATAAAAAAAGAAATATGTATTAGAAAGCCGTCATTTTTCTTTCAAACTATAAACCAAAAAATATTAAATGCCTATAGTAAAAAAAGCAATGGATTCCTTCATGGATTCTCATTGCTTTTTTATGATAGCCTTCTTTTTTAACTGCTAATCGTTTGAAACCAGTTTAATGGTAAACCTTTGCCCACCATCTATCCATTTTAACAACATCCTATCTTGGGGGACTACTCTTCCAATCACATTTACTCGTCTATCTTTAGGCAAATCGCGTGTAGTTATTTGCACTTCACCCTGGTACCTTTGATAATGCTCATTATCAATTGTTATTGAACCTATACGACGTTCTACACAGTTAACAGGGGCAATCTTCGTAGCTCCTATCGATGCATATTGTCTCGACTCAACAGAACGAATACAATCGCGTGCGCGATCAACGCGGTTTGTATGCGTGCCTTTTACTAAATCTACATCTGATTGAGGTATTGCTGGATTTGGTGTCACATGAAGAAGGATTTCATTTTTTTGGTAACCAGAAAACTGTTCGAACGTACGTTCACTAACACTTCTATCTCCAATCAAAATTTTATCAACTATTCCCTTATGACTAAGCTCTAAATATGCAGCAAAAGGAGACACCGATCTGTGAGCTTCTAACGTTGGTAATGTTGAAAAAATGGGGCCTCTTAACTTTTCATCTCCTGGTATAAACGCCATGATAGATAATCCTTCTTGTTTTAACCATTTATTTTTTTTAATAAAATCATCCCAGCCAATGCCAGTTTCCGGGCGTGGATAAAAATTATGCCATGCTTCAACCATAGAAATATCCAGCCCTTTTTGTTTTAATGTTTCTAAAACATGCGGCGTTAGTGTACTTGCATTAAGAGCGACCTTCATCTCTTTTGAGAGGTATACAATCGTATCCTCGTCAATTCCATAATCAAGGCGCAGACCACTTAATCCCCAATTTACTAACTCAGAAGCTGTCTTCCACTCAAACCCTAAAGCAATAAGTGAAGTTGGAGAAATATCAACCATTAGTTCCATATTTAATTGCTTTGCTATCTTTCCTAATGCTTGTAACTGGTGTTTATACATAGCGGGGTCCTCTTCTGGTATATGCAGAGAGGTAAAAATAGACGTAAACCCTTTTTCCTTCATTTTCTTTATGTAAGTGGACTGTTCTTCCACACTTTGTTCACCAATATATACAGAAATACCTAGCATGAATACCACCCTTTTTTATTACCGCTATTTACCAAGGGGCTTTTATAAATTTGCCCCTTGGTAACAGTCAAGGTAACTTCATTTTTTATATATCTTTAGCCATATCTTCTTTAAAGCCGAACAAATACGTGAAAATAAAACCTCCAGCATATGAAATTACTAAACCTAAGAAATATAATATATACTTTCCATCATCAATAAGTGGAATCAATGACAAACCTGAAACACCGATACCTTTAGCTGCAGTTTGCATGACAGCTTGAAATCCGCCCCCAATTGCCGCTCCCATACATGCGGTTAAAAACGGCCGTCCTAAAGGCAATGTCACGCCATAAAGCAAAGGTTCTCCAATTCCTAAAAATCCTACTGGTAGACCACCTTTAATAATATTTCGTAAGCGTTTATTTTTGGTTTTCACATAAATAGCCATTGCTGCTCCCACTTGCCCTGCTCCGGCCATCGCTAAAATAGTAAGTAATGCCGTATTATCGAACGTATTAATCAGCTCTAAATGAATGGGGGTTAATCCATGGTGCAATCCAACCATTACTAATGGAAGGAAAAAACCTGCTAATACTGCACCAGCAATAAATCCCCCCATATCGATTAAGGATGTTAATCCATCTGTTATGCCATCAGATAAGACACCGGCAACTGGCATAACTACATATAAAGAAGCAAAACCAACAATTAAAACCGTAATTAAAGGAGTGAAAATAATATCTACGGCTGCTGGAATAATTTTTCGAACTCGTTTTTCTAAAAATGTCATTAACCAAGCTGCAAAGATGACTCCGAATAAGCCCCCCCTACCAGGAACTAACGCTTCCCCATATATGGTAATATCAGCAAGCATCGGATTAAATAAAATCATACCAGCAATGGCACCTAATACAGGTGTGCCTCCAAACTCTTTTGCGGTATTCCATCCTACTAATACAGCTAAATACGTAAAAATAGCGCCTCCAAAAACAAGCAAGATTTGCATCCATGTCGTTTCTGGATCAACACCCGCATTTTTTGCAAAGTTAGCACCGCCATTAATAATACCTGAGGCAACTAACCCAGGAATTAATGGAATAAAAATATTACCTAATCGACGTAGAAAATTTTTAAAAGGCGTTTTATTTCTTTGCTTTATTTCCTGCTTTTGTAATGCTGCTTTTTCTTCAAACGTCAAGTTTTTATCATCTGGACCTTGCTCCTCGCCAATGCCTAATTTAGTTATTTCACTTACTTTCTCCGCAACACGATTAACAGTTCCTGGTCCAATCACAATCTGTAATGTTTCGTCCACAACAACCCCCATGACACCGTTTACATTTTTTAAAGCACTGATGTCAGCTTTTCCATCATCTTTAAGCTTAAGCCTTAGTCTTGTCATACAATGGCTAACTTGTTTTATGTTTTCTTTTCCACCAATAAACTGTAAAATATCCTGCGTCAGTTTTTCTTCCTTTTTCATTATCTCTTCTCCCCTTTCATTAACGCTTTTTGTACAAAAACGCCCGCTTGGAGAACATTCTCTTTTGCTTTGTCATAGGAGCGTTGTAGTAATATTATTATGATAACAATCTTGAAATTAATTTTGGACTTACGTAAATAATCTTTTGCTTCTTTGTGATCTACTCCTATAGCATCCATCATGATGCATATTGATCTAACTACTAATTTCTCGTTGGCGGCTTATAAATCAACATTACATTTTAATATACTTTACCAATACCTATCATTGAAGCTGTAGAGATCAAAGCGCTCTTCCAACTTTTAAGCAGGTGGCTTCAATAATTACCTCCTGACCTGTTTCTAATTCAATTGCTACATCTGCATGTTTACTCATTACCGCCCCCTTATTACAAGAAATACGAACCTTTTTTGCGTTTATTTTATTTTCATATGCTAAAAGCCCCTATAACATAAGGCGTTCTCCCACTAGCTGCAACCCCTATCACCGCGTCTGCCTGTGTGAGGTTTCTCCTTTGTAAATCTTTTTCACCTTGCTCTTCGTCATCTTGCGCTCCTTCCACCTTTTTGAAAAGATGTAATTACAAGTTGAACAGCTCGTTCTATTATTAAAGTTGCGTATCTATAACATTTGCAACCTGTTTATCTTCTTTATTCATAAGCGCTAAACCGTCTTTAAATTGCATCGAATCAAGATTGTAAGTGTATTCATTTCTTGTTTCTGTCTTTAGTTTTTCTAACATATGATTCACACCCTTCTTCTGCTATTATTATAACACACTTTGAAAAAATATGTTGATTTTTGTTATTTATTTATAAAATTTTATTTCAATATTACTTTGTATTTTTACTCTAAAATGATTACTATTCTCTTTCTTCTTTACCTGTAACGTCTAAATATTATACAATACAACCTCTACTGTTTTGCCCGTCCATTTAAAAGAATATATGTCGTAATTGCTTGGACAAATACCTATAAATATCTATGTATACATACAATACGGTAAAACGCATTAAGAATTTGCTTTAGTGATCAGACCTTCAACCCGTGTCCATTTTCTTAATCATGAATAGCCCTAGTATTTTTTAATGAGTCTATGTATTATCCCTACTTTGACTTGTCAGTTTACATCATGTAAGTCTTGAAGCGAGGATCTTACAACAATTTAAATTGTAAAAACTATACAGAATAAAATATGAAACGAACATAATAAAACCTTATTTAGGACAGACACTTTATTTCTCTAAGCTTCATAGTATAAACATATGGGCTAATGACTACTGAGTATGTACACCAAGGAGGAGGATATATTTGTCCGGCATTTTAAGTGCGCTCGCTTTACTTATTAAAGAAGCGATGTTCTTTGTCTCTTATGTTAAAAACCATGCTTTTCCCCAACCTCTACCACCTGATGAAGAAAAAAAATACATTCAGCAAATGCAGGACGGAAGTGAAACAGCGCGAAACAAACTCATTGAACATAATCTTCGGCTCGTAGCACATATTGTAAAAAAATTTGAAAATACGGGAGAAGATGCTGAAGATCTTATTTCTATTGGAACCATTGGTTTGATTAAAGGGGTGGAAAGTTATTCGCCTGGAAAAGGTACAAAACTTGCTACTTATGCAGCCCGGTGTATTGAAAATGAAATATTAATGCACTTACGAGCATTGAAGAAAATAAAGAAAGATGTTTCGCTGCATGATCCAATTGGTCAAGATAAAGAAGGAAATGAAATTAGCCTTATTGATATCTTAGAAGCTGAGAATCAAAATATTATCGAATTTATTCAATTAAATATGGAAATTGAAAAAATGGAAGATTATTTTGCGATTTTAGATAAACGAGAACGAGAAGTAATTGTTTATCGGTATGGATTAAACGATGAAAAAGAACTAACACAACGAGAAATTGCCAGAAAATTAAACATATCTAGAAGTTACGTTTCTCGAATTGAAAAACGAGCTTTGATGAAAGTATTTCATGAATACTACAGAAAAGAACATAGAGGTAAAAGGGATAAAAAAGAAAGCTAACTTTAAAAGTTTAGCTTTCTTTTTTTGTGTGAGTGTATTTCCAGTTCCTACGCCTGCTTAAAAATTGTATCATAGAGTATGAATACAGCAATCTTAAAAAACTAAGACTGAACACGCGAGCGTTTGCTACATAGGGAGTCTGGTTTACAATTCTATGGATAATGCAAGACCATATGGTCATGATTTGGTATCTCTTTAGAAACGAACCATGCAACAGAATATTGCTAGCCAGTCCAAAATGACCGCTAAGTGGGAATCCTAGCAACTTTCGTATTGGAAGAAGCAATAAAGTATTACATGCAAGTGAAAGGAAGTCAGTTACATACGAAAAAACACAGAGGGTGTTGCGAATATTTATTCAAGAAATACAAGTTAATAATTCAGATATATTCATTATTCGCTCTTTTTAACACTTGTTTGCATTGATTGATGTCTCCTAGTGTAATTGAAATCTCATTCTCAATAAAAAGAAGGCATAGCACAAATGTATAGGGAAAGAATTATGGATTTAGAGAATAAAGCGTGTCCAATGATGCTTTGAGAAATATCAAAAAACTCAAAACACCGCTACAATGTTTCATGGATAATGCGGTAAAGGCTAAATTAATCTCTTTTACATGGATAAAAAAGGTATGTCAATAACAATTAACTACTGTTTCCTGCTTTAATACTTTTTTACTCTATTATTATTTTTTAATAAAAAATCGCTTGTGATGCCAAATTTGCTATTCGACTGACTAAAAATTGATTTCAGATACACGTTTTGTTTATAAGAAGAAAATATTTTTCTTTTTCAAAAGTATTTTACGAATAAATTAGAATTTTTGGAATATATTTAAGTGAGGAGTGTGATAACATGAAAACTGCTATTGTAAGGCTTGTTGCACTAAGTATTTTATTGCTTAACCAAGCTTTAATCACCTTTGGCTATCAGCCCCTACCATTAAACGAAGATGAAATTTATGAAATTGTTTCTACAATAGCTACTACAATAATGGCCATATATGCTTGGTGGAAAAATAATAATGTTACCAAAAAAGCGCAAGAAAATGAAAAATTTTTAAAGGAAAATGGAATGAAATAAATTTATATGTACGAAATAAGATAACGTTGATAAACAAAGGAGGGTTGCTATTATCCTTCTTTGTTTTTGTATAAGCAATATAAAATTAGTTTCTTGTACATAACGAAATAACCGAAAAGTTCTCTACTATAATTTGTAAAAACACTTGGCACAAATATTTTACAATGTTTTCTAATAAACACTGTACTGTGCACTAACTTAGCTTCGTATATTTTTATGACTAAAGCTTAAAACCCTGAAATGCTACACTTTTCCATAGTGCAAAAAAACGCTAAGCATTTATTGCATTAGCGTTCATCTAGCTTTCTTTTTATTTGACGTTGTTGGTATGCCAACCAAAATCCAGCACCCAATGAAACGAGTGTTAAACCAATAAGAACAATACCATCTTCAGAAGGTCTCAAATACGTATTAATGATAGCACCTAAAAATAAATACATAGATAAGATTAATAACACACCTATAAAACGTTGGTAATCTATATATTTATATTTCAATCTCTGTTTATTATCCATTAATATTACCTCCTATTTCTATCATTATCCTAACATAAAATACATAATTCATAGGAAGGTAATTATTGGAATAAACAATTTTGTCTATGTTTATTACTCTTTATAGCAAAATTTTAGGTTGATTGTATAAACTTTATGATGATATTAGCAGCATTTGTGGCTGCAGTTTTTAAAAAGGCGTCGAAAGAAACAGAGGATTCTTTTCCAGCAATATCAGAAAGTGCACGTATAATAACAAATGGTGTAGCATATTGGTAACATACTTGTGCTATCGCAGCTGCTTCCATTTCTGCAGCTATCATAGTAGGAAATTTTTCACGAACAAATGTAACATGTTTTCCATCACTCATAAACGAGTCACCAGTCGCAATAATTCCCTTTTTATATGAGATGTCTAGGTCTGTCAATACATTTACTACTTTTGCGACTAAATTAACATCTGCATCATACATTGCAGGCATTTGCGGCACTTGTCCGTAAGCATAATCGAATGCCGTAGCGTCTACATCATGATGGACAACTTGTGTCGAGATAACTACATCTCCTATTTCTAGATCTGTAGCAAATCCTCCTGCTGATCCAGTGTTAATGATGTAGTTTGGAGCAAATCGTTCATGCAGGATGGTTGTTGCCATCGCAGCATTCACTTTACCAATGCCGGATTGAAGCAAAACAACCTCTTTATCATATAATTGTCCTTCAATAAATAAGCAGTTTGCTACTTCTAACTCTTTTTTGATATACATTGCATCTTTTAAGAAAGCAATTTCTTCATCCATTGCTCCAATAATTCCTATTGTCATCCAAATACCTCCAAATCTATCTGTTAATAATTACACTTTTTAATTGTTCTACCTTTGTTGGTTTCCAGCCTTTTTCTTCTACCCAAATTAAATACACACGGTAAATCTGTGTATTATCTTCTGCAGAAACTGTTGCTTCTACTTTTTCCGGACTTCCACCATTTCCTACCCAATGTGTAACCATGCTATTTTTATCTAAACCCGTTACCTGCGTAACAGCAGTCTTGATTTCTTTTCTATCTTGAGAACCTTCATTATAGTTTGTTGTATGCGTTCCTTTTTGTTCTGTTCCAATTGGCTTCCAATCACCTGTAAAAGCTTTCACGACATTATCATCTGACGATTCAACTTGTTCTGTTTCCACTGAACTATTATCTTCAGCTTGTTCTTCCTCTTTTATATTATCTTGTTCATCTTTTTCATTATCAGAAGACTGAGTGTTGTCCTCATCATCTTCTACTCTAGTAAATTGATCGTTGTTATCTCCTTCCTTATTATCTTCTGTACCGTTATCTTCTGCTTCTGCCTGTTCATTGGAAGTATCTTTATTCTCTTCTGAGGATTCATCGCCACCGCCAAACATCCAAGTTCCCAACAGAATGAGGACTAAAACAGCACCTATAATAAGAAAAATTGATATAGATTTAGTATTTTTTCTTCGTTTTTCAAATTTATCTACACGGGAAACTCTATCAAAATCACCCATTATCTCAACCCTCCCATAATTACCCTACTATCATATCATATTTAGTATAAGAATTAATATGCTTAGCATATAACAATTTATGTACTAACTACAAATTTGCCTTTTGTATTAAGCCAAACCTTGCTTATGTGAAATAATTGTTTTTTGTATTAAAGGATCGACTCCCAAACTTTTTTCATAAAAGTGAGTCAATCCATAAGAGCCCTCATAGTTGTTGAGCGTAAAAAGATAGTGAACGCTTTGGCTCACTATCTTTTTGCTTACTTATTCAACTTCGATAATCTTTACAAATATTTCTCCACCAGGAGTAGCTACAGAAACTTCTGAACCCACTTCTTTTCCGATTAAACTCTGTGCCATTGGGGAATCATTAGAGATTTTACCTTCAAATGGATCAGCTTCAGCACTTCCAACAATGGTGTATGTTTCTGTATCACCATCAGGAAGTTCTTGGAACGTCACAGATTTACCTAAAGAAACAATGTGCGGGTTTTGATTATCATTTTCTATAATAACTGCATTACGAATCATTTTTTCCACTTGTGCAATTCGAGATTCCACAAAAGCTTGTTCGTCTTTTGCAGAATCATACTCTGAATTCTCGGAAAGATCACCGAAGTCTCGAGCCACTTTTATACGTTCAACCACTTCTTGACGGCGTTCTGTTTTTAGATAATGCAATTCTTGTTCTAATTTCTCTTTCCCCTCTTGAGTCATATAATAGCTTTTTTCTACAGTCATTCTAACCACTCCTTCTTCTTCCTTCAATATATCGTCGTCATACTAATGTAATTTGACATGTTTCTTTTTAGGCTATGCTCAAAACTTTAGTTCTATATTCTCACTTTAAGTACAATTACAACATTGTACTTCTTGTTTACTACTTTTTAACTTATATTTTTTGAGCACAAACTAATAGGAGCTCGACGAAAATGTAAGCGCTCCATTTTCAAAATTATACTAACCATTACTATGGCAGAATTCGAATATTTTTTCAATACTTTTCATTAAATTTATTACTATGTTTCAAAAGGATATTTTCTATTTTAGTTGCCATAATGTCAATGGCTACATGATTTTGTCCACCTTCTGGAATAATGATGTCAGCATAACGTTTACTCGGTTCAATAAATTGTAAGTGTGATGGTCTGACTTTATGAACATATTGCTCAATTACAGAATCTAATGTTCTTCCACGTTCTTTTATATCTCGCATAAGCCTGCGAATAATTCGTAAGTCCGCATCTGTATCAACAAAAACTTTAATGTCCATTAAATCACGTAGCCGTGGATCTTCAAGAATTAATATCCCCTCTAAAATGATTACATCTTTTGGTTGTACTTGAATAATTTCTTGAGAGCGTGTATGCATCTTATAATCATAAACGGGTTTATCTATCGTCTCACCGCTTAATAATTTATGCATATGCTCAACTAATAGGTCATGGTCAAAAGCTAATGGATGATCGTAGTTGGTGTTTAAGCGTTCTTCGAATGGGAGATGGCTTTGATCTTTATAATAATAGTCCTGTTCAATAACTAAAATGGTTTGCTCTAAAAAGCGCTGGCATATGGAGCGTGTAACAGAAGTTTTTCCACTTCCGCTTCCACCTGCTACCCCAATAACTACTGGTTGATGATGCATCGAATGGTTTCTCCCTTCTAACTCTGACTCTGTTTGCTACTAATTGCTACACCATCTCCTATAGGTACTATAGTCGTGGTAAACAATGGATGTTGCATTAGCCAATGATTATATTCATTGATCTTTTCCACCATTTTTTTATACCTAGATGGAACGATACGCTCGTTGGCAACATATCCTCGGAATAAAACATTATCCGTAATGATAATACCTTCATTTGCTAGTAAGGGTGTAACAAGCTCAAAAAAACGACGATACTGGCTTTTAGCAGCGTCGATAAATATTACATCAAAAAATGCTTCGTTTTGCAAGTTTTTTAGTACTTCTAAGGCATCTCCAGATAAGATTTTTATCTGCTGTTCAGCTTGGTGAGCACGAATATGCTCCTTGGCTTCTTGATATCTTTGCTCATCTTTTTCTATGGTTATAATTTCTGCATTAGGTTGTGCTTCCAGCATGCGTAAAGCAGAATAACCAATTGCTGTACCGATCTCTAATATCCGCTTAGGCTGTTTTAGACGAATGATTTGTTGTACAAAATGCATACTTACTACATCCATAATTGGCACATGATCATTTTTGGCTTTTTTTTCTAACCTTTCAATAGAAGCGGTTCGTTTTGGTATCATTTTTTCTAAGTAATGACCACTATTGCTGTCATTCATTACAATCCCCTCTACCTTCTAAAAATTGCATTTATCCCCCTATCCATAAGACCGGGAGATAATATGCCTCAATTTATATGTTTTTGCTTGTTCTTATTATGTTGCTCTAATGTTTCTGCATAATAGATATTTCCATCTTTATCATGTAAGAAATATAAATTCTTCGATTCCTCAGGGTGAAGGGCGGCTTCAAGCGCGGTCTCGGAAAAATTACCAATCGGACCAACAGGAAGACCTTCTATATAATAAGTGTTATATGGTGATTCAATTTCTAAATCTTCATACAAAACTCGGTCTTTATGTTCCCCTTGCGCGTATAAAACAGTTGGATCTGTCTGAAGTTTCATCCCTTTTTCTAACCGATTAGCAAATACTCCTGCTATTTTCTTACGCTGGTCTTTGGCGCCCGTTTCTTTTTCAATAACAGAGGCAAACGTTATAGCTTCGTGAACAGTATAATTTTGCTCCTTGATGGCATCTAAATAATCGGATAGCACGCTTTCTGTCTTTTTTAGCATCTCATCGACAACTGTTTCAACACTAGGCTCTTCTTCAAAGAACTCATACGTTGCGGCAAATAGATACCCTTCCAGTGGTGAACGAATCTCTGGGTTTAAAATATCTTCTGACAGCACAGATGGATAGCGTTCCATTAATGCCTGAATATAATCTGGATCATTCACTTTTTCTAAAAACTTTTTTTTGGACAAAGGTAATTGTTCTGCATAAATTTCTGCTAACTCTTCTATCGTTTTTCCTTCAGGTATGGTAACCGTATAGACAGGTTCTGCCAATAATTTACCACTTTTTAATGAATCGACAATCTCACTTAGCTCCATATCTGGAGTAAATACATAATCTCCCGCTTGAAAGCTGGACTCATTATTAAATTTTAAGTAAAAGCGAAATATTAGTGCGTTCTTAATCACACCATTATCTTCCAATATATTAGCAATATTAGAGGATGAAGATCCAATTGGTATCGTTACCTTAATTTCTTCTTTACTGCCAGGATTAACAGGTTCTAATGCAGATTTCACATATAAGTAACCTGAAGCCCCCCCTATTACCAATATAATTAATAGCGTCATAATAATGATCGTTACAATTTTGCGAACCGTTTTAGCTTCTTCACTGCGAGCCTTGAGGTTGTCCTTAAATTTGCTGGTTTTTATCTGCTTGGACATATATCTTCCCTCCTCATCCGCTATATTATACTAAAATATGCTATTAGATGCCATTATTTTTGTATAAATATCCTTTGTTTAGATTTTTACAAAGGGATTTATGTCCAGCCTTAATCAACTTTCATTAGAAAAAACTTGGCTACCAGCAAGTCTTTATGGCGTAAAACACCATCCAATTTGTTGTTAACTATAAACCAATGAACGCTTAACATGATATTCTTTCCTATAGTGGCACAAAGGCGCAATCGCCCGTTCAACAACGTAGCGACTGGAACGAATCAACTGAGATAAAGGAATCACGGTGAGGAACGAACCAATGATGACTTATCGTAGGGCAATGGAGTGAAGTCGCCTAGTTGCTGGGCGCTGGAGCCGGACGTGGCTAAATAACTTAGTAAGTTTACCCACAGCTGCAAAATTTTTTAATTTCCTAGACAACAAAAAAAGAGCTAATGTCAAAAAGGACATTAGCTCAAAATTACTATACTACAACTTATTCTTCATTTTCCTGCTCTGCTAAGGTGTTTAGCATCTCTTCTACCATTTCCCACTCATCGTCTGATTCGATTGGAAATAATGATAAATCATCCTCATCTTTTTCTTCATAGCGAAATGCGTACACTTCCACTTCTTCTTCCTCCGATTGCTCTACAGGTGTTACTGCAATGTAAGACTGGTTCGTATCGTCCAAATCAAATGTAAATAATACCTCAAAAAGATGCTCTTCTCCATTTTCATCTGGGATAATAATTCTTTCTTTTTCTTCTAACGCCATTATTCCACTCCTTTATTTTTGGTCAAGATAACCTTGCAAAATCATCACAGCAGCCATCTTATCAACGACCTTTTTTCGTTTTTTTCTACTAACATCAGCTTCTAACAATACTCTTTCTGCAGCAATTGTCGTTAAACGCTCATCCCAGAGTTCTGTTGGAATTTGAAACTTTTTCTCCATATGTTTTGCAAAAACAATGGAAGCTTCACCACGTTCACCAATCGTTCCATTCATATTTTTTGGTAACCCAATAATAGCCTTTCCAACTTCGTACTCTGTTATAATTTCACCCAAAGCATCATCCGCTGAAGTTAAAACATTTTCATTCCATTTAATAGTTGTAATTCCTTGTGCAGTCCAACCTAAAGCGTCGCTAACAGCAACGCCAATCGTTTTGGATCCTACATCAAGCCCTAATATCTTCATTTATCTACCTGCCCTCTGTTGCTCTAAATAAAATTTTACCAGTTCTTCAATAACTTCGTCTCGTTCAATTTTACGAATTAGATTACGAGCGTCATTGTATCTCGGAATGTAGGCAGGGTCACCGGACAGTAAATAGCCAACAATTTGATTAATTGGGTTGTAGCCTTTTTCTTGGAGCGCTTCGTGTACTTTAAACAAAATCTCTTTCACATTCTCTTCAAACGGTTCCTCTGAAAAATTAAATTTCATTGTTTTATCAATTGAACTCATCATGACACCTCGATTTTGGGATCATTATCTTTGAACAAGAAATTACCGATATGCTTCTCTTCTACTATAGTAACATGTTTAGACAATGAATTATATCTTTTTTATATCCTAAATGATATATTAGTTTTGCTTCTCTTTAATATAAAGCTTTGCAGCATGCAGCGCTTGTTCAATTTTAGCAGGGTCTTTTCCTCCAGCTTGTGCCATGTCAGGTCGGCCTCCTCCGCCTCCCCCACATGCTTGTGCTGCTTTTTTAATCAAATGCCCAGCATGATAACCTTGTTCGATTAAATCTTTGGATACACCTGCTGCTAGCTGTACTTTATTATTATTTTCCATGGCTAATAGAATCATACCTGAATTAAGTTTTTGTTTTAATTCATCTACCATATTCCTTAACTGGTTCATATCTCGCACATCTACTTGTTTCGCTAAAACACGAACTCCGTCTATTGAATCAGCCTCTTCCAGCATGCTGGCAGTTTCTTTGTTTGCTAATTTAGCTTGCAGAGATTCCGCTTCTTTTTGTAATTGTTTTATTTCATTATATAGTCCTTCAATTTTTTCAGGCACCGCTTCTTCTTTTGCTTTTACAAGTTGGGCCGCCTGTTGTAACACGCCTAATTTATTTGACATAAAATGATAAGCTTGCTTACTTGTTACTGCTTCAATACGTCGTGTTCCAGCACCTATTCCACTTTCCATTACAATTTTAAATAGACAAATTTCAGCTGTATTAACAACGTGACAGCCACCACATAATTCAATACTATAGTCACCAATTTGAACGACACGAACTACATCTCCATATTTTTCCCCAAAAAGGGCCGTTGCTCCCATCTTTTTCGCATCTTTCAGCTTTTCTGTTGTAGTTTCTAATGAAATAGCTTGCCATATTTTTTCATTTACAATCTGTTCAATTTGCTTTAACTCTTGCTTAGATACGGCTTGATAGTGAGAAAAATCAAAACGTAATCTTTCAGGTGCTACGAATGAACCAGCTTGGTTAACATGTTCTCCAACCACATCCTTTAAAGCTTGATGTAACAAATGAGTTGCCGTATGATTTTTAACAATAAACGATCTCTTCGATGCATCCACTGTCGCAGTAACCATTTCACCTACTGAAATACTACCCTTTTCAATGAATACTCGATGTATATGTTGTCCTTTTGGAGACTTTTGTACATCTTTTACAGATCCAAGCGCATATTCTGTACGAATCGTACCATGATCAGCAATTTGCCCCCCACTTTCTGCATAAAAAGGAGTTTGGTGTAAAAACAAGTATACTTCTTCTCCAGCATTTGCTTGCTCTACTTGTTCTTCCCCTTGGATGATTGCAGCAACAGTAGTATCCTGTTCTAAGTTGGAGTAACCCACAAACTCGCTTAATACATCAATATTCGCTATCGCACCTCCTTGTACCTGCATAGAATCGACTTTTTGACGTGCTTTTCTTGCTCGTTCCCTTTGTTTTTCCATTTCTTTCTCAAAACCTGCTTCATCGATAGTAAATCCCTGTGCTTGAACATATTCTTCGGTTAGTTCTTTAGGAAAACCATACGTATCGTATAAACGGAACACTTCATAACCAGGGAAAATGGTACTACCTCGTTGTGTTTCACGATCCATAATAGTTGTTAATATATCTAGACCATCATGCAATGTTTCATGGAATTTTTGTTCTTCTGCTCTAATCATATTTTTAATGAATGCTTTCTTTTCCACTACTTGCGCGTAAAAATCTTGCATGATTTCTGCCACTATATCAACAAGCTCATACATAAACGGTTTTTCAATGCCGATCTCTTTCGCAAAGCGTACTGCTCTACGAATGAGGCGACGTAACACATACCCTCTTCCTTCATTCGATGGGACTGCTCCATCGCCAATAGCAAAGCTGACTGTGCGTATATGATCAGCAATTACTTTAAAAGCCGTATCCCCTGATGAAGTCTCACCATATTTTACAGATGCTAAAGCTTCCGTTTTATTTATTATCGGCATAAATAAATCTGTTTCAAAATTGGTTGGAACATCTTGAATGACGGACACCATTCGTTCAAGACCTAGCCCTGTATCAATATTCTTTTTAGGTAGCGGAGTATACGTATCATCTGGGTTATGATTAAATTGGGAGAATACAAGATTCCATATTTCTAAGTAACGATCGTTTTCTCCTCCTGGATACAGCTCAGGGTCATTCGAGTTATTACCATATTTTTCGCCACGATCATAAAATATTTCGGTATTGGGACCACTTGGCCCCTCTCCAATATCCCAGAAATTTTCTTCGAGACGGATGATACGCTCTTTGGGCAATCCAATAGTGTGCAGCCAAATGTCATACGCTTCATCATCTTCGGGATGCACGGTGACGGATAAACGATCTTCTTCAAATCCAATCCACTTGTCACTTATTAAAAATTCCCATGCCCATTCGATCGCTTCTTGCTTAAAATAATCACCTATCGAAAAGTTTCCGAGCATTTCAAAGAACGTATGATGTCTTGCAGTAAAGCCTACATTTTCAATATCATTTGTACGAATCGATTTTTGAACATTAACAATACGTGGGTTCTCTGGAATAACTCTACCATCAAAATATTTCTTTAATGTAGCGACACCACTATTAATCCATAGTAATGTTGGATCGTCTATTGGCACAAGAGATGCACTTGGTTCCACTCGATGTCCTTTCTCCTTAAAAAAATCAAGAAACATTTGCCTCACTTCTGCTGACGTTAATTGCTTCATATAATTTTCCTCCTATACCATTATGTAAAAAATGTTGGATCGAAGTTTGTTCTGAGAAAACAATACATCTATTAAAAAACTTTACTTATTACTAAATTTGGAAAATAAAACAAAGATGTTTGCCTATTTAAATAGAAGAGAATAAAAAAATCCCCTCTCTGCACTTGCAGGGACGAGATTGATCGCGGTACCACCCTTATTATGAACACAACAGCATTCATCACTTGTTGTTGATAACGGTATACAAACCGGCGGGAATGAACCGCACTCCAGAACAGCTTTCCATGATGTGAACTTTAAGGGTTCTTGCAGCCTAAGGAACCCTTTCTCTACAAAAGCATTGATCATGTACTCAGAACCTTCAACGCATTTTAATGATAAACCTTGTTAAGCGCAATTATAGAATAAGGCAGACATAAATGTCAATTAAGATGGTGCAGAGTCTCTTTCTTGCTTAGAAGTGGAATGATAATCCTTCCATATAAATAAATGCGTGATAATTACTTTTAAAATAGTCATTAATGGCACCGCGATAATCATGCCAACGACACCAAACAACTGCCCACCTAGTAATAAAGCAAAAATGATGGCGGCTGGGTGAATATTAATACTTTTTCCAACAATATACGGGGAAAGTAAATTACTTTCTATCAACTGAATAACAAACACGGATAAAATGACAAAAACGACCATATTCCCTGAGACAGTAAAACCTATAGCTACTGCTGGGACCGCTCCAATAATAGGCCCAAAATAAGGAATTAAATTTGTTATTCCCATAATGATGGCTAGTAACAACGCAAAATCAAGTTGCAATAAAAATTTAAAAATAACAAAAGACGTGAGACTTACAAAGCCACAAACAATTAATTGGCCTCTAATATAATTTCCTAAACTATCATCAATTGCATGCCAAATTTGACTACATGGAGCTCTAAACCTAGATGGAATTAGCTGTTTCCCGTACTTTTTTATTTTTTCATAGTCTTTTAAAAAATAAAAAACAAGTACAGGTATAACCGTTAAAAAGATGATGAGATCAAAGACCTTGGTAAACCCACTCATCAATCTTTCTAAGAGTTGGTCGAGTGTATTCTCCATTCGTAACAAAAATTGGTCAAATTTATCATGCACATTTTCGGGTAAAAAGGATGTATACTCATAAAATTGGTAAATCATTTTTTCATACATTTTCATTAACTGTGGAAACTGCTCATTTAAATCTCTCACTTGAACAACAACCATTGGATAAATACGATATATGCAATAGGCTGTTAAACCAAAAAAAAGCAGGTAAATGATTAAAACTGCCACTCCTTTAGGAATGTGGTACTTATGTATTGCCTGCACAACTGGGTATAATAGATAAGCAATTAAACAGGAAATAACAAACGGAGCTGCTACATGCCAGAAAAGTAAAAATACTGCTTTATAGAAAGGAAACAATTTAATCATTAAGTAAAAAAACAGGAAGAGTAGAATACCAATTAATAGAAAATAGAGGAAGTTCAGGCTTTGACGACTATTAAACATGGCTAACTTCCTCCAAAAGGTAGCGTGTAATCAAACCTTTAACTATTCCCATATAGTCTTCTTTCTTCCTCATTAAATAAGTCATTGAGCGAACTTAATGATCCGTCTGCTTCCACTTGATGTAAAAGCAGTGTATTATTTTCTATCGTCATCTCAACAAAACACGTCCAACAGTAGTATTGCCGGATTCCTATTTTACCAATATCTTTCCCATTACAATTCGGGCATCGCATGTCGTTAATACTCCTTCTGGTTTTCACTGAATACTAGTTATTTATCATGCTAACCCATTTCAAATAAAAATATACGTTCCTTCTTACATAAAGTCATAAGGGGAAAGATTAGAATCATTCTCTTCCAAATTTGCATGTATATTCGATTCATAAAGCACAGTTAATTTTTCCATGAGCAGTTGTGTCAGTGTTGTATAGCGATGACTTTTATTCTTTGTCGCTACACCGTATAAAAAAGCTTCTTGCTCACCACAAATAATTAATGATTGTTTACTTCTTGTTATTGCGGTATATAATAGATTCTTTCTCAGCATGCGTTGGTATGCCCAAGCAACAGGCATGATGACAATAGGAAATTCACTACCTTGTGATTTATGAATGGAAATACAATATGCCAGCATAATATTACGGTAGTCTTTCCGCTCATAAACAACTTCACGATCTTCATAGGCAATGACAAGCTGTTCTTCTTGTTCCGTGTTCTCTTCTTCTCGAAAAATAGCGACTACTTCTCCAATATCTCCATTATATACGCCATCATCAGGCTGGTTAACAAGCTGTATAACCTTATCACCTGTTCGAAAGATTGCTTCTTGTGTGCGAACTTCTCTTTTCTGGTTTGTCTTTGGATTAATTACTTGTTGAAGCTCTTGATTTAATTTAGTAATTCCAGCTTCTGAACGGTACATAGGGGCAAGAACTTGAATATCTTTCGTTTCAAATCCTTTCTCCAAAGCTTTCGTAAATATTTTAGTAATTACATGTCCCATTTGTGTTGTTCCGCATTGGATAAAGTTAAAATCATGATCTTTTCCTAAGTTTATTGGCTCATCTTTTTTTATTTCGTGAGCGAGTTGAATAATTTTTGAGCCTTCTTTTTGTCGATATACTTCCGTCAGCCTCACAAATGGTATTCTATTTGTACTTAGCAAGTCTGCTAACACTTGCCCTGGTCCAACAGAAGGCAATTGGTCTTCATCCCCTACAATTAA
Organism: Virgibacillus dokdonensis; assembly: GCF_900166595.1. NCBI lineage: Bacteria > Bacillati > Bacillota > Bacilli > Caryophanales > Bacillaceae > Virgibacillus > Virgibacillus dokdonensis. The sequence continues at coordinate 1,807,559 of NZ_LT745763.1, read as the reverse complement.
TACTTGCATATCATCTGGGATAGCTTTAAAAAGATGATTAGCTAACCAAATATCTACCATAGAAAATTCATCTATAATAATAAATTTACCACTTAGTTGTTCATGCTCATTTTTTTCAAAAGTTTGGTTTCCATCCCATCCTAATAAGCGGTGTACAGTCATTGCTGGTAGCCCAGTAGATTCATTTAATCGTTTTGCAGCTCTTCCTGTTGGTGCAGTTAAGATGAATGGAAAGTCACTTTTATATTCGTAATCTTTTGGCTGTAAAGATAGCTCATGAATATTGGCATACGCTTTTAGAATACCTTTAATAACGGTCGTTTTACCTGTTCCTGGACCGCCTGTTAGAATCATAACCTTTGCATGAATAGCTTGGTTGATCGCTGTAAACTGTTCTTTTCCATAGGATAAAATTTCTTCTTCTTCAATACTGCCAATGATTTTCATAAGCTCAGCTATCGGCGTTTGATGCTCGATTGGCTTTTGTAAAATGCGTTTTAAATGAGAACTAAATCCATCCTCAGCATAGTAGAGAGAAGGTAAGTAGACATTGCCATCTTGGAGAATTACTTGTTTATCTTTATTTAAAGCTGTTAAAGTTTCTACTACCATTGCTTCCGTTAATTCTTTCGTATTTAATAGCGAACAAATAGATGAAATGCAAACATCCATTGGCAAATAAACATGCCCCTCCTGAATAGAAGTTTGCAAAACATAGATGCAACCTGCTCCTATACGAGTCGGGTGAGTAGCTGGAAGCCCCATTTGTCTAGCTATTTCATCAGCAGTTCGAAAGCCAAACCCATCAATATCGAACACAAACTGATACGGGTCTGCTTCTAATAATTGAACTGCTTCATCTTTATAGTTTTGATAGATTTTTTGTGCCATTTTCAAGCCAATATTATATTGTGCTAAATAGATAGCAACATGTTCAAAGCCTTGATTTTCTTGTAAAGTAACACGTAATTGATCGGCTGCTTTCTTCTTCAGTCCAGATATAGCATACAATGCTTCAGGATCATCAATAATTTTAGAAATTGCATTCTCACCTAATTGATCCACAATCTTGGCAGCTGTTTTTTTGCCAATGCCATAGAATAGATCACTGGATAAATAGGCTACTAAACCATCCTTCGTCTCTGGAATAAATGTTTTATATGAAGTTACTTTATACTGAGTGCCAAATCGCGGATGTTTATCAAATACCCCAAAAAAATAATAGCTAGTTTCCGGCTGCAGATTATAAAAATAACCCTTTATAACAATTGTTTTCTCTTCAAGTGTTTCGTTTGTATCTAACACCTTAATTTTAGCAATTGAAAAATGCTCCACTTCGTTTGTAAAAATTAAGTGAAGGAGTTCGCCACGAATATAGCTTTCATTTTCTGCTGGCTGTTTTATTTGTTCCATCCAAAACACTCCATCTTCTTCCTATGATTCATGAAGGTAGGGTTGTACATTCTTACGACCGTTGGCAGCTAAAATATGGTCAGGCTGAATGCGCAATGCTTCCTCAAAGTAGTTTAATGCTCTTTCTGCCTCTTCTCTAAATAAAGCTATGACTCCTAAATTATAATATGCATCGCTATGATTCTGATTCAACTGAAGAACTTTGTGAAAGATTTCCTCCGCTTCTTTTACATGCTCACATTGTGCAAGACTTAATCCATATTGGAACAGGAATTCTTCTTCATTTGTATTCAGTTCAGCAGCTCGCAATAAATATGGTAATGCTAGTTTGTGATAACCCTGTTGTTGAAATGTCATCCCTAATAAATAATAAACATCTGCTTCCTTTAATCCTAGATCTATAGCTTGCTGTAAATGGTTTTGCGCTTTCGTGTATAGCGACTGCTCATAAAATAAATTTCCTAAACCGTAGTGAGCAGTTGCTGCATGTGGATCTAATTCAATTGCTTTGGCAAAGAAACGTTGTGCTCGCTCTGTATCTTGCATATGCAAAAGTAGATTCCCAAAATTAGTATACCCTACGGGATCATCTGGGTATTCTTCTATAATTTCTGCAAATAATGACGCAGCCTCTTCCAGCTCGTTATTCTGCATTGCTTTTATCGCTAGTTTTAACTTGTTCTCCATTGTAAAAACTCCTTGTTAACCTACATAATCAAGTTGACGTTCACGCTTATAAATTTTATCAATTGTACCGCCTCCAAGACATATTTCTCCATCATAAAAAACGACAGCTTGCCCAGGAGTAATAGCACGTTGACTTTCTTTAAAAACAACATGAACTTGATTATTACCCAACACGGTTACCGTTACTGGACTATCATCTTGACGATAGCGAAATTTTGCAGTACAAGTAAACACCTCGTTTAATTTATCCGATTGGATCCAATTTACATCTGTTGCAGTCAAAGCATCAGAAAACAGCTTTTCATTACTATACCCTTGCTCTACGTATAATATATTTTCGGCTATATTTTTTCCAACTACAAACCACGGGTCACCTGCACCACCAATACCAAGACCTTGTCGCTGTCCTATTGTATAGTACATTAAACCATCATGGCGTCCTTTCACTACGCCATCTAACGTCTGCATTTCTCCAGGCTGAGCAGGCAAATATTCACTTAAAAATGCTTTGAAGTTCCGTTCTCCAATAAAGCATATACCTGTACTATCTTTCTTCGTTGCCGTAGCAAGATCATTTTCTTTAGCTATTTTCCGTACCTCTGATTTCGGTAAATGTCCAAGCGGAAACATAACTTTTGATAGCACATCTTCTGTTAGTTGGTTCAAGAAATACGTTTGGTCTTTATTGCCATCTACACCACGCAACATTTCAAAGCGCCCATTCTGTTCACGAACTCTGGCATAATGACCAGTTGCAACATAATCAGCACCTAATGACAATGCATGGTCCATAAACGCCTTAAATTTTATTTCTTTATTACACATCACATCAGGGTTAGGTGTTCTACCTGCTTTATATTCATCTAAAAAATACGTAAACACTTTATCCCAATATTGTTTTTCAAAATTAACGGAATAATAGGGGATATCTAGTTGGTTACATACTCGGACAACATCTTCAAAATCCTCTGTCGCGGTACAAACACCAAATTCATCTGTATCATCCCAGTTTTTCATAAAAATCCCCACCACATCATAACCTTGTTGCTTTAACAATAGAGCTGCTACCGAAGAATCTACACCTCCACTCATGCCTATAACTACTCTTGTATCTTGATTCATTGTAATCATCCTTTTACTATTTAAACATTTGTTGATACATTTTCGCCCATTTATGGGTCTTTACTCTTCACATTTTGTATTGCTGACCTTTACCTTATAACTGAGTCAGTCGCTTCACGCTCTTAGCTACTCTTTTAGTAGCAGTCTGAATGTTTTCTGGAGTATTAGCTAGGCCAAAACTAAATCGAACCGAATTTGTAGTGCATTCATCCCCTGAACCGTACATCGCTGTTAACACATGCGAAGGTTCTACAGACCCGGCCGTACACGCACTACCACTAGATGCAGCAACACCATCGAGGTCTAAATTAGTTAAGAGTGCTTCTACAGCCGTGTTTGGAAAGCTAATATTTACAATCGAAGCGACTGTATTCTGTTGGTCACCATTTATTCGAAAGTCAATGTCTTGTTCCCGTAAGCCGTTGATAAATTGCTGTTTAAGAACTCGATATTGTTCCGCTCGCTCATGCCTATGTTCTACTGCTAACTCAACAGCCTTTTCAAAGCCTACGATTCGAGCAACATCTTCTGTTCCTGCACGCCGTTTCCTTTCTTGCTCACCACCATATTGCAAGGATTGTAACTGTACGTCTTTTTTCGTATATAACAAACCGATGCCTTTTGGACCGTTAATTTTATGAGCAGATACAGTTAGTAAATCAACACCTAATTCACGAACATCAATAGCAAGTAAACCAAAAGCTTGCACAGCGTCCGTATGCAAGTAGGCTTGATGATGCTGCATTTGTTCAGCAATTTCTTGAATTGGTTGGATTATGCCTGTTTCATTATTTACATACATTACGGAAACGAGAATAGTTTCGCTTGTCAATGCATCCATGACATCCTCAACCGCAATTTTCCCTTGTCTGTCTACAGGTACATAGGTGACACGAAAACCTTCTTTTTCCAACGCTTCCGCAGTGTGTAATACCGCATGATGTTCCTGAGCAGTTACAATAATATGATTTCCTTTGTCTCGATTGGCTCTAGCTACGCCAACTAAGGCTAAATTATCCGCTTCTGTTCCGCCACTTGTAAAAATAATTTCTTTTTCGTTAGCGCCAATACGTTTAGCAATATGGGATCTAGCGCTATCTACAATTTGTCGCGCTTTTCTTCCAAAAGCATGCACGCTGGATGGATTTCCAAAAGTCTCTTTTTCTACTTCACACATGCGTTTTAATACTTGTGGATGAACGGGTGTCGTTGCCGCATGATCCAAATATATATGTTCCAAGAAAATCTACCCTTCCTACGATTAAATATAAAACATATAAGCATCTTGTGGTTCATCATCATTATGCTCAGCTAAATCTTTTAACGTCGTCGTGTCCAATACGTCTTTAACTGCATCACGGATTCTTCGCCACAAAGCTTGCTTTGCTGGTTCTTCATTTTCTATTCCTTCTACAGGTGTAATCGGGCCTTCTAATACACGAATGATGTCACCAGCTTTTATATCCATTGGTTCCTTAGCTAATACATAACCACCATATGCACCGCGAATACTCCGAATTAAGCCGGCATTTCGTAATGGTGAGGCTAGTTGCTCTAAATAATGCTCCGATAATTGATTTTCCTTCGCTATTTGTTTTAGAGAAATAGGTCCTTTGCCATGACATTTTGCTAGATGTATCATAAGAGTAAGACCATATCTTCCTTTGGTTGAAATTTTCATATATAACACCTCAATTAAAATAACGTTCCACACTTTCTCATACATGTTATTATAGCATGGAATACAAAAGTATTGCATACGATGCATTTCATTCGTATGTGTATTACAATGTCAAGTTAGATAAGTAATTTATTATTATATTATAAAGGGCGGTATAAATGAAACAAAAACCACTTGCATTTCAAATGAGACCTGAACATATTGATGAAATTATTGGTCAAGAGCATTTAGTTGGCGAAGGGAAAATTATTCGTCGGATGGTAACTGCTAAGCGACTTGCATCCATGATATTATTTGGACCGCCTGGTACGGGAAAAACATCCATGGCAATAGCCTTAGCAAGAAGCTTAGCAATGCCAGTAAAAACATTAAATGCAGTAACAGATAAAAAAAGAGACATGGAAATTGTTGTGGAAGAAGCAAAAATGACAGGGCAATTGGTACTTATTTTAGACGAAGTACATCGTTTAGATAAAGCGAAGCAAGACTTTTTACTTCCACATCTTGAGAGTAATTTAGTAATTATGATTGGTTGTACAACAAGCAACCCTTATCATTCCATTAATCCTGCTATTCGTAGCAGATGTCATCTGTTTGAATTGCATCGACTAACAACGGATCATGTCAAGAAAGCAATACAACGTGCATTAAAAGATGAAGTAAACGGCTACGGCAGCTCGTCCATTTACATTTCTGAGCAAGCTTTAAATCATTTTGCGTTTAGCGCTAACGGAGATCTGCGTGCAGCATTAAATGGGTTGGAGCTAGCTGTAGCATCAACACCAGAGAATGAAGAGAAACAAATTTCTATCACCTTAACAACAGCGGAAGAGTGTATGCAAAAAAAGAGTTTTTCACATGATAAAAATGGCGATGCGCATTATGATGTGCTTTCTGCTTTTCAAAAATCCATTCGTGGAAGCGATGTTGACGCTGCACTTCATTATTTAGCCAGATTAGTGGAAGCTGGTGACTTAGAAAGTATCGGGCGGAGAATGGTTGTAACTGCGTATGAAGATATTGGATTAGCCAATCCACAAGCAGGGCCACGGACGTTAACAGCTGTACAAGCTGCGGAAAGGTTGGGCTTTCCAGAAGCTAGAATCCCATTAGCTGTTGCAATTATTGAACTTTGTTTATCTCCAAAATCCAATTCAGCCTATAAAGCTTTAGACAAAGCTTTACAAGATGTACGCAACGGAAAAGGCGGAGAAGTTCCTGCTCATATTAAAGATGCTCATTACGCTGGTGCACAAACATTAGGAAGAGGAACACAGTATCAGTATCCACACGACCATGAGAGTGGTTGGGTAAAGCAACAATATTTACCTGAGGCAATCAAACATAAGCAATACTATGAACCTAAAGCTACAGGGAAATTTGAACAAGCTATGAAACAAGTTTATGAGAGAATAAAGAAAGATTAGAAAAACTTGTCTTGTCTGAACTGCCCCCTGTCAAGTATTATGGCGAAAGGTATATTGTTTTTCTTTTACGATAAACCCTAAAAATTTATACTTTCTTTTAGTATAAATAAAATTTTAGGTATAAGTTGAAACTTCTTTGGTAACAATAAAAGCAAATATGATCTTGTATACTATTTTTCTCAAACTTTGATTGTTATTAGAAAACATGACGCTTCACCAACTTTGACGGGAAAGCTATTGTTTTTCTTAATATGATAAAACCTAACAGTTTATATTTTGTTACAGTAAAAAAAGGAGTGGAAACAAAATGGCTAAGGTCAGACAAGATGCATGGTCACATGAAGATGATCTATTATTGGCAGAAACCGTCTTACGTCACATTAGAGAAGGAAGTACGCAACTGAATGCTTTTGAAGAGGTTGGAGATAAATTAAATCGTACATCTGCCGCATGTGGATTTCGTTGGAATGCAGAAATACGCAATAAGTATGTAAATGCTATTGATCTCGCAAAACGTCAGCGAAAAGAAAAGAAACGGGCTATGGCTAGAGCAGAAAAAGTAGAAAATAAACCAACCCTTGTAGCTTCATCAGCCACAAAACATCAAGAGACGGAGCAGTTTCAAACATCAACTGAAACTTCTATAAACGTCAATTCTTCCAATTCTCTCGTAACGATGGATAAAGTCATTCATTTTTTAAGAGAATTAGAAAAGCAATCGTTACATTCAAATCAATCTCAAGCATCACTTGAACACGTTCAAAATGAAAAAGAAGAATTACAAAAACAAGTAGATAGATTGACTCAAGAATTAAAACAAACAAAATCGCAATTAGCGACGATGCAGGAGGACTATCAAGCTTTTATTCAAATTATGGATAGGGCGAGAAAAATGACTGTGTTAGAAGATCAAGATATGAGGACTGCACCAGCATTTCGAATGGATAAAAATGGAAATTTGCAACAATTAGCGCAAGGATCTAATTGAATGTATGCAAAACTGAAAAACCTACATTACTAAAGGAAAATTCCTTTAAGCAATGTAGGTTTTTTTATCTCCCGATCGTGCCGTCCAGTATAAAGTTTTGATCCCGCTCATGGCAGGTGGGTGCTCCGTTCTACATATATTGTGCTTCCTGTAAGTAAGGCGTGCACGCAACATAGAAACCAACAAGCTCCCTTTTATAAAGGTGTTCGGTCAAAACACTTTTTCATGGACGAACACATCAGGATCGACTTTATTGTAAATTTATTTTAACATGTCGCTTCTGTAAAAATCAATCCTTTAACTGCACTTTACTTCTATTCCTAAAAAACAGTTCAATAGCAAATATTCACGACATGCCATTTTTTGTAGCTTCTTGTTTTATTTACATAGTAACGATATCTTAGAAGAACTTGGCTTATCCCCAAGCCTTTGTTTTTCTTATACTATTTACCCTAAAAACTTCTACTCCCCTATAGTGTTAGAAAGCGTTGCACGCTTCACCCCAAAAGATATAAGTAAACTATTTGCAAGATGGTACAAATGCTTTATTCATTCGTTTTTTTTAAAAAGCTATTTATCTTGATCTTGAGAAATAAGTTGAATAGACAATTCATCTAATTGACCTGGGTCCACTTCGCTCGGTGCATCTGTTAATAGATCGGAAGCAGAAGCTGTTTTCGGAAATAGAATCGTGTCTCTTAAATTCGTTCTGCCAGCTAAAAGCATGACAATTCGATCAAGCCCCAAGGCTACGCCGCCATGTGGTGGAGCACCATATTCTAAGGCTTCTAATAGAAAACCAAACTGTTCTTTAGCCTCCACTTCAGAAAATCCTAACACCTTAAACATTTTCTTTTGCAGCTCTACCTGATGAATACGAACAGACCCACCGCCTAATTCGTAGCCATTCAAAACTAAATCATATGCATTTGCTCTGACATTTTCCGGCTCTGTAGCCAGCTTTTCAATGTCTGATTCAATCGGTGAAGTAAACGGATGGTGCGCTGCAAAATACCTTCCTTGCTCTTCGTCGTATTCTAATAACGGCCAGTCCGTCACCCATAGAAAATGATATGCAGTGTTGTCTATCAAGTTTAACTCTTTTCCTAATTTTAAACGAAGGGCGCCTAAGCTATTGTAAACAACATTGGTTTTATCTGCAACAAATAATAACAAATCACCATCTTCCGCTTGTGCTTTTTCCATTAAACCTGCTTTTTCTTCTTCAGAAATAAATTTGACAATTGGTCCTTTTAATTCTTCTCCTTCAACTTTAAGCCATGCAAGACCTTTAGCACCATACACTTTAACAAACTCAGTTAGTTTATCAATATCTTTGCGTGAATATGTCTTTGCCCGTTGTTTTACATTCAACAAAGCTACTAAACCGTCTGATTCAATAGCGCTTTGAAATACTTTAAAGCTCGATTTCTTCACAATCTCTCCAACATGAATTAATTCCATTCCAAAACGAGTATCTGGTTTATCAGAACCATATCGTGCCATTGCCTCATCATACGGCATGCGTTTTAATGGAAGGGAGATGTCAATTCCTTTCACTTCTTTCATAACAAATTGCATCATTTCTTCTGTTAACTGCATGATTTCATCGCTTGTTAAAAATGATGTTTCCACATCAATTTGTGTAAATTCAGGCTGGCGATCTGCTCGTAAATCTTCGTCACGAAAACAACGAGCAATTTGGTAATACTTTTCAAATCCCCCCATCATAATTAATTGTTTAAACAATTGAGGCGACTGTGGTAAAGCATAAAACTCACCTTGGTGCACACGACTTGGAACAAGATAATCCCTCGCTCCTTCTGGTGTACTTTTAGTTAAAATAGGTGTTTCCATCTCTAAAAACTGCTGTTCATTTAAATAGTGGCGAACAGCCTGTGTAATGTGATGTCTTAATTTAAACGTTTCTTGCAATGGCTGTCTGCGCAAATCAAGATAACGATAAGATAATCGTAAATCTTCGGATACTTCTGCTTTATCTTGAATTGCAAAAGGTGGTGTTTTCGCTTTGTTTAAAATCGTAATCGTAGAAACGATCACTTCAATTTCTCCTGTTTTCATAGTAGGATTAACCGTTGAAGAATCACGTTTTACAACGGTTCCCTCTACTTCAACTACATATTCACTGCGAATATTTTCAGCAATTTCTAACGCTCTTTGTGAATGATTTGGATTAAAGACAATTTGCACAACACCAGAAGCATCACGTAAATCGATAAATATTAAGCCTCCTAAATCGCGGCGCTTTTGCACCCACCCTTTTAAAAGGACAGATTCTTTTACATTAGATTCACATAGTGAACCCGCCATTACACGTTGCTGCTTACTCATGTTCTCTTCCTCCTACACACTTTTCCTTCATCACGTCAATTATTTGATCTTTAGCGACCGTTGTTTGCTCTCCTGTGCTCATCTCTTTTACCGTAATCGTCTGTTCTTCAAGCTCACTTTCTCCAATAATTAATACATATTTAGCTGCATAACGGTCAGCTGCTTTGAATTGCCCCTTCATTTTCCTTCCTAAATAGTCCTTATCTACCTGGACACCATGCTTGCGCAGTTTAGAAACGAGCATTACGGCCTCTTTTTGTGCTTGTTCATCAACTGCTACGACATAAGCTTCCAATGAACGATCGACAGGGATAACTTGATTTTCAGCTTCTAATGCCATAAGCAATCGTTCAAGCCCCATTCCAAATCCGATTCCGGGCGTGTTTGGACCTCCTAATTCTTCAGCTAAGCCATTGTATCTACCACCACCTGCTAAAGTTGTTATCGCACCGAATCCGTCTGCTTCACTCATGATTTCAAATGCCGTATGGTTGTAATAATCTAGACCGCGAACCAAGTTTTTATCTATTTCATAGGGAATTCCGATTTTATCCAAATAGTCTTTAACTTGTTCAAAATAGGCTTCAGACTCCTCATTTAAATAGTCTAAAATAGAAGGAGCAGTTTGCATTGCTGGATGATCCCGATCTTGTTTACAATCTAGTACACGTAACGGATTGTTTTGTAGACGCGTTTGGCAATCAGAGCAGAGTTCATGCTTATGCGGTGTAAAGTGCGCGATAAGTGCTTGTCTATGATTTTCTCTACTTTCTTTATCTCCGAGTGAATTAATTACTAATTTTAAAGATGTTAAGCCCATTTTTTGATAGCAAGTCATTGCTAAATCAATAACTTCTGCATCGACAGCTGGATCAGCACTACCCAATACTTCTACTCCAAATTGATTTAATTGTCGCATTCTCCCTTTTTGTGGACGTTCATATCGGAACATTTCTGCAAAGTAATAAAGTTTTGTTGGTTGGTTTGCCAAACCGTGCAGTTTATGCTGTACAAAAGAACGAACGACAGGAGCTGTTCCCTCTGGTCGTAAAGTAATACTCCTCCCACCTCGATCTTCAAAAGTGTACATTTCTTTTTGAACAATATCTGTTGTATCACCGACCCCGCGTTGAAACACTTCCGTATGTTCAAATACAGGTGTCCGAATTTCTTCATAATGAAATTTGTGACATACCTGTTTAATTGTTTCTTCTACCCACCGCCATTTTTTTGCATCTTCAGGTAGTATGTCAGTCGTACCTCGTGGCGCTTTATAGCTCATTTTGTTAACCTCCTATTAGTCATTGTATAGCTTATGTTTTAAATAAGATGTAGAAATTAAAATCATCATCGATATGATTGATAATGGGTTTATCCCGAATATAAGTAAAAATGCTGTAAGACTCGCTCTTAAAGCATTGAAAGATGTGAGCTGGGCAAGTCTAAACGGGAAGATAGCAACGCCTAAATCCCCATTTTTTCATTTAAACAATCCCTGTGGAATAAAAGAAAACCCCCATGAAGCACTTTATGTAAAAGCTATCATTTTTTACTATCAACCATATAACTATAATAATATAAAAAACTCCCGTCCCCTCATTATTTTTCAATAAATAAGGGACGAGAGTTTAACCCGCGTTGCCACCCTAGTTGATGTACATAACATCCGCTCTATGCAGTTAACGCCTGCGATACGTTTATACCTACTTGAAATTCGATATAAAACCTCTGGAGCGTCTTTCATTGGGCGAATATGTAAAATGCTTCCAGCCATTGGCATTTTTTCTCTAGTCAATTCGGCAACCAACTACTGTTTCCGTCATCGGTTCATTTACAGATATAATTTGTTCCATACAAACAAGAAATTATCGTTTAATAATAATAGTCTCCAAACCTACATTATAAAAATTAGTTTAGGTAGACAATCGTATTTGAATAAAGTACCGCACCTAACCAATACAAAGGAATGTATATTATAATAATCGTTCAAAGCCATTCTGTCAAGCACGATTGATCTTTTTCTTTAATACATGAATTTCCCTTAACGATAAACCTAATTCTTCTGCCATCTCCATATGATTTGCTTCCGCTTCTACTAACTCCATAACCTGATGTAAATTCACTCCAAACAAGTCCGTATGTCGATGAGCATTCCACTGTTTTTTTGATTTATGCATATACGTATCCTCCTCTTTCTTAGTTTTGCCTCCATTCATTTTTTTTATTATACTTAGTAGAAAGTTTGTAATTAACCATCATTGATAACGTTACCAATTAGGAGGTGTCTTTTTGAATAAACGTATAATGGCTATTTCCATTCTAGTACTGTTGTTTACTTTCAATTCGGACAAATCTGTTAGTTTTGCACAACAAGGTACTATTACAGAAGATAACGTGCATATGCGTTCAGGGCCTGGAACAGAATTTCAAATAATAACACAAATTAATGATGGAACAGCATTTACATTGATAAAACAGCAAGTAAAGTGGGTAGAAATACAATTAGATGATAGTAGCGTCGGTTGGGTTCATGCTAAATATATTAGCATCAAAGACCAAGTGGACACACCGTCTACAATCACTATTCCCCATGATAATACCCAAATTCGTAGTAGTCCATCCACGGATGCTCCTATAGCAAATTTTGCAAAGAAAGGAAGTTCGTTTCAAGTTCTTTCTTCCAAAGGGGACTGGTACGAAATAGAAGATAAAGCGATACATGGATTCGTATATAAAGCCCTTACTGAACCTGCCCCCCTCCCTATGAAAAGCAGTTTTGCTAACAAATCGATTGTTATTGATGCTGGTCATGGCGGAAGAGATGTTGGAGCGATAGGTGCAAGCAGCGTATTTGAAAAAGATGTGGCTTTTTTGACAGCTCAAGAATTAACAAATGAACTATCCATGCTCGGTGCAAATGTCCGATTAACAAGAAGAAATGACGATTATATCCCTTTAAATAGCAGAATTAGCTACAGCAACAATTTTGATACAGATGTATTTATCAGCTTACACTACAACAGCGTACCAAACTTACCTAATGTTACTGGTATCGAGTCCTTTTACTACAAAGAAGCAAATCAAAAGTTAGCTGCTTCGATCCAAAAGAAAGTATTCCATGCTGTTCAAACAGATGATCGTGGTACATCATTTGGAGATTTTTTAGTACTTAGACAAAATTTGAAGCCAGCTATCTTACTAGAATTAGGGTTTATTTCCAACAAAGCAGAAGAATCACGTCTTCTAACGACGATGTACCAGAAGAAGCTTGTGTCTGGCATCATCCAAGGGTTAGGTTCCTATTTCGCACGTTCTGAGATTGGTAAAGCTGAATAGTGAAACTGTTATACAAATAAAAGCCGCATGAAATCACTTTTGAACTCTCTTTAGAGTTACAACCTATTCCATGCGGTTCATAGCTTATCTTTGCTTACTATCTAAAATTAACGTAACAGGGCCTGAATTTGTCAATTGGACATCCATCATTTCCCCAAATGCCCCAGTTTCTACATGAACACCTTCATCTGTAACTAAACGATTAAATTGAAGGTACAGCTCATTTGCTCTTTCTGGTTTAGCTGCATTCATAAAATTTGGTCTACGTCCCTTTTTTGTATCCCCATACAATGTAAATTGTGAAACAGATAAAATACTTCCCTCTACATCTTTTAATGATAAATTTAACTTTTGCTGTTCGTCTTCAAAAACACGCAGATGGACGATTTTATTAGCTAAATAAGTTGCATCCTCGATCGTATCATCATGAGTTACGCCAAGCAATACAACAAACCCATGTTCTATTCGTCCAATAACGGAATCATTAACTGAAACGCTCGCTGCTTTTGCACGTTGAATGACTGCTCTCATACTATACTCCTTTTCATAATACTGTAGTTGGTATGCAATGAAGTCCAGATAGCGCCACATAAGGATGGACTTAAGCATCCTCGTTATAGCAAGGGTATTCTTTACTCAAACTCTTTACAGCACTCTTTGCCTATCTCCGTTTTAGCTACCAAGCGTATTATTGCCTTATTAAGATACAATGTACATCAATGCAATGTTCGTTTTACGGAATACACTTCAGGAATTTGTTTGATGCGCTCGACTATTTTTCGAAGATGTGCTGTATTATGAATTAGAATGGTTATTTGAATAATTGCCATCTTATTTCGGTCTGACCTACCATTCACATAAGTTATATTCGTCTTCGTTTCATTTACGGCTTGTAGCACTTCGTTCACTAATCCTCGTCGATCATAGCCCGATATTTCCAAATCTACATGATATTGTTTCTGTTCTGTACGATTATTTTCCCATTCGACATGCAAAAATCGTTGCTTAGCTTCTTCTGTCTGCACGTTCGGGCAGTCAGCTCGATGAACGGATACACCTCTTCCTTTTGTGATATATCCTACTATTTGGTCGCCTGGTACTGGGTTACAACATTTAGATAAACGGACAAGTAAATTGTCAATCCCCTCTACTTTCACTCCAGAATCCCGTTTACTGACTTTCTTTTGTTTTCCATCTGTTTTAACTTCTTCAATGGTTTGTTCAAGAGCTTGTTGTTTTTCTTTTGATTGTCTTAATTTTTCTGTTAACTTTGTTGCTATAGATGCAGCAGTAATACCTTGATAACCTACCGCTGCATACATATCTTCTTCATTAGAGAAATTATATTTTTCATACACACGCTGCAAATTATCCTGCTTTAAAACATCTTTTGGTTCGATACTAAAGCTACGAATTTCACGTTCCACAGCTTCTTTCCCTTTTAACACATTTTCTTCACGACGCTGTTTTTTAAAAAATTGCTTAATCTTACTTTTAGCTTGAGAAGTTTGGGTTATTTTAAGCCAATCTTGAGAGGGACCATAAGAATGCTTTGACGTCATTACTTCAACTATATCGCCGTTTTTCAATTTATAATCAAGTGGCTCCATCTTCCCGTTAACTTTTGCTCCAATCGTTTTATTACCGATTTCTGTATGAATTTTATAGGCAAAATCTAAGGGAACGGAACCAGCTGGAAGCTCAATAACATCTCCCTTTGGAGTAAACACATATACCATGTCTGAGAATAAATCTACCTTTAAAGATTCCATGAATTCTTCTGCGTCATGTGTATCATTTTGCCACTCCAAAATCTCCCTAAACCAAGTTAATTTCTCTTCAAAAGACTTTTTATCATTTTGAACTTGCTTGCCTTCTTTGTACGCCCAATGAGCTGCAATTCCATATTCGGCTATTTCATGCATTTCTCTTGTCCGAATTTGCACTTCTAGCGGGTCACCTTTTGGACCTATAACGGTCGTGTGCAATGATTGATACAGGTTTGGTTTTGGCATAGCAATGTAATCTTTAAATCTCCCAGGCATCGGCTTCCAACAAGTATGGATAATGCCAAGAACAGCATAACAATCCTTAATGCTATTAACTAAAATGCGCACAGCAAGCAAATCATATATCTCATTAAACTGTTTATTTTGTTTTACCATTTTCCGATATATGCTATATAAATGTTTTGGACGGCCAGATAATTCAGCATCTATATTCATTTCTCTTAATTGTTTGGAAACTTGATCCATGACTTCTTTAATATATGATTCACGCTGATCTCTTTTTTGTTTCATTAATTGAACAATTCGATAATATTGCTGAGGATTTAAATAGCGTAATGCCGTATCCTCTAATTCCCATTTGATGGTTGAAATTCCTAATCGATGTGCTAACGGTGAAAAAATTTCTAGCGTTTCATTTGCAATACGACGCTGTTTTTCGGGAGGCAAATGTTTTAAAGTACGCATATTATGCAAACGATCTGCCAATTTAATTAAAATCACACGGATATCTTTCGCCATGGCAACAAACATTTTTCGATGATTTTCTGCTTGCTGCGCTTCTTTTGACTTATATTTAATTTTCCCTAACTTTGTAACCCCATCAACTAGCATAGCTACTTCATGATTAAATGCTTCTTCCACTTCTTCCACAGTCACATCCGTGTCTTCAACCACATCATGAAGAAATCCTCCTGCGATTGTTTCAGCGTCCATCCCGAGCTCCGTTAATATTCCTGCTACCTGTACAGGGTGGATAATATACGGCTCCCCCGACTTTCTAAATTGATCAGCATGAGCTTCTTCGGCAAATTCATAGGCTTGGCGAATAAAAGCAGTATCATCTTCCGACAGATACTGACTTGCCTTATTTAAAATATCATCTATTGTCATTATATCGGTTTTTGCCATAAAAAATCACCTTTATTCGCGAAATCGAGTCTAATTTTTAGTTATTTAAATAGTTTCATTATATGCTTTTCAAATACATGTGTCCATTGTTAGAATTAGCCAACTAGAAAAAAATCGAGTTGAGTAAATGTACTTGCCTAAAAATATAGTATACTGGCTTTTAAAAAAGATTACTTGGAAATTTTTCACTATTCTCATCGCTATTATCATTTAATTTGACAATATATCTGAGATGCATTTTTAATAGCCATCTTGGTAATAAGGGAATGTATGATATGTATTGTTAGCATTCATTAAGCTTTGATCAACCCCTTGGTTGACCAGATTATGTATATGACAGTAATAACAATAGGCCTAACGAGGGCTTATCGTCAGACCTAATTGGCACATTAAAAACGCATCAAAGATAGTACATCATAGCCTTTTAGTTTGTCCATTCCGTTTAAATAACTTAATTCAATAATAAATGCACATCCAGCAACAACACCTCCGAGTTCTTCTACTAATTGAATGGTTGCTTGAATCGTCCCCCCTGTTGCTAATAAATCATCTGTAATTAATACACGTTGACCAGGTTTAATCGCATCTTTATGAATGGTTAAGACATTTTTTCCGTATTCCAAACCGTAATCCACTTTAATGACTTCACGAGGAAGTTTTCCTTCTTTTCTCACTGGCGCAAATCCAACTCCTAACGAATAAGAGACTGGACACCCTATAATAAATCCTCTTGCTTCTGGACCTACAACGACATCTATTTCCTTTTGTTTCGCGTAATCCACAATTTCGTCTACTGCTGAATGAAAGGCTTCCCCATTTGCCATTAATGGTGTAATGTCTTTAAATTTAATTCCTTTCTTTGGCCAATCTTCTACAATTTTAATATATTTTTTATAATCCATAGCTTTGTTCCTCCTTGGGCCTTCCCAAATGTTCCATACAGTTTGTAAAATGTTTTTTTAATTGCTCGTAATTTGAGTAGTACAATTTCCTTTCAATCTCAGCTTGCTGTAAACGTTTCTGATATGTTGCTGACTCCTGCAAATCTTTTTTTAATGGCTTTTCTTCAACCTGTATTATTCTGCCTTCTATCTGTATAAAATGAAGTTCGTAAAACACATGAATTAAGAACAACAATTTATCCTTGCTCCAACCATTTGTTTGTGCAAATGGAGGTAAATCTTTATCAATGGATACTACTTTTTTCTGTTGTAAAAAAATATACATCTTTTTAAAGTCATCTCTAGACGGAAAAGCACGCAAATAAATGCTATCTTTTACATAATAACACAGATGAATATTTTTTGGCTTAATTTGTTTCAGTAATGCTTCTAAGTCTTTTAAGTTTGATGGCAGTGCAAATAAAATTAATGTATCCACATTTTCCAACGAAGACCAGTCGTCTTGATAATCTTTATGAGGGATTCCTAAAGACTCCGCACGGGTACGATCTCCTATACTAAAAACAGATGAGTATGAATGAATAAATTCATTTAAATTTGCTTGCCGCTTTCCACGATGATCAAACAGCTGCCATTCATCAATAGACAAGTCTTGAATCATTAGCTGTGGTTTTTGACTGCCATTCCATTCATTAATGCTTAACTCGCCTACGATGTTAACAGGCGTATGAGGAGTAAGGTAGTTGTACAACTCTCCAAAGCCAAAACCGATCGCATCAAGTTGTTGATTATTTTCTGTGAACTGCAATTTAAGGTGATTTTTCATACTCCCAATTTGCCTTGATTGTTCTGGTATAGCTTTTATATGAAACAACGGTTTCGAATTATGCATTCCAAATGGAGCTAATTGTTGAATTTCCTTAATTAAAGGAATATTTATTTGTGAAACAGGTAAAGTGGCATGAATGTTTAACTCTTGTTTGAAGTCTGACTCGCTTAATTGTTGAGCGATTTGTTTGTTTAAAGCTAGTTCCAACGGTTGAACATTCGTTAATGCTAATGTCATCCCTGCTGCTTGAGAATGTCCACCAAATTGCTCGAATAAATGATTTACTTGCATACAATTGTGAAATAAATCAAAAGCTGGGATGCTTCTGGCAGATCCTTTTGCAATTCCTTCATTTGGTTTAATAGACAGAACAATTGCTGGTCTGTCCCATTTACGAACTAGCTTAGAAGCAACAATTCCTAATACCCCTTCATTCCAACCTTCCTTTGCTACAACAATAACGTCTTGCTGCTCTTTATCAGATAGTAATCGCTCTGCTTCTTTTACAATCTTTTGCACAATTTGTTGTCTTTCGCTATTTATCTCTTCCATTTCTTCAGCAATGGTTATAGCTTCTTGTGGATCTTCGGTTAGCATTAATTCTACTGCCATGTCTGCTGATTGAAGTCTTCCTACAGCATTTAGTCTGGGCCCGATAGCAAAACCCACATCTTCTTCTGTTACATTACCGTTAATGTTAGCAGTCTGTTTTAAAGCTTTTAAACCTGGATTGGTGGTGTTTGCTAATTCTTTTAAGCCGTTGTATACCAATATACGATTTTCATCCACTAACGGTACAAGGTCTGCTACAGTACCTATTGCAACAAAACTTAACAATTGCTTGGGAAGATATCCAAGCAATGCTTGCGCAAATTTAAATGCTACGCCAACGCCAGCTAACTCCTGAAACAAATAATCAGGTGAGCATTTAGGATGAATAATCGCATAACATTCTGGTACATTTTCTTGAACCTCATGATGGTCTGTGATGATTACATCCATGCCTAATTCTTGCGCTATTTTTGCTTCTTCCATAGCGGCAATACCCGTGTCTACTGTTATTATAAGTGTATATCCCTCTCGATGTGCTTGTCGAAAAGCAGCTTCATTTGGACCATACCCCTCTGTAAAGCGATTCGGAATATAATAGTCGCACAGAGCACCTAATTCTTGTAATGCCTTTATCAAAACCGTCGTAGCAGTAACTCCATCAGCATCATAATCACCAAACACAAGTAGTTTTTCACCTTGTTCAATTGCTAATTTCACTCTTTTTACTGCTTTATCTATGGAAAGAAGTTTATCTGGACTATGTAAGTCTTCTAAATCTGGTTTTAAAAATTTAGATACAGCTTGTTTCGTCGTAACCCCTCTTTGTACCAGTAATTTTTCAATGATAGGGGAAATAGACAGGGAGTCGTTGTCCCTTTCTACGTTCGCTATTTCTTGTTCGATAAAATTCCAATTTGCCTTGCTTGCCAACATAATTTACCCCCCTGACCTATCCATTATACATAAATAGTTACAGGGGGAGCAACTACATTTCCTCTATATTTTTTGTCATGAAATTAGTTAAAGACTACTTTTCTTTCTCCTCAGTTAATTGAAGCGCTTCGCTTTCTTCTTTAGGGTGTGAAATACCTTCTTCTTCTAACCTGTTCATCAAGTTGAAATTTTCAGCTTCAAGGCGCTTCATTTCTCTTTGCATACGGTACATCTTAATTAACCCTACTGTTGCAGTTATTAAACCGCCCATTAGTACGGAAAATAGAATGACTAATATTAACGGTGATTCCGCGGACCAAAAGAGGTAATTGACCTCCACTGTCTCCACATTCGTAACGGCAAATACTGCTACGATAATCACAAAAACAATGGTAAATATAACATATGTTTGACCTCTCACATATTCCCCTCCTTTTAACAAACGCAGTATTATATACCCTTTTTCCCTTTTCTATAAACACTTTAAAAGCAAGGACGGCTCTACACCAAACGTACCTAGACGTTTGATGAGAGCCTCTCCTTATTGTCTATACTTGTGGGCCTTCTACACGCTTTTTCTTTGTAAAATCAACTGGTTTTTTCTTAATCATTTTTCCTCGCCATACAAGCCATAATTGTGAGGCTAAGAAAAGTGACGAATACGTACCAGCTAATAAACCAAACGTTAAAGCAATTGCAAATCCACCAATTGATTCAGCACCTAGAAATAAAAATGCTAATACAGCAATTAATGTGGTAATGGACGTATTGATACTACGTACAAACGTTTGTACTAAGCTTCGATTAACAACGCTAGCAAGCTCTTTATACGATTTAATTTTTTTCTTTTTCCTTAAATTCTCTCTAATTCGGTCAAAAGTAACAATGGTATCATTTATAGAATAACCAACAATTGTAAGAATCGCTGCCACAATGGTTATATCAAATTCAATTTGCGTAACACTAAAAATCGCGATCGTAAAGAAAGCATCGTGTAATAAAGCAATTATCGCCGTAATAGCGAAAAAGAATTCAAAACGAATAGTGACATAAATAATCATAAATATAGAAGCAATGGCGACAGCGTAAGCCGCATTTTTCACGAGCTCTTCACCAACAATTGGTGAAACAACACTAACGTTTGGCTCATTGCCATAAGTATCTACAAAATGGCTTTTCACTTCAGCAATTTTGTTTTTACTTAATACTCTATCAAATCTCGCAATGGCCATCTCTCCATTTTCCCCTGAAGAAACGATCGATTTCACTTCAAGATCAAGCTTGCCAAACTCCTTCTCTACTTCATCTGTAGTGATGCTAGTTTCAGCTAAAATTTCAATTCTTGAACCACTTGTAAAATCGATACCTGGATTTAATTTAAATAAGGCAAGGGAAACGATTCCTAGCACAACCATAATCGTTGATATCCAAAAGAATTTCTTTCGATGTTGAACAACATTGATTTCTCGATTAAATAATTTTGCTTCTTCAACTTGCTTATCCTTAATATCTTTAATGTCTGACCTTTTTACAGCAAACCAACTAGGACGCTGTTTTAAAAACGGACTTTTAATCCATAAGCTTAAAAGTAAACGAGTACCAAAGACAGCCGTAATAAAGCTCACAAGAATACTAACGATTAACATCGTTGCAAAACCTTTGACGGAGCTTGTTCCGAAAATAAATAATACGGAAGCTGCAATTAGCGTCGTTATGTTTGCATCTAATATGGTTGAAAGTGAATTCTTCGTACCAGCTTTAAATGAAGAAATTAACGATTTTCCAGTGCGTAATTCTTCCTTAATGCGCTCGAATGTAATGACATTGGCATCAACAGCCATACCTACACCGAGGATGAGGGCAGCAATACCTGGTAACGTTAATACACCATTCATTAATTCAAATACAAATAGAATAAGGTAAATATAGATGCTTAAATTAATTACTGCAATTAAACCAGGGAAACGATAAATAGCTATCATAAAGAGAAAGATGATGCCAACACCAATAAATCCTGCAAAAACGGTTTTGTTTAACGCCTGCTCCCCAAACTGTGCTCCTACCGATGTAGAATATTTCTCGACCATGTGTACTGGTAAGGAACCAGAATTAATGACATTGGCTAATTGCTTTGCAGATTCCACGGTGAAATTACCAGAAATCATGACTTGGTTCGTATTTAATGTCTGCGTTACGCTAGGAGCAGAAACATATTTAGGATCCTCTTTTCCATACTCTTCTGCAAAAGAATCACCTTCTTTGTAATCCATCCAAATGACTAATAAATTATCTGGATAAGTCGTTTCTGGGTTATTCATATCCTTTATTTTACTCGTTACTTCACCAAATTTCTCTGCATCCTTCAATTCTAATGTAACGATTGGTTGATTACTTTTAGGATCGAAATCCTGCTTCGCGCTATTTTCTTTAACATCATTGCCACTTAAAAGCTCTTTATCATTAACATCACGAAAAGAAAGCTGTGCTGTTGTTGATAGTAACTCTCTTGCTTCGGTTTGATTTTCTACTCCAGCAAGCTGGACACGAATGCGGTCTTCTCCTTCAATATCTATACTTGCTTCACTAATTCCAAGTCGATTCACACGATCATTTAAAGTCTCTACCGTTGATTCTAACGTTGTACGGTCTACCTCCTGTTGAGTGTCAACTGGTTCAACTTTATATAGAACTTCAAATCCACCTTGTAAGTCCAAACCTAAATTAATATCTTTTGTAATCCCTGTAACCGTTGTTCCAATTGTACCAGCAAAGATAAGTACGATTAGAAAAAAGGCAACAATTCTGCCTCTCATTTTCATTACAAATTGTCCTCCCTCTTATCATTAGGGTCATTCATTATGTAGTAATTTAATGATGGTTCATTTCTGTATTCGTAACTGCTGCAATAGAAGCAAATAAATCATCATTTTGCTGTGCACTTACAGTTAAATAACTAATGTAAGTCGCTGTTGTTAATTGAAAAATGTCTTGTACTACTTCATAAATTCTTTTTTCAGGGTCGCCTTTCCATACTTTCCCTACAAGACATTTCCAAACATCTTCTGGCGTTGCTTCTTCATATCCCATTAAATGAAATTCTTCCGCCTTACTTTGCAAAGCTGGACGGACCATTTCTTTCCATTCAGATACAGTTTGTACGATTTCCAACAGAACTCCCTCCTTTTATGGAGTTAAAATATTCTTATTTGCTTATTCTTGTCATGCTTGGACCATTAATTTGCATATATATCATTGTATATGATATTCCATTATTTGAGAAGGCAGGTCGTCAAGATGACGAAACAAACTTTTTTACAAGGTACACTTATTCTTATTCTTGCAGGTATGATCACTCGTTTTCTAGGCTTTATCAATCGAATCGTCGTCGCTCGATTGATTGGTGAAGAAGGTGTTGGTCTTTATATGATGGCTTTACCGACATTTTTTCTCGTCATCACATTAACACAGCTTGGCTTACCTGTTGCTATCTCTAAACGTATTGCTGAAGCAGAAGCTCGTGGCGATGAAGCAAAAACAAAAAAAATTGTCATCGTATCCTTGGTCATTACAGGTATTTCTAGTATCGTCTTTACCACTTTAATGATTACAGCGACACCGTTTGTCGCCAAACATCTATTGACTGACGAAAGAACACTATACCCACTGTTAGCTATCAGCCCAATCATTCCTATTATAGCTATTTCATCCGTTTTACGTGGTTATTTCCAAGGAAAGCAAAACATGAAACCACAAAGCTATGCACAGGTGTTAGAACAAATTGTGCGTATAAGTTGTGTAGCAATGTTTGTTAAATTACTCTTGCCTTTTGGTCTTGAATATGCTGCAGCAGGAGCCATGTTTAGTATTATTTTAGGAGAATTTGTGTCACTTATTTATATGACGCACAAATTCAAACGAAAAAAACGAATTAAAATAAGAACAAACTTTTTTTCTTATTTAGCAACCAGTAAATCTACAATAAAGGAGCTTTTTTCCATTGCTTTACCAAGTACAGGCAGTCGCTTTATCGCATCTATTTCACATTTTCTGGAGCCAATACTTGTTGCGCAAAGTCTAGCCATAGCAGGGGTATCCACCACATTAGCAACAAAACAATACGGTGAATTAACAGGTTATGTACTACCTTTACTGTTTCTACCAACATTTATTACCCATTCTTTATCCATCGCTTTAGTCCCTTCTATTTCTGAAGCGGAGGCAACAAAAAATAAACGGATGATTCATTACCGAATTCATCAAGCCATTCGGATTTCTTTTGCATCTGGAGCCATAGCTACGATTGTACTGGCTTTATTTTCTGTACCTATTTTAACATATATGTACGGAACCGCTAATGCAAGTAAATTTATCACAATAATGGCTCCATTTTTTATTTTACTTTATATCCAAGCTCCATTACAAGCCGCATTACAAGCACTTGACCTTGCTAAAGCTGCTATGTGGAATAGTTTAATTGGTGCTTTTTGTAAGCTTGCCATGCTTTTTTTACTCGCATCCAATCCGAATTTTGGGATTACTGGTGTTGCAATAGCTATTTCCTTAAGCGTCGTATTAATTACACTTTTACATTTAGGAGCTTTGTATAAAGCGATTAAATTTAGCATACCTGTTTTAGATATATCAAAAATGATTGCTCTTCTCTTATTGACTTGGGGAGTCGGTGAGCTATTACAACGTATATACGTAAATATGCAAGGTGGGATTATACTGTTAATTATCATCTTTGTTATATTAAGTTTCATTTATATACTTTTTTTATTTTTACTTCGCTTTATAACGAAAGAAGAATTGAAACAAATCCCTTTTCTGCAAAAATGGCTTTAAATTGGGGAGTTTTTAAAATATCAGACGATAATGGAAAAAAATAAAACACTTCCTGCCTTATTAGTCATCGTGTATGGAAGTGTTTTTATTTTTTATCCAATATAAGGAACTAAATAACGGAAATATATATAGATCGTAGAAACAACTAAGGATATAATCACTAACGGAAATCCATATAACATAAACCGAATAAACGATATTTTTTCGTGAGCTCCTTCAGCAAGCCCTGTTACTACTACATTAGCAGATGCTCCAATTAACGTCGCGTTTCCTCCTAAGCAAGCACCTAGCGCTAAAGCCCACCAAATAGGATCTAAATATACCATTCCATAACTTTCAAACTCTTGAACGACAGGAATCATTGCTGCAACAAAGGGGATATTGTCTACGATCCCAGAAAACAATCCAGATACCCATAGTATTAATAATACAGTCTGTACATAATCCCCATCCGTTATAACTATAATTGCTCTTGCGATTTCATCAATAACTCCTACTTCTTCTAAACCTCCTACTAGCGTGAACAAGCCTATAAAAAAGAATAACGTTACCCACTCCACTTTTTCAAAAATCTTTCCCGACGCTAATTCTTTTTCTGTCAAAAGAAGAAGTAACACAGCTCCAGATAATGCTACTGTAGTTAATTCAACATACAAAAATGCGTGTAATAAAAAACCCGTTATCGTTAATAGAAGAACAGTAATCGACTGATATAACATGGGTGTTCGGTGCAAGTACGCTTGTGCATCCATAGCTAATAATTCTTTGACATCAAAATCTGCCCTACGTAACGATTTACGAAACAACGCCAAAACAAATAATAGCATCACTCCGAACATCATTATAGCAATTGGAGCCATATGAATTAAAAACGATGAAAATGTTAAATGCTCCACCGCTTGTCCAATCATAATATTAGGAGGATCACCAATTAACGTTGCTGCACCACCAATATTAGAGCTGAAAATAATCATTAGCAAGTACGGAAACGATGGAAGCTTTAATAACTTGGTTATTTTAAGCATAATAGGAACAAATATTAATACCGTTGTTACGTTATCTAATAGAGCAGAACCAATTCCTGTTAACACCCCAGCACCAATTAATAAAGGTATTGGATCACCTTTAACCTTTTGCGCAAAGCGAATAGCTATAAAAGCAAACAAGCCTGTCTTTTCTGTTATTGCTATTAGTACCATCATGGAAAATAAAAGCGCAATCGTGTTCCAATCAATATATTCTGTTAACATACGTTCTGCAGAATATATCCCTGTTAATAACAACAACACTCCACCTGTTAAAGTGACGACTGCACGATTGATTTGTTCTGTCATAATAAATACGTAACAGCAAATAAAAATCACTGAAGCTACTATTATTTCCAACTAACTCCCCACCTTCTATGCTTACCTTTTTACGCTATATTTCAACTATATGTCATTAAAAAAGAAAATATTTTTCGTCTATTATTTTTTCTAAGTGAATAGGATGAAAGTAAGTGGACAATCTGGAAAGGAGGCAATCGTTATGAAAAGTAAACAATGGGTAGCATTATTATATGGATGGGTTATTGTTTTAGGACTTATGATGCTCGCAAGTTTTGTATTAGCTTTGTTGCTTCGCTTTACTACGTTTAATGATCCTGCTTTGTCATGGGTCACTTTCGTCATTGGCCTTATCAGTTTATTTCTTGGGGGGCTTGCAGCAGGCGTTAAAGGAAAAACAAAAGGATGGGTCATTGGCCTAATTACAGGAATGGGATTTACATTATTCGTTTTATCTGTACAATACTTAGGCTACCAACAAGGATTTACATTTGAACAATCCCTTCACCACGCTGGATATATGGCCGCTGCGTTATTTGGTGGTGCATTAGGTGTCAACATCGTTGGAGATGAGTCGTCAAGCGATAAATAACTAAACAATTATACTAGAGCAATTCTATCTTTTTGTGGTGCCAAACCATTTTTCACCAAAAAAGGAACACAAAAGCAATCGCCTTTGTGTTCCTTTATTACTTTATACCTATGTATAAAATTTTCCTGTTCGCTGGCATAAGCAACAGACGCTCGTCCATTGCTTATCCCTTATTGCGTAACCGTCATAGTTATTGTTGTTTTACTTCGCGGATTGCTGAACGATCATAAGTTAATTTAGATCCATCTCCAGCTTGTAAAACTAGCGTATCTTCATCCATTGCATGAATCTCTCCATGAAAACCGCCAATCGTAACTACAGCGTCCCCTTTTTGCAAATTAGATTGCATTTCTCTGACTTGCTTTTGGCGCTTTTGTTGTGGTCGAATAAGTATAAAATACAGAAGCACAAACATCAGAATAAGTGGTGCTAACGTTGCTAACATTTCCATTTGTTCTATTCCTCCCTTCTACACGTTAAAAATTCCTAGCATTCGGTTTATTAAAACCGTATTGCTCAAAGAATTCCTCCCTAAATGAGCCAAGACGATCTTCGCTAATCGCTTTTCGTACTTGCTCCATTAATTTTAACAGAAAATATAAGTTATGATAAGTAGTAAGTCTGAACCCGAACGTTTCATTACATTTAATTAGATGACGTATATAGGCACGTGTGTAATTTTTACAAACATAGCAGTCACAATTTTTATCAATGGGTGCAAAATCACGTGCATATTTTGCATTCCGCACAACTAAACGACCGTTCGACGTCATACAAGTACCGTTCCTTGCAATTCTAGTAGGAAGGACACAATCAAACATATCCACCCCGCGAATCGCGCCATCAATTAAAGAATCAGGCGAACCAACGCCCATTAAGTATCTTGGTTTATGACTAGGCATGAAAGGTGTCGTAAATTCAAGCACACGATTCATGACGTCTTTTGGCTCCCCAACAGATAATCCGCCAATGGCATAACCAGGAAAATCAAGGGAAATTAAATCACGCGCGCTTTGCTTTCTTAATGCTTCATATTCTCCACCTTGGATAATACCAAATAAACCTTGCTCCCCTTTTCGTTCATGTGCTTTTAAGCATCTTTCAGCCCAACGTGAAGTTCGTTCTACAGAACTTTTCATATATTGATACTCTGCAGGATAAGGTGGACATTCATCTAACGCCATCATAATGTCGGAGCCTAAAGCATTTTGTATCTGAATGGCTTTCTCCGGAGATAAAAATAGCTTTTCCCCGTTTAAATGACTACGAAAATGAACTCCTTCTTCCGTAATATGTCTATTTTCACTCAAACTGAACACTTGAAATCCGCCTGAATCGGTCAAAATTGCTCCATTCCAATTCATAAACTGATGTAAGCCGCCAGCTTCTTTAATAATATCTTCACCCGGTCGCAACCATAAATGATAGGTGTTAGATAAAATAATATTGGCATTTATCTCTGCTAACTCTTCTGGACTCATTGTCTTTACGGTTGCTAATGTCCCCACCGGCATAAATGTTGGAGTATCGAACGATCCATGTGGAGTGTGTACACGCCCTAATCTAGCGCCTGTTTGTTTACATGTTTTCTTTAATTCATAAGTAATTGGTGTCATGATTTACTCTTCCTTTATCAATAAAGTCGTTCTTTCAGCAGTTGGGTGATCTTTTCATGCAAAGTACGTTAAAATTATTGCAAAATCATTCACTGTGGTTAAGCGTATATTTAAGCATATATAAACATGGCATCTCCAAAACTAAAGAAACGATATCGCTCTTGTACAGCTTCACGATATGCTTCCATCACAGCATCTTTACCAGCAAATGCGCTAATTAACATTAATAAAGTGGATTTAGGTAAATGAAAATTAGTAATTAAACCATCAACTGCTTGAAACTGATAAGGAGGATAAATGAAGATATCTGTCCAACCACTAGCTTGCTTAAAAGTTCCATGATTATCCCTAGCAATGGTCTCTAAAGTACGTGTAGATGTAGTACCTACTGAAATAATTCGACCATCAGATTGTTTAACGTCATTAAGCAAATCCGCTGTATTCTGATCCATATGATAAAATTCTGCATGCATCTCATGTTCTTCCACTGTCTCTACACTTACCGGGCGAAAAGTACCTAGTCCTACATGTAATGTGATAAAAGCAATGCATACCCCCATTTGCTCTAATTCATTTAATAGCTCCTTCGTAAAATGAAGTCCAGCAGTAGGAGCTGCAGCAGATCCTTCTTCTTTTGCATAAACGGTTTGATAACGTTCCTTTTCAGGAAGTTGTTCTTTGATATAAGGAGGTAATGGCATCTCACCTAATTGATCTAGTACCTCATAAAAGATTCCTGTATAAGCGAAATCCACCACTCGACCGCCATGCTCTTTGATTTGCGTAACTGTTGCAGTTAAGAGACCATCTCCAAAACGGATTACCGTTCCAAGCTTTACTTTTTTCGCTGGCTTTGCAAGTATTTCCCACGAATCCCCGTCTACTTGATGTAACAACAATATTTCAACATTTGCTCCCGTATCCTCTTTTATACCATGAAGCCTTGCTGGTAATACTCGGGTATTATTTAATACAAGGCAATCCCCCGGTTTTAAAAATTGCTTTACATCAAAAAAATGGTGGTGAGAAATAGCTTTCGTTTGTTTATTTAAAACAAGAAGCCTTGAAGCCGTACGTTCTTTTAACGGCGTCTGAGCAATTAATTCTTTTGGTAAATCAAAGTCAAATTCTTCAATATTCATGATGAAACTCCTTACTTTTATCGAAACTTGCCAAAAATATAAAACAACAATGTTAGAATTAAGCTAACCACAATAGATGTAACAATAGGAAAATGAAAAATCACATTTCCTTTTTTCCACGTGATATCCCCTGGTAACTTACCGATGAAATTCCAAATAACTCCCATTAGCAAGAAGATAATTCCTAGTACAATAAAGACTTTACCGAGGTTCATTATCCGCTCTATCCTTCCATCCAAAGTGTTCATAAGCCTCTTGCGTTACTATTCTTCCCCGTGGTGTTCGCTGAATAAACCCAATCTGTAATAAAAACGGCTCATATACATCTTCAATTGTTTGCGGTTCTTCACCTATTGTAGCTGCGATGGTATCTAAGCCAACAGGACCACCTTGAAAATGATTCATCATTCCCTTTAATAGTTTATGATCGATATGATCTAAACCTTGTTTATCTACCTGTAGCATTTCTAATGCTTGACCAGTAGTAGATAAACTAATTTTCTGTTCTCCTTTTACTTGGGAAATATCACGAATTCGTTTTAACAGACGGTTCGCAATTCTTGGCGTACCTCTAGATCGTTCAGCAACCTCCAAAGCTGCCTCTTTTGTAATACTTGTATTAAAAATGTCGGCAGTACGTTCAATAATCATACATAAATCTTCTGGATCATAAAAATCGAGCCTGCTCAACACCCCGAATCGATCACGCAACGGAGCAGATAACAAACCAGCTCTTGTTGTTGCCCCGACTAATGTAAACGGTGGTAAATCTATTCTGACAGATCTTGCACTTGGTCCTGAACCGATCACAATGTCAAGAAAAAAATCTTCCATAGCAGGATAAAGAACTTCTTCAACGGTTCTAGGCAACCTGTGGATTTCATCAATAAATAATACATCACCTGCTTCTAAAGAGGAAAGAATCGCTGCCAAGTCACCTGCTCGCTCAATAGCAGGGCCTGATGTAGATCGAAATTGAACACCCATTTCATTGGCAATAATAGCTGCTAACGTTGTTTTACCAAGCCCTGGAGGACCATATAAAAGAACGTGATCTAAAGGCTCCTCACGCATTTTAGCAGCCTGAATAAAGATGCGTAGGTTTTCTTTCACCTTATGCTGTCCAATATATTGTGACAACATCGTCGGGCGCAAACTTAATTCAACAGTTGCATCCTCTTCTTGCAGTTCACCAGTGACCATACGATCTTCCATTAACCTGCTCCTCCTCTCTTAATTTTTCATAAGTAATGCTAATGCTTTACGAACTAACATATCCGTTGTTTCAGACCCTGTATGTGATAATTTAGATAAAGTAGCTTTTATTTCATTTTCTGAGTAGCCTAAAGCTTTTAACGCTTCTTTAGCATCTTGAACAGCTGTATTATCAAATGGCTCATCTATTTTCTGCTGTCCTTCATTTACAGTAGTTGAAATAGTTAATTTTCCTTTTAAATCAAGAATGATTTGCCTTGCTGTCTTTTTCCCGATACCTGGAAAATGAGTTAAAAAAGCTTCATCTTCTCGTTCAATTGCTGCAGCAAATTCTCCTACATGAACAGACCCCATAATAGCGATCGCACCTTTAGGGCCGATGCCTGAGACAGATATAAGCTTTGTAAACAAATATTTTTCATCGAGGTTCTTAAAGCCATATAACAGTTGTGCATCCTCGCGAACATGATGATATGTATATACTTTTATATCTTTATTTTCTAAATCTTGAAAAGCAAATGGATTGGCACAAATAATTTCATAACCAACCCCCTGTACATCAACAATAATCGCTTCTTCGTGTATATATGTAAGCTTCCCTTGTATATATGCAATCATTTCTCTACTCCTTTTACCTTATCCATTCATTCTATCATAAGTTGATGGAAATGAATAAACTTCTATTTCTAGCTTGAAGAAATAGAAGTTTAACGTCAAAGTGTGTACAGCGATTATTCCGTTACTTCCAAATTATGATGAATATCTTGTACATCTTCGTTTTCTTCTAATGTTTCAATTAAATTCATCATTTGCGTAGCGGCTTCTTCTGATAAAGTAGTAGTTGTTTGCGGGATAAGTGTTATTTCTGAATCAGCAATAGCGTAACCAGATTCCACCAAGCAATTGACAACTTCTGGAAAATTTTCTGGATCTGTAAATACTTCAAACGTACCTTCCTCTACTTGTATATCCTCAGCCCCAGCTTCCAAGGCTTCTAATGTTAATTCGTCTTCATCTATTTCACCTTGTTCATCGATAATAACAATGTAACCTTTACGGTCAAACATAAACGACACGCTGCCATTTTCACCTAGGTTACCATTGTTTTTTTTGAATGCATGGCGTATGTCTGCTGCCGTTCTGTTTTTATTGTCTGTTAGAACATGCACAATGACAGCTACTCCTCCCGGACCATACCCTTCATATGTTAACTCTTCAAAATTGGCACCGTCTAATGACCCGGTTGCTTTTTTGATTGCACGATCTATATTATCGTTTGGCATATTATCAGCTTTTGCTTTATCAACAGCAAGGCGTAGACTCGGGTTTAACGCCATATCACCACCACCTTGCTTAGCAGCCGTATATATATCTTTGGCATGCCGCATGAAGATTTTTCCTTTTTTTGCATCTTGCGCGTTTTTTCTTCGTTGTATATTTTTCCATTTAGAATGACCAGCCATGAGGACATTCTCCTCTCTAGAAATTTCCTTTCTTACTATATCAAAAATAAGCCAATTCTTAAAGAGATACCCATAATACCACTTACTCCAATTTATAAGCCTTTGAGGTAGTATGTACTGCTCACGAAATTAACAGTGAAACAGAAATAAAATGCTCTCTCGCTATGTACATCTCCTCTTCATTCTAACAGATTTAACTTAGATTAAAATAATAAGGTTGTGGCTTTTTCTATTCGTTGGGAATGAGGAGAGAACCCGCAACTTCGTTTCCAATCGAGTGGAAGCGGAAGTAAAAATCACCTTCCACTTCTTTTTCTCACTTTACAAATTGGTTAATAAACTCTTCCATTTTTTTACCATTATCCTTTGCTTCTATCCTTGCTTCTAAATTTTTCATTTTCTCCCAATGCGCATCGTCTGTATAAATAATGATTTCTTTATTTGCTTGAGGTAGTAATTGTTTTACTTCTTTTTTAATGTCTTCCCCAACATCATCTGTCACATGCGCATTTAACTTTACTCCTATTAAAATACGGTCAGCTGTAGAAGCGACTTGAGCTTGACTAATTTGTTTATGATCTCGTAATGCTTCTGCGATTAATTTTGATTCTTCATTGGTAAAAGGATCAGCATAACCACTTTTAAAATCCGATCGATTTATATTGTCTTGCTTACTTTGTGGATAGCCACCTTTTTCTCCAACTGTCTCTTCTCGAATATTTAAACGATCTTTCCTCTCCTTATCTGTTTCATAATGAATAGGCTGCGTATTGTCTTTTTCATGGTGTTGATAATCATATTCGGCTTCTTCATTCGTACAACCTAGCACAATAAAAGCCAAACTGAGTAGTATAATATTTATTTTAAACCGCATAAAAAAACACCTCCTTACCAATAGTTTGGTTCATGAAGGTGTTTTTACACAGTTAATAATAGGTAAAGTCTATTTTTTTCGAGAAAAAAAGGGTAAACTTTCACGCTTATGTGCCGTTCTTTTGTGCATGGTTTCAATTTTTTTACGGTCTGCTTGAGGAATATCTTCACCTTTGAGATATGCGTCGATCACGGCATAACGAATGCCCATTTCTTCTTCGTCACTCTGTCCTTTCCACAAATCTGCACTAGGCTGTTTGTTTACAACAGCATCAGGAATCCCTAAATAAGCTGCTAATTCCTTCACTTCTCCTTTTGTAAATTCAACAATAGGAAGAATATCCACTCCGCCGTCTCCATACTTTGTGAAATAACCTGTATACCATTCCGCAGCATTATCTGTGCCGACAACGAGATAATTATGATTAGTTGCTATCGTAT
The DNA here is from genome assembly GCF_900166595.1 of Virgibacillus dokdonensis. Lineage (NCBI taxonomy): Bacteria > Bacillati > Bacillota > Bacilli > Caryophanales > Bacillaceae > Virgibacillus > Virgibacillus dokdonensis. Next base: position 1,774,907 of record NZ_LT745763.1, on the reverse strand, counting down.
ATAGCGTACTCATCCGTATTCTTGCACTTAAATTGGCTTTCGCCAGTTTTTCATTATTTGTATTATACATTTGATTTGCTTGTAGTTCTGAGTGAATAGAGTTATACATATTATCTCTCATTTTAGCTAAATCAATTGTTACATGATCTATATCTATTTTCTCCACTACAGATTTCGCATCTTTTACAGAAGAATTACCTGAATGGATTGGCATAATTACTCCTATAGAATTATCTGGACAAGCTTTTTTAATTAATGCTGCCACAACAGCAGAATCAATACCTCCACTAACACCTACAGCTAATCCCTTAACGCCTGTTTTTTCCACTTGAAATTGTAACCAACTTACAATTTCGTCTACTTCTTTTTTCAACTTAAGCCCTCCTTATTTATATTAGCAACCATAAAACTGGTTGTCTGTTTCCTTTTTCTTCTTAACTAATTAGACATTTCATTCATAAGTATGTTTTACTTTTCACAAAATACAATTCCTTTATAGCATGTATTCAAGCTCTTACAATCACGTTAAACGTAATGCTACATAGGAAAATCTACTGTAAATGGAAACTTACTTTAATTATAATACCATTAATATGAATTTTTCACACTATAGGAATTCACAAAGTTTTTATCGACCTAGCTATAACCCAATATTTCCCGTACTCTATTTATGTACACTGTTATTGATTGGCTTTTAATACAACATTACATGTAAGCGAAATGTGGCTAGTTACCACTGCGAAAAAACGCAACGCTTTCCATACGCTAGCGCTAAGGCCTCTTCGAAAAAAAGAAGTTCGCTCTTTTCTGCGAGGTTTTCCCACTACGTTTCCACAGGACAAGGAAACTACAGACAGCGAAACATTGCAATTATTTTCGAGTCTCTGTGTTTTTTCTCCGCTTGCTTAACGGTACCACTGACGCTATATAGACTTCAAACTCCCAATTCACGGCAATGGAAAATCTCTCAGCTACCGCGCTATCAATTGCTGACTTGCTTTTTTCTTTGTTTGAGTATATGCAAACTCTAGAGATACTGACCACTCCGCTATCTCCGAAAAAAATCAGCTAGTATGAATATGACAGTAATCGTGTTTACAAAAACAAAACAAATAAATATTAGAAAAACTTAGCTTGTCGTCACTTTTTTTGGCGGAAAGCTATCGTTTTTCTTATAATATAAACTTTTATACTCTCCTATAAAGTATAAAAAAGAGACGATGGAAATGTCGCCCCTTTTAACAATTACTTATCTTCCTTCTCTTCCCTTTGTTCTTTCTGTGATGATTCATAATACCCAGGAGGCATCGGAAATGGCATTTGATTCATATTATTTTGAAACGGGGGATACAACGGCACATGCATTTCTGATGTATGTTGGTCAGGACTTTCTTCTCCCACTTGGTTGCGATACATACCCTGAGACCCACATTGCATTTGACTGTTCCAAGACGCTTGAGCTCCTCCCCCCATATTCGCCTGCATTTGCGGCATCATTTCATTTCCCATAGTTGGCATATATCCTTGACTTCCCATCATGCTAGCGTGTTGCCCGTGCTCATAAGCCATTGGCATTGATGGCATCGCCATACCATGACAAGCCCAAGGGATCGGTCCTACCGTCTGAAAAGGTATTTGTGGATAGCACGGATCCATAACGTAACAGCATAGTGGAGCCATCGGAACTTGTGGTTGCATCATTGGCATTGGCTGAGGCATTGGTTGCTGTTGTGCTTTCACCTGTTTTGGCTCCTCTTTTGGCTTTTCCTTTTTAACAGGCTTTGCTTCTTGCTTTGGTTGTGCTGGCATTTGCGGAAAGTTGATTGTTGTATAATTTTGAAACTCTTGTTCCATTACTGGCATTTGCATCATTGGTTGGGTATGCATTTGTTGCATTGGTGGCATTTGTGGCATAGACGGCATTGGCGGCATTTCCGGCTTCACCATTTTAGGTTTTTCCTTATCATCTTCCTTAATCACAGGGGTTGGCTTTTTCTGGATTTCTTTATATGGTTGCTCTTTCAGAGGTTGCTGCATTTCCTTCATTTGTGTTTGTTTTACTGATTTGGAATTTCCAGGAATTTTTATTTTCATCCCAGGCATAATCATGTCTGGACTGGAAATTTGACTATTTAATTGCTTTAATTCTTCAAAATCCACACCATATTGTTGAGCTATCTCCCACATCGTATCACCTTTTTGTACAATGTGTATTTTCAAATTCATCAAACTCCTCTCTGTCATATCTGGGCTAATTACTCTATATCAACATATGCAAAGAAAGATTAAATGTTGATAAATTTAAATATAGAATTATCTCTACATAATGGTGTGGATTGGTTGTTGAAAAGAAAGTTTTCCTTATATTTTATAAATGATCCAATTGATATACTGGATATGTCCCTAAAACGGTCACTTGACAGCCTAATGCTTCTAATTCTGCTTTTACACCTGGGAAGAGAACTTCATCATAAGGTTGATTAACATCAATAATAAAGAAATAATTACCTAGCCCTGTTTTCATGGGACGAGATTCAATTTTAGACAAATTCATTTTTCTCCATGCAAAAGCAGATAATACTTGATGTAATGCTCCTGCAAAATCGCTTGGGAGTGTAATTAATAGCGTTGTTTTCTCTGATTGAACGGGATGTGCTATTTTTACCAATTCCTGTTGTTTACTTAACACAATAAACCTCGTATGATTATTCGGAAAATCATGAATGTTTTTCTGTATTGTATGGAGTCGATATATATTAGCAGCTAATTGATTACCAATTGCAGCTACTGGTTCTCCTTTTCTTTCACTTATTAGTTCTGCTGCTTTACCTGTAGATGAAGTAAAATGAAGCGTTGCATTTGGTAAGTGTTGATGAATATACTGATGACATTGTGCAATAGCATGACTATGAGAGTGCACTTCCTTTATATCAGCCATTTTTCCGGTGAAACTAGTGTGCACCAAAAGATGTTGCTGTATAGGAACAACAATTTCTGCCATAATCGGCAAACGTACTTGATGTACTAAATAATCAACGGTCAATTGAACCGTGCCTTCTATAGCATTTTCTAATGGTACAACACCGATATTAATCTCCCCATTATTTACTGCATCAATACATGCTGGTATTGTAGAATAACTATGTTTTACCTCGCCATTAAATGTCTTGTCCACTGCTAGTTTTGTAAACGTACCTTTTGGTCCCAAATAGCCAATAGTTGCTGTCACTACGTTATCCCCCTATATTTTCTAATATAAAAATGATTCTGTTGAAAATAAAGTGAAACTACATTCTAGAAGCTTTTACCCAGCCTCTACGAATGTAGCTAGAAATGAACATCTTTAACCTTTATACTTTTTTCGTTTGGCACATGTTCTTATTCCATAAATTCAAACTCAAATTCTAATATACGAACCGTATCTCCGTCCTCTGCACCTCGTTTTCTTAAAGCATCATCAACTCCCATTTTTCTTAGCTGACGTGCAAACCGCTGTACAGCTTGATCGTGGTTAAAATCAGTCATCTTAAATAACTTTTCAATGCGATGTCCAGATAATACATAAGCACCATCATCATCTCGCGTAATTTCAAACGGATCTTCTTCTTTATGATAACGATAGATAACTTTCTCTTCTTTTGGAACAGCTTCTTCTTCATCCACAGCACTTTTTGGTATTTTTTCTAATTTATCAGCAATCGCAAATAATATATCGCGAACGCCATCTTTTGTGAGTGCAGATATTTCATAAACAGGATGTTTATTTTGTAGCTTTTCCTTAAAAACTTCCAAATTTTCTTTTGAACCCGGCATATCCATCTTGTTTGCCGCTATAATTTGGGGTCGTGTCATCAATTTAGAATCATACTGCTCTAGTTCTTGATTAATTTTAACATAATCATCATAAGGATTCCGACCTTCTGTTGCAGCCATATCAATGACATGAACAAGTACTCTCGTTCTTTCTACATGACGCAGAAATTGGTAACCTAATCCTACTCCTTCATGTGCTCCTTCAATTAAACCTGGAAGATCAGCCATAACAAAGCTTCTCTGGTCATTTGTATCAACAACACCTAAATTGGGAGCTAATGTAGTAAAATGATAATCTGCAATTTTAGGTCTTGCAGCACTTACTACAGATAAGAAGGTAGATTTTCCAACACTAGGAAAACCGATTAATCCGACATCAGCGATTAGCTTTAATTCCACCTTTATTTGTCTTTCCTGTCCTGGCTCGCCATTCTCTGCTATATCTGGCGCTGGATTTCTTGGAGTTGCAAAGCGTGAATTCCCTCTACCGCCTCGACCCCCTTTTGCAATCACAGCTTCTTGATTATGTTCCGTTAAATCAGCAATTAATTCTCCGGTGCTTTCATCTATTACTGTTGTCCCAGGTGGTACTGGAACAACTAAATGAGGGGCGTTTTTTCCATGTTGGTTTTTGCTCATCCCATTTTCGCCACGTTTTCCTTTAAAATGGCGATTATACCGAAAATCCATTAAAGTGTTCAGCCCTTCATCCACTTTAAATTTAACATCAGCTCCATTGCCACCATCGCCTCCAGCAGGGCCGCCTTTAGGTACATACTTTTCCCTACGATATGCGACAAGGCCATTACCACCATCACCAGCTTTAACATAAACACTTACCTGATCTACAAACATGTCCTCACCTCTTTCAATTACACGGAACAGAAAAAGAGCATTCTACAATGTCACTATTGTCCATTACAGTTAAAGGAAAATGCGTCTCCAACCGATGCAGTTGTTCTTTTAACTGTGCATGATTAAAAAATTCACTTACTGAGAAATACATTGTTATCCAATCCTTCTGTTCCTGCTTAACAACTAAATGAACCGTTATAAATTCATCTTTGAGCTTCAGCTTCTTTACCACAGCTAAAAATTGCTCACATTGCTCCGTTAATATTTGGTCTATACTTTCAACCCGCTTTCCTTCCGTATGTATATCGTACTCTAATTTTACATCCACATACATATAAGCGTGCTTCATCACCCATAAACAAAACTCATTTGCTTGTAGGTGCATTAATTTTCGTTCCATATTATAACAATGAATGATATCAACTATCTTTTCTTCTATCTTTTTAACATTGCCCATTGAAGCATAACCGTGAATTATTTGTAAATGATTCATTAAGTCATGCCGATAATGCTGCATGAAACGAACAGCTTCTTCTGCATTCATATAACATCCTCCCACATGTCCAAAAGTATAGCAGAAAACGCAAAAAAGGTCATTCATTCTCCTAAGTCATTTTTCAATCCTTGTGGGTTCTTTCATTTTCCACGTTTTGTTTTGGTTCCTTTTTTCTATAGAAAAAAATAATATTAAACGTTAAAAACTCCAGCCAATGAATTGGCTGGAGTTTTGTATTATGCTTCTTTAGCAACAGGGTATACACTTACTTTTTTACGATTACGCCCGTAACGTTCAAACTTTACAACACCATCGATTTTTGAAAAAAGTGTATCATCTCCACCGCGACCAACGTTCTCACCAGGATAAACCTTCGTTCCACGTTGACGGTAAAGAATAGATCCACCTGTTACAAATTGGCCATCAGCACTTTTAGAACCAAGCCGCTTGGATTCGGAATCACGACCGTTTTTTGTACTACCAGCACCTTTTTTCTGTGCGAAAAACTGCAAATCTAGACGTAGCATAAGATACACCTCCTTATTTATCTTGAATAGTAATAAATTGTCCATAATCCTGTTCTATGGACGAAAGTGATACAAGCATACCTTCAAATAATAATTGAACTCGACGCATTTCTTCAGAAGAAATATAGTCTGGTATTGTTACATGAAGATAACCGCCATTATCACTTTGGTTTATATCAAGATCCACTTCACATAAAGCCAGAACTGCGTTTATAGAACCAACGGATACTGCAGACACTCCTGCACACACTAAATCATATCCATAAGGACCGCTTTCAGCATGTCCGGAAAGTTCAAATGCTCTTATTTGTTCATCTTCACGAAAAACAATTACTTGTATCATAAGTAACCTCTAAGCGTTGATTTTATCAATCACTAATTTAGTGTAAGGCTGACGATGACCTTGCTTACGATGATAATTCTTTTTTGGCTTATATTTAAACACAGTAATCTTCTTTTGACGACCATGTTTAGCAACTTTAGCAGTTACCGATGCACCATTTACATATGGAGCACCAACTTTTACATCATCTCCACCAACAAAAAGAACTTTGTCAAATGTAACCGTCTCGTCTTGATCAGCAGCAACTTTTTCAATGAAGATTTCTTGACCTTCTTCTACTTTCATTTGTTTGCCACCAGTTTCAATAATAGCATACATATACTTTGCACCTCCCATAAACTAAGACTCGCCATACAGGTACTACACATTGAGTTTACAACCTGTTCTGAGCGGTTGTAGCACTGGTGCTACGATGAATAACGTATTAATGTTACCATTACAATACATTCATTGTCAATAAGTTTATGATAACTTCTCGGGAAAATAATGCTTTCTATACAAATGAACGCTTCATTTATTACATTGCCTCTTATCCGCATTTGTTTATAGTGTTAGAAGATCTTGTACCATCAATCGCTTTACATTCTACAATTCAGGGTAAATATCGAACACCTATAAAATGACAATACTACTTCGTGTTATTAGTCAAATCACCTAAGTCACCAACTGTATCTTTGTACCGTTTAGCTTCAAAATACCAATATAGGCAATCATATTCATTCATAAGCTTTATGGAGCCATTTGGGTATATAATGTAAATATTGTGACTCCATCCACGGTAAAAATAAGAAAAAACTTCTAGTAACGATTTTTCTGCTTTCACCCTAATAGATCTTGTCCGGCAAATTGGATTATGTCTTGTTTCAAAACGCTTAAGAAGGAACCTTGTAAATACATAGTACCGTTTTTTCCATTCATTTTTATTTTCAAACAGTAAGAAAAGGCACAACAAAAAAGTACTTAGTGTAAATGGTTGGATAACTAAAGAAGTGCCAAGCAAAAAAAGACAAGCAATCAACGAGAAATAAATCGATCGATAGTATGCCGTTTTGTATGGCCATTTTGTTGATATGATAAGCTGAAGTAATTTCCCTCCATCTAAAGGTAATACGGGTAATAAATTAAAAATAAATATAGTCGTATTATAGTACATAAAAGTATCAAATATGGATGAGGATATTACCCCTGTATCAACTGCCACCAGCGCAATAACGTATAATACAATATGCTGAAAGGGTCCGGCACAAATGACCAGAATCTCTTCTCTCACAGGTCTGGTCCCATGCTCTTCTGTGTCCATGACACCACCAAATACCCAGAGCATAATTTTCTTTATACGCCATTTAAATTGTAATGCCATTATGTAGTGACCTAATTCATGAAAAAACACAATAAACAATAAAATAGCCAGTTGCATAAATGTACCCGTAAAAAAAGAAATCAGGAGAAAAAGCAGTAAAATAGGATGGAAGTGAATTTTTGGCAATAAACTATTCCACATCGTCAACTTTTATCACCTGAACGGGGTCTATATATTGATTATCCTTCTCAATAGAAAAATAAACTGCTTGGTTATTTTCAGTCGGAACAAACTGGCCAATAGGTTGCTTCTTAGCAACATGTTCGTATAAGTGAACATCAATATTACTTAATTCACCGTACGTGGTAATACTATCATCTGGATGTTGAATGACAATTGTTTTATTTGTTTGCCGATCGTTTCCAGCAAAAATGACAATCCCCTGTTCCAACGCCATTATATCTGATTTTTCATTAGGTGAAATTTTTATTCCTGTACCGTTCGTTTGAAAAGATTCAGAAACATTACCGTTTACTGGAATTACTGGAGCATTCTCATTTACGACCTGATCTTTTGGAGCTCCGTCCGGCATGAAAGCAAGTGGACTACCAAATGTATCTTGATACCATAGATTTACTTTAGCAAATGGGAATTCCTCTATAAGGGCAGTGCTTATAATGGATTTAGCGGTTTGTAGTCGAGTTGATTCCATCTGCCAAATAATTGCAACCGTCAAAAATAAGATAGCGGAAAGAATTGCTTTCCATAAAAGTCCTGTTACTATTTTTCCTTGTCGCCCATTACTTGATGTTGCAGTATAGAGCGGTTCAAACCCATGCTTTTCCTCCTCTTGCACAAATGGTGTAACGACAGATTTTGATGCGCTATTCTGTGAAATAATGTTACGTGTTTTTTTTCTTTGTTCAATAGATTGACGTACTTGCTTAACTCCTCTACTCATAGTTTCTCATTCCTTCTAATCACATTTGTACAAGTATATGAAGCTAGTTGCAAATATATGTTAGTAAGAGGAAGAGCGAAACGATTCAAAAATGCACAATTGAATACTTTGATATGATATTAGAAAAAATTGGCTTATCGCTAAGTCTTATAACGAAAGCTGTAGTTTATTTTAGCGCGTTAACAACGTAGCGAATGGAACAAATCAACGAAAGATTTAGGAATCACGCCACTAAGAACAGGGTGATGCCGATGTCGGGTGCCAAGCCCGTTTTTAGTCGGCCTTCCTCTTAGTTATGAACCGACGATGACTTAGCTTAGGGTCAATGAAGTGAAGTCGCCTAGTTGCTCGGCGATGAAGACGGAAGTGGCTATTTTACTATTTCGTTATTGCTTTCTTATACTACAAAAAGCAGGAAAAGCCTGCTTTTTGTGTATGACTGTATTATATTAATTACTGCATTTAAGAACGCATGCCTAAAAATTGCTTAAGCTTTTGCATCATACCTTTTTCTGTATCTAATGATTGCAACGGGACTGTTTCGCCTAAGATTCTTCTAGCAATATTCCGATAAGCAATAGAGGCTTTAGAAGTAGGTTTAAACGCAACTGGTTCGCCTTTATTGGAAGCTTTAATCACTTCATCATCATCTATCACAATACCAATTAGATCTACAGATAAAATTTGTAAAACTTCATCAATATCAAGCATATCTCCATTTTTCATCATATGATTTCGAATGCGGTTAATAATTAAACGTGGAGATTCAACCATTTCCTCTTTTTCCAATAATCCGATTATACGATCAGCATCTCGCACACTCGATTTTTCTGGAGTAGTAACCACAATTGCTTTATCAGCACCTGCAATTGCATTTTGAAAGCCTTGCTCGATTCCTGCCGGGCAATCTATAATAATGTAATCATATTCTTGTTTCAGCTCATAAATAATTTGTTGCATTCCTTCACTTGTCACAGATGTCTTATCACTTGTTTGTGCAGCTGGCAACAAAGTTAAATAATCAAAGCGTTTGTCTTTAATTAATGCTTGTTTCAGCTTACACCTTTCTTCAATAACATCTACAATGTCATAAATGATACGGTTTTCTAATCCCATAATGACATCAAGATTTCTAAGCCCAATATCCGTATCTATTAAACAAACTTTCTTATCCATTAAAGCTAAAGCTGTACCGATATTCGCAGTAGTTGTCGTTTTTCCGACCCCGCCTTTTCCAGAAGTAATAACTATTGCTTCACCCATTCAGCATTCTCCTTTCGAACCTGTTTATCTCTCTTCGCTTCTGTGAAAGAACTTGGAGTCGATCAATGATTATTTTATCTTTTTCTTCATCGACCAGTCCACACTCCATATACACACCGTCAGATTCATAATCTGGAGCACGACTTATATAATGTGCGATCCTTAGTTGCATCGGGTTCATATAAGATGCAACTATAAATGCTTGTTTATCTCCATCAATACCTGCATGTGCAATTCCGCGCAAGTTTCCCATTACAAAGATATTGCCTGTAGCCGTTACCTTTCCACCTGGATTTACATCCCCAATTAATAATAAATCGCCAGTTATATGTAAGACTTGTCCAGAACGAACTATTTGATTCATCGTTTTTATTTCACTATTTTCCTGCCATTTACGAACTTCTTCACGAGGAACAACATCAGATTCAATGATTTGAATGGTAAAACGGTTTTCAGCTGTTATAATTTCTTTTAATCGAATCATCTGATCATGCTTTAAGTACCGATAGCCTAATTTAACTCTTACAGCTACAACCGGCTCCACATGTGCAGGCTTGCTCTCGTTCATTTTATACTGCAATTCCTGCATGGCTTCTTCAAACGAACAGGTATCGTCAATAAATAATGTGAGCCCGTCTTTTGTACCTTTCATGGTAATTAATTGTGTTTTTTCCTGTGTCACACGTTCACCTCATTCTATACATTCGGAAACTCGGAAGAATGCTTCAAATTAAAATCATATTTAGCCTTATTTACTATGGTATGTCAGACTTCATTGACTAGGTAGCCTAACAAGTATAATTTATTTGTAATACCAATATTCCCCTAGAACAGTACTCGTATATTTTATATTTAGGGAGAGTTGGGGGGAGAAAACTTAGCCTATCGCCGAATCTTTATGCAACCACCAGTTTTGCTTATACACTTAACACCACAATTTTATACTATCTTATTCGTGTAAGACGATGTGGTGAGTCGATAAAACATGTCGGTTACAGCTCATTTTAAAGTAATTAAGCAACTCCCCTAAAACCAAATAGCCTCTCAAAATGAGTTTCCTTTCGTTATTTGATCTTTCCCCCAATTTGTCAGTTTTTTTGCAAACAGCGGGTATAAAACGAATAAGAAAATTAAATTTGACCCTATTGTAGGCAATAATCGGTTGGTTAAATACATACTCCACGGCATGTCTGTTAATGCGACTACAGAGTAGATAAGATAAATCATCCCGTCACTCACTACTAATCCCACAATACCTAACAAAGCTACAACAAGAATGTTTCCGTGCAGTAATTTTTTCAGACCATAAATCAAGTAAATCGTAGATGCGTACGAAAACATATAAACGCCTAGTGTACTTGTATAAACTATATCAATTAGCAAACCAAAGATTAACGCGTATAGAACAGAATAGTGGGTGCTTTCATTGTCATAGAATACAGCGATAAAAACAAGAAATATAAACACCCAATGGGAAACAATCAGCCAATCTGATTTCAATAAGTTTCCAGGCAGTAATTCCAAAGAAACTCCTTGTAAAACAAGAATAAGTAGGAGGATAAGAGGTAAATAGGCACGCTTCATTACTCCTCCTCCTCTTCACTTTCCTGACCTTCATCAGTCTGTACAGAACGATCGACTACAATTACTTGGTTTAATTCGTACATGTCAGCAGATGGTTTTACTAAAGCAGTTTTCGTTAATCCATATTTGTCAGGAACTACTTCTTGAACTTTTCCAATCGGAAGCCCCGCTGGAAATACGCCTCCCATTCCAGAGCTAACAATTAATTCATCCTTCTTCACGTCTTTTTGAGACTCTTCAATAATTCGGAATATGAGGTGCTTACTTTTTTTATCATACCCTTCAATCATCCCAAAAATATTATCGCCCTTGTCACGAGAAATTTCCCCGGAAATCCGGTTAAATTGGTCAAAGCCTGTAAGTAGTTGAACGGTAGAAGTATGCTTTGATGGGGTCATTACCTTTCCAACCATTCCCTCTGGTGTGATCACTGCCATGTTCTTTTTAACTCCATCATCTTTCCCTTTATTGATCGTAATTTGTTCTAGCCACCTTTCAGGCGATCTAGAAATTACTGTTGCTTGTATAGGGTTATATTTTCGTATTGCATCCGATTCTGTCAGTTCAAGGTTGTTTCTTAAATCCTCATTTTCTTCTTTCAATTCTTGAACTTCATAAATAAGCCCTTTATATTCAGCAAGTTTTTGTTTTAGTAATTTATTTTCTTCATACGTATCCTTGAAATCTCCAATATTACGAGTAACGTTTGTTACCCAATTTACTGGAGCATGAACCACGCTTTGTGCCCAACCGACCGTATCATTGACTATTTCTTCTATTATTGTTAGGTCTTCTCGATCCCTTAAAGAGAAACCTATTAAAGCTACAAGCAGTATAAAACCAATTAATAGAATGAACAATCGCTTTTTGCGTAAAAAAGACATCTAAACACCCACTTAATCTACAGTATGACGTGATGACACATGTGGTTGGGATCGAAAGTGGTGTATATATTCCAGTGATTTACCCGTACCAATCGCTACACTTTCCAGTGGATTTTCCGTAATAAACACAGGCATTTTGGTTTCATCACTTATAACCTGATCAATATTTTTTAGTAAAGCTCCTCCACCAGATAAAACGACTCCCCTATCCATAATATCTGCTGCAAGCTCTGGTGGGGTTTTTTCTAGTGTATTTTTCACAGCTTCCACAATGGAGTCTACGGTATCTTTTAACGCTACAGAAATTTCCTCTGCAGTAACGGTAATTGTTTTTGGTAAACCTGTTAAAAGGTCTCTTCCTCGTATATCAATTTCTTCATTCACATCCACTTTCCCTGCTGTACCAATTTCCAACTTAATGGATTCTGCTGTTCGTTCGCCGATCATTAAACTATAATGCTTACGAATATATTGAGTAATGGCTTCATCCATGTTATCACCAGCTGTTCGAACAGAACGGCTGGTTACGACACCACCTAATGAAATAACTGCAACTTCCGTTGTGCCACCACCAATGTCTATAATCATACTCCCCGTTGGTTCCCAAACAGGGAGGTCTGCTCCAATAGCTGCTGCAAAAGGCTCGGAAATAGGATAAGCTTCCTTTGCGCCCGCTTGTTTCGTTGCATCAATAACTGCTCTTTCTTCAACCATCGTAATGCCCGAAGGAACACATACCATTACATTTGGTTTTTTTGCAAAATAAGATCTATTCTTCATTGCTTTATTAATATAATATTTCATCATGGTAGCTGTTGTATCATAATCAGCAATTACTCCGTCTTTCATTGGTCGAATGACAACAATATTTCCTGGAGTTCGTCCAATCATATTACGCGCTGCGCTTCCTACAGCTTCAATATCTCCAGTGTTTTTATTTTTGGCTACCACTGTAGGCTCACTAACAACAACATCTTTGCCCTTAACAAATACAAGCGTGTTGGCTGTACCTAAATCTATTCCTAAATCCTGAGAAAAATTAAATAATCCCAAAAAAATCTCCCTTTCCAGTTTGCATACATATATTTTTATGTAGCTCGTATTATGTTATTTTCAATTATCTCGTTTTCCCGTTAAAAAGTAAAACAATTATCTAGTATAACATGCGCTTATTATACATAAATATAAGCGTAACAAGCGCCACTTTCCTCAGGTTTACTGAAAAATGGCGCTTCCTTCATTTCTTTTCTATATAATTATACGAAAAAAAATAAAAAATAGATAGTGTTAATACAAGTTTTTTGTCAAGCATGGTCCACATCTATGTTTAACTGGGTTTCATTTTCACAAAACAACTTTTTGTTTCAGCTTAGCAGGCGAATGTTTAACAGGACGTAGTAGGTAATGCTAAGCGTAGCGTATTTTAAAAATATGAGCATAAGTAGAGCGTCCATACGTAAAAAAAACACTAGCATACAACAAATAAATTTCACATGAAGCAAATAAGGATTGGGAACTTATAGTTATTGCTGGTGAGGATTTTGATAAAAGCATGTTTGATCACTTCATGTAGATCATTCAAATTATCATAAGAAACGATAACTTCTGAAGTGAAAACGTAGACTGTAGTAAGATTTTGGCAACAAGGATAAAAAGGCGATGTCATTCTTACAGTACGCTTTGAATTCAATTTCTTAACGCATATTTTTAGCCAGACTATTAGATTACACTATCTTACAAGTAACCTTTTTCTTTTAAAGAAACAAATTTACGATTGCCTATAATTAAATGATCCATCAGTTCAATCCCGATCATTTTTCCGGACTCAACTAATCTCCTGGTTACATGAATATCTTCCCGGGAAGGTGTTGGGTCGCCTGAAGGATGGTTATGAGCAACAATTATGGAAGCGGCAGAACGTTTAACAGCTTCACGAAATACTTCTCTAGGGTGAACAATAGAAGCGTTTAAACTGCCAATAAAAATCGTTTGCCGGTGAATAACTTGATTTTTGGTGTTTAAAAATAGTGCTACAAAATGTTCCTGGTTTAATACTCGCATATCTTCCATAATGTAATCTGCGCCATCTTCAGGAGACCGAATGACATAACGATCACCTGATTGAAAACCGTTCATTCGCTTTCCCAACTCAATGGCTGCTAAAACGAGGACACCTTTAGCTCTGCCGATTCCTTTTATAGCTATTAACTCTTCTATGGTTGCATCATTTAAAAGTTTTAAACCTTCAAAATGCATCAATAGGCGATTAGATAAAGAAAGTACAGATTCTGATTTTGTCCCACTCCCAAGAATAATAGCCAATAATTCTGCATTTGACACCTGTCCAGGGCCAACCTTTAGTAACCTTTCTCTGGGGCGGTCATCTTTAGGTACATCTTTGATCATAATAGGCATTGAAGTCATTTTCATCCCCCTTTAACTAAGATACTTGTATCTTACAGAGGATTCTTTGTTTAAACAAACCAGCAATTTTAAAAAAACAACTAAATATCTGAGACAAAAAAAGCTTTATATAGGAGAAAAACCGCCATATGAGTAACTGTTTTTTCTTAAAAATTCTATTCTCAGTAGATAAGCAAGTAAAAAACTTGAAGTATAATAAATTGTAAAACAGCATGGGAAGTTTTATTCCAACCATTTTGTAGAAGGGTTCAACCCTATTTAAAGCTATTAACTTTATACGATATTGTTTTCTTACATCATCCTACTTTTACAAATAGTAGTGTAGTATTCTTTTATTCGTTCACTATTTTTTTTTCACGGTTAAGCTCATGTATTAATTCATACCATAAAGTTAGTAAATTTGCTCCTAAGTCTACAGCCCTATCATTTTTTTCTTCAATTACATGTTGATTCATTGCATTACCTAAGCTTTGGAGTCGTCTAGGGATAGTTTTTTTGGTAGATTCCCATTGTTCTTTAGATACTTTTTGTTGTTGCATATCTTTCCGCCATACATCCGCAAATGTCTGCATCCAGCTTCTTTCTTCTTTCTTCAGTCCCTCTTCTCCCACATGAATCTGCCATTTTTTTACATAAATATCCAATTCTGAAGTGATATCATTTTTTAACCGTTCCGCTTTTTCCTTTGAGGCAGCCGCAGATATTAATAAAAAATATTGCTTATCTTTTTCCCAAATCATTGCAGGTAGCCCTTCCTCTTGAAACTTCTTTTGCCACGTCTGTGCATTTCCTGCTTCAGAAAAAACGCCTCCCTGCAATACAAAAATATCAAAACCTTTTATATTTGCGTGACCATCTAGTTCTTTCCTTTCTTGTTCACGGCTAGTTTCGGTCACGCTAGCGTTGTTCTCCTCACTATTGGCTTGGCGATCTTCATCAATGGTAACAAACATTCGAATCAATGTAATCCCCAGCAATGTCCCTATAATAAAAGCTGAAGCAATGGCAATAATTAAAGGTTTCATATGCTTTATTTTTTTAAAAAATATGGGATAAACTGAAAACTTCTTATCAGATAGTCGGGCGTATGATGGAACTTCTTCCTCTGTATCCGTTAGTGTTGCAGCTTCCTCATTCTCTGTCTCCCCAGTTGTATCATTATTTTTTGATGAATACATAGACAGCTTCACCTGCTGACCGTTTTTCCAGACTGTTATTTTACGCTTGTCCTTTTTCACAGTTTTGCCTCCTGTTAGAAGAGTTCTATTTTACTCTAGCAAAAAACATGTGAAAAGTAAGACGAAGTTTGTCAGCTTTTTAAGAAATTGTTCAACATAATGTGATACCTTTTTCCATTACATGGTGCCACTAAAACTATTATTTATTCTTACTGAGTAAATACGACCTTACAATAGAAATGAAATGAAGCGAACCTGTAATACAATATACAGTGTTTGGGTCACTCATTTTACTGATCGCATTTTCCCACGAATTAATGGTTTTCATTGAAGGTAACGAGATTTTTTTCATTTCAGATATACTTGCAGCTCTCGGGTGATCAAAAGTGGTTAAGTAAATTTCACTAAATTTACCCGTTAGAGGAATCATCATCTCATCAATTGCTTTATCTTTAAAAGCTGCAAATAATAGCTGCCTTTCTTGATATGGAAAGACTTTCTCCAGTGTGTCTATAAATGCACGAATTCCTGCTGGATTATGAGCTCCATCAAGAATTATAATAGGATGTTGGGACACTAGTTCAAATCTACCTTCTAATTGTACGTCAAAAAAAGCAGTTGGTAATTTCGACAACTGGATGATACATCCTTTCTGCTGTATTAAATGTAAAGCCATTAACGCTAATGATGCGTTCGCTAATTGATGTTCTCCATACAATTTAAGTTTAAAAGCAGCTCCCTTCGTATAAGGTAGGTTCCATTCCATATGATTCCATTCTTTAGAAGGTAGACTTTGATAATGAAAATGCAACCCTAATTGATAGACTGGAGCTTCCTTAGCCTCCGCTTCTTGTATAATCACCTCTTTAGCAGCTAATTGTAATTGTCCAATAACAACTGGAACTCCTTGTTTAATAATCCCTGCTTTATGTAAAGCAATCTCAGGTATTGTCTGACCAAGAAAAGCCATATGATCTTTACTAACACTAGTAATAATAGATACTAAAGGGATTATACAGTTTGTCGTATCTTCTCTCCCTCCCATTCCAGCTTCTATAACAGCAATGTCAACATTGGTAACAAAATAAAAGAACGCAATAGCTGTCAATATTTCAAACTCTGTTGGGGATTGATTTTTTTGATCTAATTCCTGAACCGCTGGGTAAACTTTTTCCCACACTTTTAAAAATGCTTGTTCAGAAATTGGTTCTTCCTCTACATAAATATACCCGCGAATTCCATGTAAGCTTGGTGAAGTAAACACTCCTACTTGATAGCCACTTGCTTGCAAACCTTGTTTCACAAAAGCGGCAGTAGATCCTTTTCCATTAGTGCCGGCAATATGAACAGCATTTAATCGTTTTTCAGGGTGACCAAGTAAAGCAAGTAATTGTTGCATACGTTCCAAACCAGGTTTAACACCTAACTGATGCCGATGATTAAAAAATGCTTCTATTTGCTTCATTGTATGCAATTATGTACAATCCTTTCATGAGTAGTATTTAATTTATAACATAAAGTGAATCTTCAATCTGTAGATTCTTTCATCCCCGACTGATTGTTAGCAGCCCAGTATGCCCTAAAGGCCTATGACGAATCCGGGATTTAAGTGCTGTTACCTCTTACTTTATTTCGCTCACATCTTCATTTTGAAGTGGGAGTCATACAGCACCTATATCTAGGATAAATCTTTTCGTAAAAATTTTAATTAAAAGTGCTTACTTGTAAAGTTGAAAAATTTTATGAACGATTATAAGTATAGCAGAAAGGAAAGAACTGATGCACGTAACTGGATGGATTATATATAACGATAGTTTACCCGGCAAGAAATTTATTGATTTTGCACAATGGCTAGAAAAAGCAGCGATACAAAGAGCTAGCAACGTAAAAATCATGTCAAATAGCGAACTCTTATCTTTTTTATCTCAAAGCGAATTATCTGTATTAACGGAAGAGCAACCTAGCGCTTTGCCTGACTTTGTAGTGTTTACAGATAAAGATATTTACCTAGCTAAGCAGCTCGAATTATTAGGTATAAGCGTGTTTAATTCTTCGGAAGCAATTCGTATTAGTGATGACAAAATATTAACGTATCAACAGCTTGCAACAGCTAAGCTTCCAATACCTAAAACGATTATTTATCCGAAAACATTTACTTCCCAACAGCTAAAGCCTGGCGCACTGCAAGCTGCAATTCACCGTTTGGGTTTTCCTATGATTGTAAAAGAAGCATTCGGCTCTTTTGGCGAACAAGTGTATCTTATCCATAATAAAGCGGACTTAATTCAGCAAATTAAAAATTTGGCAACAAAGCCCTTCGTTTTACAAAGATTCATTTCTACTAGCTATGGAAAAGATTTACGGCTGCATGTTGTAGGCAATAAAGTTGTTGCGGCCATGAAACGACAGTCAGCACATGATTTCAGAGCAAATATTACTGCTGGTGGTACAATGGAGGCGTATGAACCGTCGGAGGAAGAACAAAAACTGGCGATCCTAGCTACACAATCCATTGGAGCTGATTTCGCAGGTGTTGATCTATTAGTTGGAGAAAATGATTCTCCTATAATTTGCGAGATTAACTCCAATGCTCACATCCGCAATTTGTTTGATGCCACGGGAATAAATGTTGCTACCTTTATAATTGACTATATTTTTAAGAAGATAGAAGGGAACACAAATGCATAACGGCTGGCTTATCTATAGTGATGAAGATATTGAAGTAAATAAAGCCTATATTCATTGGTTTATGGAAGAAGCAGCACTTCAATCCATCCATCTGCAGCTTGTACGTAGGGAAGACCTGACGATTGGAATTCATAAACAGCGCCAAGTCCTATTAAATAACCATCAGATAGAACCTTTACCTGAATTTGCAGTTGTTCGTACCATTGATCCTATGCTTAGTATTCATCTGGAAAGTTGTGGAATTAATGTTTTTAACAACTCTCACATAGCAACTATTTGCAATAACAAAGCGTTAACGCATCATTATGTACATCAACTCAATGTTCCAATGGTAGACACATATTTCCATAAAGCTTCTTTTTTAAAAGATTCCCCTCCGCTTTCTTTTCCATTTGTAGTAAAAACCGTTGCAGGCAGAGGTGGAAAAGAGGTTTATATGATCACTAATGAGTTGGAGTATTTAGCATGTATGAAGAAAATAAAAGGCAGTGACATCATCATGCAAAGTTGCCATGTGCAACAAGGCAAAGACTTGCGCGTTTTTGTCGTAGGGAAAAAAATTATCGCAGCTGTACTTAGAGAAAGTAATACCGATTTTAGAGCCAACTACAAGCTTGGTGGTAGTGCAACACTATATACATTGTCCAAAAAAGAAGCAACAAGAATCCAAACGATTATTGATTATTTCGATTTTGGAATGGTAGGAATTGATTTCTTACTAAGTATGGATGGAGAACTATTATTTAATGAAATTGAAGATGTTGTCGGTTCTCGCATACTAAGTGCCGTTAGCAATACAAATATACTACGGTTATATGTGGAGCATATCAAAAAACACATCCAGTCGTAATCCTTTTTATCATGCAATCATGCAATAAGGGTTACCTACTTCGTACATTCAGTTCGAAGTAGGTAACCCTTAAATTTGTTAGTTTTTTAATTCATGTAATCTTGCTTGAACCTTCGCTTGTTTATCCAAGTACTCTTTTTCTTTTTGTTTTTCTGCTTCAATTACTGCCTGAGGTGCTTTATTAATAAACCCTTCGTTTGCGAGTTTTTTCTGCACACGCTCTACTTCTTTTGTCCATTTAGCTAGATCTTTTTCTAAGCGAGCAATTTCTTTGTCAAAATCAATTAGCCCTTCTAATGGTAAAAATAGTTCTGCTCCTGTCACTACTGCTGACAATGCTTTTTCAGGGACATCGATCTTTTCCATAATGGCTAATTCACTTGTGTTACAAAAACGTTCTAAATAGTGACGCTCTTCTTCTAATTCCTTCACAATAGATTCATTCTCCGCTTGGATGAGTAGTTTAACTTGTTTTGACATTGGTGTATCTACTTCTGCACGAATATTACGGACAGCTTTGATAATCGCCACTAGTCGCTTCATTTCATTTGCTGCCTGTTCATCATGGAATTCATCTCTTGGCTCTGGCCAAGTGGCAACTGTGATAGATTCTCCTTGATGTGGTAACTGTTGCCAAATTTCTTCTGTAATAAACGGCATGAATGGATGCAACATACGCATCGTTTGATCTAAAACATAAACGAGCACAGAACGTGTTGTTTGTTTTTGAGTTTTGTCATCTCCATATAATGGTATTTTTGCCATTTCAATATACCAATCACATAGTTCATCCCAAATAAAGTTATATAATTGACGGCCAGCTTCGCCAAATTCATATTTATTGTTATTTCTAGTTACATGCTCAATTGTTTCATTTAAACGGGTTAATATCCACTTATCTGCCAAAGACTTTTCGCCTGTTAAATCAATATCTTCATACGAAAAATCTGCTAAATTCATTAAAGAAAAACGAGAAGCATTCCACACCTTATTCGCAAAGTTCCATGTTGCTTCTACCTTTTCCCAATGAAAGCGTAAATCTTGACCAGGGGTAGAACCAGTCAATAGAAAATAACGTAATGAATCAGCACCATATTTATCAATGACATCCATTGGATCGACACCGTTGCCTAACGATTTACTCATTTTTCTTCCTTCTGCATCTCGAATCAATCCGTGGATCAAAACATCATCAAACGGCTTTTGATTCGTAAAATGCTTCGATTGAAAAATCATTCTTGAAACCCAGAAGAAAATAATATCATAACCTGTTACGAGAACTCCAGTTGGAAAATACCGCTTGTAATCTTCTGCTCCTACATCCGGCCATCCCATGGTAGAAAATGGCCATAAAGCAGATGAAAACCAAGTGTCTAATACATCTTCATCTTGCTCCCAATTTTCTATATCGTCGGGAGCTTCCTTGCCGACATAAATTTCTTTTGTTTCTTTATGATGCCAAGCTGGTATGCGGTGCCCCCACCATAGTTGGCGAGAAATACACCAATCACGAATATTTTCCATCCAATTTAAATAGGTTCTTTCAAAACGCTGTGGAACAAAATTAACTTTGTCACTTCCTGCTTGTAGCTCGATTGCAGCATCTGCTAGTGGTTTCATTTTTACAAACCATTGCGTAGATAAGTATGGCTCCACGACAGCGCCACTTCGTTCAGAGTGACCAACTTGGTGCAGATGGTCTTCAATCTTAAATAGTACACCTTGTTCTTTCAAATCGTGAACAATTTGTTTTCTGCACACAAATCGGTCCATTCCTTCATAAATACCAGCATTTTCATTCATCGTTCCATCTTCATGCATAACTAATACTCGTTCTAAATCATGTCTATTCCCAACTTCGAAATCGTTTGGATCATGAGCGGGCGTAATTTTCACTGCACCAGAACCAAATTCCATATCTACATACTCATCTGCAACAATTGGTATTTCACGACCGACGATTGGCAAAATAGCTTTTTTGCCAATTAAATGGCTATATCGTTCATCATCAGGGTGAACAGCAATCGCAGTATCACCTAACATCGTCTCTGGGCGTGTGGTAGCAATTTCGATTTTCTCATCGCTATCTTTTAACGGGTAGAGCATATGATAAAATTTGCCCTGCACTTCTTCATAAATCACTTCGATATCGGATAAAGCCGTTTTTGTATCTGGATCCCAATTTATAATATATTCTCCGCGATAAATTAAACCTTGCTCGTATAATTTTACAAATACTTCTCTAACTGCATCTGACAAACCTTCATCAAGCGTGAACCGTTCACGTGAATAGTCTAAACTAAGCCCTAACTTTTCCCATTGTGAACGAATAAACGCAGCGTACTCTTCCTTCCATTCCCAGGCTTTTTCGAGAAATTTTTCTCTACCTAGCTCATAACGATTCGTACCTTGTTCTTTTAGCTTTCCTTCCACTTTTGCTTGTGTAGCAATCCCAGCATGATCCATACCAGGGAGCCATAATACATCATATCCTTGCATACGTTTCATTCTAGAAATGGTATCTTGCATTGTCGTATCCCAAGCGTGCCCTAAATGCAACCGTCCTGTAACATTTGGTGGGGGAATAACAATAGAATAGGGTTCTTTCTCCGTATCGTTCTTTGCTTTAAAATAGTTTCCTTCTAGCCAAAATTGATAGCGACCTTTTTCTACTTCCTGCGGGTTGTATTTAGCAGAAAGTGAAGGTTTTGATTCTTGTTCGTGCATGACATGCTCCTCCTGACAATATCTTTTTTAGAAAGCTGTAGTTTCTCTTATACGTTTTTGACACTTACCAAAGTGTAAAAAAAACCCTTTTGTCCTATAAAAGGACGAAAAGGGCTTGCTTTCCGTGGTACCACCTTTATTTGTATACTTCTAGTGTAATAAAGAAACAAAGTATACACACTTCATTTGTTGATAACGGTACATAGACCGGCTTCCTTCTACTTAAAAGAAGACATCATCGTAGCCTTATTTTTCAAAGGAGCTGTTCCTGGGCGACATTCCAGCATAATCTTTCAAGGAAACTTTCAGCCAATGATTTCCATCTCTACATGATAATTATCCTGTACTCTTCCCATTCTTTACATTTTCATTGTTTACATGCATATTATTAGAATAGCTTTATTTTATATATAATTCCTCTTTACGTCAACTGTTTATTCACTAAAATGAAATAGGGCGTTCTTTTCCCAGCTCTGGAATGTTTACGACAAAAAGCAGCTTAAAGAATGTAACTCTTCACTGTTATTGTAAGTGTTTGTGGACGTTTATCTAATTGCTAGTGCTATCATCTATTCTTAAATAAATAACCCGTTACATAGTAAGGTTTGCACCAAAAAGATCAATTTATACATATAGTATAGTAACAATACAAATTTCTGATGTAAAGGAGAGAGTCTCATTGGCAAGATATTACCGTTACCGGCTACCACCATGGGCTAGAAATTGTATTATCGTAATCGAAAGATGTACACTGCCTATATTAATTTTTCAATTGATTCGTACTTTATTTTTCCCAACCACCTTTGATGTATTTCTTCTGGGTATTATCGTTGGCATTTTTATAGCTTTTTATTTGGAATGGATTTAATCTGTTTCATCCAAATCATCTAGGTCGTCCAGATCATCCAGATCGATCGTATCATACGTTTTTTCCACATGTGCAGAAAGGTGCAACCCAAACAGTATACGGCGAAATGTATGCTGTAAATGAATTATTTGTTTCAGCATGGACGTGTTTGCTTGTTTATGATTTTTGACACAACTTAGATAAGCTTGTGGATCTAATAATTGAATGACTAACAAATATAGTTCTTTCTTGGTCAGTTCGTTCTCATTCATATACTTGTCAAATCCGCGCAGCAGCATAATAGTCGGAGTATCATAATGCTTTGTTTCTTCTTGAAAAAAAGCAACTAAATCAAAAACGGGATAGTCAAACCCTGCATTCTCCCAATTTATAAAATAGAGCTGACCTTGATCAACTAAAGTATGTGAAGTTTTGATGTTCTTATGACACAAACTATAATACCAAGTCTCTTCCTGTTCATCCAACAGTTGATCAATTCTTCGTATCGTTTCATTCAGACTATAATTAACATCTTTAAATTGCGTGCACACAAGTAATTCAAATGGGGACATAAAGCGATGTTGTTCGTACTCCTCTACAAATGTAAGTAATTGTTGCTGTAAGGTCAAACAATGCTGTTTATACTGTTGAAAAGCTTGCTTAAACTGCTGGATTTCAACCAAATGTCGCCGTTTTGTTTTCATATGAATCAATCCAAAGCTTTGAAAGATTTTATCAATCGTGGATTGATCTAATTCTGTTTCTCGGCTTTCTTTCCAAGGTGTCACATAATAAATAAGCTCTCCTTTTTTTTCATATAACTTTCCTTGCTTCGTTAAATAAACTGGTAAAATAGGAAAAAGATATTCTTCATAAGCCAATTTATAAACTTGTTCCCACATAACGATCGTTTCTTCCGTTAGCCGGCTATGTTTTAAGGCATATTGCTGGTTGTAGTCTTGCACCATGTAGAGCCGTTCCGTTTGTTTTTCTATGTAAAAAGGTCGAATAGAATAAGCATGCAAAACTTCTTGTAAGGTATCCATTTTCTTCACCACCCTAGTTTCAAAGCGAACAAAAATTAGGCTCATGCCTTTACACTCTTATCAATTAGTGGGGTTTTCTTTCGTACCCCGCTGGTTGTTCAGCAGCACAAGGAATACGATTTAAAGGGCTTTTACGAAAAAGGAGAGTAAGGCGGTGTATCTCCCACTTAGACTTGTTCCGCTCACATCTTCCAATCTTGAAGTAGGAGTCTTACAGCACCTTTATCCGCGATAAGTCATAGAGTTCGATTATATTTAGCCTTAGAAAAACTTGGCTTATCGCCAAATCTTATGGCAAAAGCCTTTGTTTTTCTTATATTATAAACCAAAAAATCTCATACTTTTCTATAGCGTAAAAAAACTTTTATACCTTTGGTTAATGAAAAATGAGGTGCCAATACTAGCTTTTAAGGAAGCTACAGGCACCCTTACCTCTATAACGAAAAGAGCATCATTTGTTTTTCTTTTGTGGAATGTACAGTAATTGACCTTGCGTAACTTCATAATCATCATCCAATTGATTTTGTTTAATTAATTGTAGTGCAGAAACTTGATACCTTTCCGCAATGGAATCGATCGAATCTTCTTCCTGTACGAAACATAACCTCATGCTAGTATAACTATTTTCAGCTTTATTACTAAAAATATCTGCTAAGTAGGTGACATCCTGGATCTCATCATTGATGTGTCGATCACCACTCGTCTGATTAATTTCCGGCGAGACGGATAACGCTTCTTGATCATTCTCATCATTATTTTGCTTCATCTTCATCTCATTAAAATTGTTAGGTTCTTCCGTAACTTCAGCTTCTGCAGCTTTTCTCCCTTGGTCATCGCCGTTTAAATTATTTTGCTCTTCATTCGTTTCAACTTCTCTTTCTTGTTCATAATCTGTTACATTGCTTTTTTCTTCAGTGACTCGTTCTTCACTTTCTTGAATTGTTTCATGAGTAGAGTCATAAACTACTTGTTCATATTGTTCTGTCCCCTCATCTTCACCCGATTCTTCTTCATGAACATCACTAGTATCCTCTTGTTTAGAATCAAAAAATTCCTTTAGCGTTTTCGTCTCTTTATACTTCCATCTCCCTACTTCATCAGTTTGCTCACCTTCCTTATCTAGATGTTCTGTTATTTTCTCTGGATTTTCATCAGATAGTATTGTTTCTTCTTGCTCTATTTCCTTTAATCTGCTTTTTTCATCTGACCTATCTTGCTCTGGTACCGTTAGAAATGGTAAAGATGGGTTCATCTCCTCATTTTCTGTTTTATAATCTTGCTCTGATTGTTTCATTTCAAACTGAAAATGATCAGCTTCTTGATCTCCTCGATTAGACTTATCTTCTTCGGGAGGTAGATAGTTAAACTGTTCTTGCGACTCTTTTTCTCGTGCATCAGTTATTTCTTCTTGTTGAATGCCATAGATTTCAATTGTTGAATAAAGTCGGAATAGGGTTGGATTGGGGATTTCATAATCAAATGTCTGAATATACACGCTTATATCGTTTAAGTTTGCAATGCGGTTTGCAGGTACAGAAATTTCTACTGGGAAGTGATGAGAAAATATAGATACCCCTTCTTCATCTTGCTCCACGACTTCAACATAGCGTTTAGAGCCCATCACATCTTCTTCTAAATTATCTTGAAAAACGGTGTGTCTGCTTTTTTCATACTCTCCTTTTAATTCAATAACTCCTCTGATTGAAATATAGTCGTGAAATGAATGAATAGAGATGTCTGGCTCCAATGAAACCCCTCTCATTTCATTTACTTCCTGTCCTTTTTCAAAATAGAGTGTTTCATTCAATTCAAACTGAAATACGGACGCTTCATTTGTCACGGCTCTCCTCCTCTCCACCATATAGTTCATATATGATGATATGCCTTATATTCAACTATATGAATATTTTCATTAGGATATTACAAACGGTAAAGTTGATTTCCATGAAGTTAAAAACAGCTTCTTTACTACGACTTTACTAAAAATGAACCTTTTTGCTTAAGCTAGCGAAGGAAATCCGGAGACTAAGATGGGAAAGCGTAGCGGAAGACCCTGCAAGAAAAAGAGAACCGCTTTTTTTCGAGGAGGCTGACTTTTGGGCCAATGGAAAGTTTTGCAGCGGTCACTATCTACATGACGCTTGTGCGTTTCCAAAATAAACGTTGTATGAAAAATCGTTTAAAGTGTACATAAATAAAGTGCTGGAAATTTGAGGTTATAACTATGTAGAAAAACTTGACTTCCGTAGTAGTTGCATGAGACTTTAAGAATAGCTAGGATCGTTTCAATTTGTGAGTTTTTTCATTTATTGCAAAAAAAGACCTCACTAGTGGCATGTATATCAAAAATCACATGCTATTAGTACTAATACTACTAGTAGAGGTCTTTAAATTATGTTCTATTCTCTGGCATAGGTTGATCGAAATAAATACACACCATAAAAAAGGCGTAACTTAGTAATAAGCTTCGTTACTCTATAGAAGCAAAAGCTGTGTCAATTGCTTTTATCGTATGTTCAATATCTTCGTCTGTATGCGCAGTTGATAAAAACAGGCCTTCAAATTGTGAAGGTGGAAGGAACACACCATTTTCAATCATAGAGCGATAATATTGAGAAAAATAGTCAAGATTAGCAGATTGAGCAGTTTCAAAATTAATTACTTTTTCATTAGTAAAAAAGACGCCAACCATTGAACCTGCTCGGTTAATATGCAATGGTATATGATGCTTATTGGAAGCCGCTGTAAACCCTTCTACCAATCGGTCCACTTTTTTATTTATCGCTTCATAAGATGATTCATCTAACGCTTTTAATGTCTCAAGCCCCGCGGTCATCGCTAGCGGGTTACCAGATAATGTACCAGCTTGATAGATGGATCCAGTTGGAGCAACTTTCTCAATAATCTCCCGTTTACCTCCATATGCACCAACTGGTAATCCGCCACCGATTACTTTCCCGAGACATGTCATATCGGGTGTCACTCCAAAATGACCTTGCGCACATTGGTAACCTACCCGAAAGCCAGTCATTACTTCATCAAAAATAAGCACGGTGCCGTTTTGTTCCGTAATTTCTCTTAATCCTTGTAAAAAACCTTCTATTGGTGGAACCACTCCCATATTGCCGCTAACAGGTTCAACAATAACTGCAGCAATATCATCACCATATGTCTCAAAAGCATAACGTACACTTTCTAAGTCATTATATGGAACCGTGATGGTATTTTGAGCAATCGTTTTAGGAACACCTGGACTATCAGGAAGTCCAAGTGTAGCCACACCTGACCCTGCTTTAATTAACAGTGAATCACCATGACCATGGTAGTTCCCTTCAAATTTTAGTATTTTATCTCTTCCTGTGTAGCCTCTTGCTACACGCAAAGCGCTCATTGTTGCTTCCGTACCTGAATTAACCATCCTAACCATTTCTATGGATGGAACGCGGTCAATAACTAGCTGTGCAAGCTCATTTTCTAATAATGTCGGCGCTCCAAAGCTGGTACCTTTTTCCGCTGTTTCCTTTAATTTTGTTACGACCCGTTCATCAGCATGTCCTAAAATGAGTGGACCCCAGCTTAAAACGTAATCAATGTATTCATGACCATCAATATCTCTTATTTTGGCTCCCTTACCAGATTCCATAAAAATTGGTGACATACCTACTGATTTAAATGCACGAACAGGTGAATTAACACCACCAGGCATTAAATCAACTGCTTCTTCATAAGCAGCTTTGGATTTATCAAAATTCATAACCAGACATCCTCCTATCTATTTTTTTCTACTAACCATTTTGCAACATCTTTTGCAAAATAAGTTATAATTAGATCTGCTCCAGCTCGTTTCATAGATAATAGTTTTTCCATAACCAGCGCCTGTTCATCAATCCAGCCATTTTGCGCTGCAGCTTTCACCATCGCATATTCGCCGCTTACATTATAGGCAACAATCGGCAAATCAAAGTTATTCTTCATTTCTCTCACAATATCTAAGTAGCTTAAAGCTGGTTTTACAATTAAAAAATCAGCACCTTCATGAACATCTGATTTCGCCTCACGAAGTGCTTCTAATCGATTCGCGGGGTCCATTTGGTATGTTTTTCGATCTCCAAATTGTGGTGTACTATCTGCTGCATCTCGGAATGGACCATAAAAAGAAGAAGCATATTTAACCGCGTAAGACATAATAGGAATTTGTGTAAAACCAGCTTGATCTAAAGCTTGACGAATAACTGCTACAAACCCATCCATCATGTTTGACGGTGCAATAATGTCAGCCCCTGCCTTTGCTTGGGAGACTGCTGTTTTAGCAAGTAACTCTAATGACGCATCATTATCTACATCATGGTCATGAATGACTCCACAATGTCCATGAGACGTATATTCACACAAACAAGTATCTGCAATTACGAGCATTGATGGTACTTTTGTTTTAATTTTTCGTGTAGCTTGTTGGACAATCCCTTCATCAATAAAAGCGCCCGTCCCTTGTTCATCTTTTTCATTTGGCACCCCAAACAAAATAACAGCTTGAATACCAAGTTCTTCTAGTTCATCTATTTCTTCCGTAAGTAAATCCAACGATAACTGGTATACTCCTGGCATAGAAGGAACCTGTTTTCTCACCTTTTCTCCTTCAACAATAAACATGGGATAGACAAGATCGGTTTTATGCAAATGTGTTTCTCTTACTAAGTCTCTCATACCAGCCGTACGTCTTAATCTACGGTGTCTGTCAAAAGTCGGTATGTTCGTCATTTTTTTTTCATCCTTTCTTTTCATCACGTCTTGCTTTATACAATCAATCATACCATTAATTGTAAAATCTTTTGCTGTTAAAACTTTAGAAAATCCTAATTCCTTCGCCCGTTGTTCTGTTGTCGTACCAATGCATACACATGGTGCGACGTTTCTGACCCCTATTAGATCGACAAATGACTCCACTGTAGACGGGCTTGTAAATGTAATATAATGAACCTTAGTATCCGTTATGGCGTATTGCAACAACGGTTTTGCTTTGACATTCTTATGGGTTTCATACACTTCAAGCATTGTAAAAGTTTTATTGCTTTGTTTAAAGCGCTCTGGCAACACATGTCTAGAGAGATTTCCTCTTACTAACAAAAAATGATCGTCGGTAGGATATTGACTTAAAAACTCCTCTGCCATCGTCTCAGCATCAAAAGAACTTGGGACAAAATCAGCAGAGCGACCTGTTATTTCTTTTAGCTTAAGATCCGTTTTATTTCCCACAACAGCAATTTTAGTTTGCACCACATTCTCTAAAGCGACAGCGTCGTGCTTTACGAACTGAAAAAAGCAGCTTACCCCATTCCCACTTGTGAAAAATATCCAATTACAATTTGACAATTGTTGTGCAAAATCCCCATTTATTGGACGTTTACAAGTAATATTAATAAGTGGGACTTGTATTGGTTCTCCGCCTAAATTAGTAATTTTATTCGCAAAATCTGTTGCTTTTTCTTGCTCGCGAGTGACTAAGATTCGCTTCCCATCTAACGGTAAGCTCATTACTCATTTAACTCCTCTTTTACCTTTTCAATAATTTCCTTAGCTCCTCGATTTTGTAATAACGTAGCTGCTTTCCTGCCAACTGCTTCTGGATCACTACCTTGTACCACTTCCTTTAAGACTGTTTTCCCATCAGGTGTGCCTACAAAAGCTGTCAGTACAATCGTTTCTCCTTGTAAATATGCATAGCCTCCGATTGGTACTTGACAGCCGCCTTCCAACAAATGCAAAAAGGTTCGTTCTGCTGTAACCGTTCGAGCGGTATCTTCATCATGAAGGGTTGCTAAGAGTTTTTTCAGTTCATCATCATCCGCCCGGCATTCAATAGCTAAAGCGCCTTGCCCAACTGCAGGAACACAAACGTCTGGCTCTAAGTACTCCGTAATTAATGTTTCACTTAAACCTACTCGCTTTAAACCAGAAACAGCCAACACAATCGCATCATAATCTTCTTCCTTTAATTTTCTTATCCTTGTTTCAATATTACCACGTATCCACTTTATAGTGACATCTGGTCTTACAGCTTGTATTTGCGCAGCTCTTCGTAAACTGCTCGTTCCTACAATTGCCCCGTTTGGCAAATCTTTTAAACGAATATTTCCTTTAGAAATAAACGCATCTCGATGGTCTTCACGCTCTGGAATAGTTGTTATAATCAACCCTTCTGGCATCGTAGACGGCATATCCTTCATACTATGTACAGCTAAATCAATTTCTTTGTTATACATAGCTTCCTCAATTTCCTTGATAAACAGACCTTTCCCACCTACTTTAGATAAAGTAACATCTAAAATACGATCCCCCTTTGTAACGATTTTCTTCACTTCAAAATCATTTTCAACCCCAGCTTGTTTTAATTGATTAATTACCCAATTGGTTTGTGTTAATGCAAGATTACTTTTTCGTGAACCAACAACTAATTTACGCAAGTTTATTCTCTCCCTATCTTTAAAAATGAAATTTCGATAACGTACTGAATAACAAGAAATTGACTAGCAACAATAGAAAAGCAACTGTATTATACATTGCAATCGTTCTCCCTTTATACTTTTTCCATAAACGGATGACTAAGTAAACGACGTAAATAGCCAATACAAAAAAAGAACCAATTGTCTTTAAATCTACCCAGTAAAATAGAGCATCAGATACATAAGCCCACACAATTCCTAGTATAATAGCGATTAATAGTAAAGGAACACCAATGGTTACTGTTTTAAATGCATAGCTATCCAATTGGTTCAAGTCAGCAAACCGCCACATCCACTTAAAACCTTTTTTTCGCTTCAATAATTTGTACTGAATTAAATACATAATGGATAATAAAAATGATAGTGTAAAAAATCCATAGGAAGTAATGGCAATCGTTATATGTGCAATAACTATTTCATGAACAAATTGGACGGCATGCTCCTGCCAATTTTTTTGCGCGTCCGTCAACAAAAAAAGCAATAGAATGAAGAAACTAAATACATTTGTGAAAAAAACAATAAAATTAACAGGAAATAGTTTATTCGCTAGTAATGATATCGTCACAAGAATCCACGAATAAAAAAATAGACTATCATTTAAGGTTACAACCGGAAAACTTTTTTCAATGATTATTACGTAGAATAAAAAAAAGGTTTGAATGATCCAAACCAAACTAAGCAACCAGAAGGCTATTCGATTTACCCTCCGGTTGTCTTGAACAAAATCAATAAAGTATCCGAACAGGCTTAACCCATAAATGATTAATATAAATTCATAAAGCCATTTTAATTCTACCATATGAGTATTCCTTTCATTATATGGTCGGCATCTTATTTAAAAGTGGGAAGGATACTTGTTTATTTTTCATTGCTTTATTTGTTTCATTTTTTTTTGCCTGCTTATCAAGCTCTGCTTGTACTTCTGCTTCGATACCGAATATGTCAATAAACAATTGAAGTGATTCCTTGGATCGGTCACCTACCGCCATTTCTTTTGCTTGTGTAATTGGCTCTTTTAGCAACTGATTGACGATACTTTTCGTATGTTTGTTAATGATCTTTTTCTCTCTTTCTGTGAGATCAGGCATTTTTCTTTCAATACTTTTCACTGTTTCCATTTGTATGGAAAGTGCTTTCTGCCGTAAAGCCGAAATAATCGGTACAACACCTAATGTCTTTAACCATTCTTTAAATGCAACAATTTCACTTTCAAACATCAGCTCAATTTGCTCTGCTGCTTCTTTTCTTGCTTCTAAATTTTCATCAACAATATGTTGCAGATCATCGATATCATACAAGAAAGTATTTTCTAATTCACTTACAGAAGGGTCAATGTCGCGCGGAACTGCAATGTCTACTAAAAATAAAGGGTTCCCCTTGCGCTCTTTTTGCACTGCTTCCATCAATTCTTTTGATAGGATGACAGATGTGGAACCGGTAGAAGTAATCAGAATATCAGCTTCTTGTAATACGATAGGTAACCTGTCGATTGTTTCAGCGCGTGCTGCAAACTTTTTAGCCAACGCATCTGCTTTTTCTTTTGTACGATTTACCACTGTAATGTCGTTCGCTCCGGAACCTTGTAAATTTTTAACAGCAAGTTCCCCCATTTTTCCCGCTCCTAGTATAACAACACGTTTTTTCTTTAAGTCGCCAAAAATTTTCTTTGCTAGCTCAACAGCTGCATAACTAACAGATACTGCTTGTTTACCAATTGCCGTATCTTTCTGTACACGCTTACCAAACGTAATAGCCTGTTTAAATAATTCATTCAACACAGTACCAGTTGTCCCCATTTTTTGCGCAGTTAAAAACGCCTGCTTCACTTGACCCAAGATTTGCGTTTCCCCTAATACCATAGAATCCAATCCTGTAATTACACGAAATAAATGCTCCATCGCTCCGTCATTTTCAGCAATTTGCAAAAATGAAGAAAAACTAGCTTTCTCCTCGTCGAACCAATCAGCTAAAAACTGCTTGATATAGTATCGCCCTGTATGCAACTGATCTACTACTGCAAAAATTTCTGTACGATTACAAGTGGAAACAATAACATTTTCTAAAATACTTTTTTGCCCATTCAAAGCGACCATGGCCTCGTGAACATGATCTTCCGAAAAGGCAAGCTTTTCCCTAATTTCTACAGGGGCTGTTTTATAATTAAAACCCACCTTTAAAATATGCACAACCATCTACCCCCAAATAAAATGAAACTTCCATAGCTGTTACAAAAATAGGTATTATCCGTATAGTTTGGACTAATTTTTTAATCAAGCATAACAGGATAAATGACCAATTAATAATAAATATAAAATAACATCATTTCTAAATACTATTATAACATGTATATTCCGTTACAATTTAATAAAATGTGAACATAATCTGAAACATTATGGTAGCATATAACGTATAAGCCATAGTGCATAACACGTCTGTACTTTATCACAACAAAAGTAAAGAAGCAAGCATTCGAACTACATATCAGAGGTGATTACTTGAAAAAACAAAACACGCTTACCGCGTATCTTCTTATCGGTATAGGTTTGTTTTTTTTACTTAAACAATTAAATATCCCTATCTTGAACAACTTTTATTCATGGCAAACAATAATCATTATAATTGGACTTGTTTTGTTAATCCATAGTTATATTACAAAAAATTACCAGAATTTGTTTAGCGGTACTATTTTGTTAGGATTAGGCATTCATTTTTACGGTCTAGCTTACTATTCTTTTTGGATTGATCATTGGGCTATGTATGTACTTATTGTAGGCGTCGCATTTATAGTTCGTTTTTTACAAACGAAAGAAGGTTTGATACCAGGAATATTGTTGACAGCTTTTTCTTTGGTCATGATGTTTTCAGTACAACTTCCTAGCTGGTTTAATTGGATCTATACAATTGTAGATGTAATGGAACGTTTTTGGCCTGTTTTGTTAATTATTTTTGGCTTGTTTTTATTAACGAAACGGAAATAAACATAGATAAATGATGAAATGGAAGGGCGCTCGTATAAAAAGAGCCCCCTTTACATCATTTATGAAAAATCACACCTCCATATATTGGCGGATCATGGACCATGCTTCTTCTTTTCCTTCACCCGTTTCAGCAGAAAAAGGTAATACCAGATCTCCTGCCTCCACTTGAAAAGCTTTTTCCGTTCGTTTTACATGCTGTGATCGTTTGTTTTTAGACACTTTATCCAATTTAGTCGCTATGATTAAAACCGGAAGTTCATAATACTTTAAAAAATCATACATCTGTAAATCATCAACAGTGGGCTCATGTCGGATATCTGTAATTAAAAGCACCGCTTTTAGCGAATGGCGCTTTTCAAAGTACTCTTCCATCATTTTGCCCCATTTTTGCCTTTCTTTTTTTGACACTTTTGCATAACCATAACCAGGGACATCAACAAAATAAAAGGCGTTGTTGATAAGATAAAAATTTAGCGTTTGTGTTTTTCCTGGTTTTGATGACGTTCGTGCTAAATTCTTGCGGTTAATTAACGTATTAATAAACGAAGACTTTCCCACATTCGATCGTCCTGCTAAAGCTATTTCTGGTAACTGATCATTTGGATATTGTTTTTCACTGACAGCACTTATTACAATTTCAGCTTTTGTTACTTTCATTTTGCTCCCCCACTAACGCATGTTGTAATACTTGATCCAGATGACGAACCGTGACGAATGTGATATCTTTTCTTACACTTTCAGGAATAGATTCAATATCTTTTTTATTGTCTTCTGGAATAATAACGGTAGAAATACCAGCACGATGTGCGCTTAGCGTTTTTTCCTTTAGACCACCAATCGGAAGTACACGACCTCTTAAGGTTATTTCTCCAGTCATTGCTACCTCTTTCTTTACGGGACGACCTGTCAATGAAGAAACTAAAGCAGTAGCCATCGTTATTCCTGCGGAGGGCCCGTCCTTTGGAGTGGCTCCCTCAGGCACATGAATATGAATATCACAATTCTCATGAAAAGATGGATCTATATTCAGTTCAGTTGCTCGAGAACGAATATAGCTGAAAGCAGCTTGCGCTGACTCTTGCATGACATCACCGAGTTTCCCTGTAAGGGTCAATTTCCCCTTTCCAGGGTAGTGGGAAACCTCGATAGATAATGTATCGCCTCCAACCGCTGTGTATGCTAGCCCAGTGGCAGTACCTACCTGGTTCTCTTTTTCTACTAAACCATAACGGTATAATGGTTTTCCAAGCATTTCCTCTAAACTTTTTTCAGTTACTATGACACGTTTCTTCTTTTTAGAAACAACAAGCTTAGCTGCTTTTCGGCATAAGGAAGCTAATTGCCTGTCAAGATTACGAACGCCTGCTTCTCTTGTATACATTCGAATTAATTTTCGAAGAGCCTCATCTCGTAATTGCAATTGTCCTTTTGTTAAACCATTTTCTTTCAATTGTTTAGGCAGTAAATGGCGCCTTGC
Organism: Virgibacillus dokdonensis; assembly: GCF_900166595.1. Taxonomy (NCBI): domain Bacteria; kingdom Bacillati; phylum Bacillota; class Bacilli; order Caryophanales; family Bacillaceae; genus Virgibacillus; species Virgibacillus dokdonensis. Next base: position 1,740,166 of record NZ_LT745763.1, on the reverse strand, counting down.
AATATGCTGCTTTTCAATTTCTGTATATCCAGTAATAGAAATAATTTCCATTCGATCGAGCAAAGGTGCTGGGATGTTGTTTATGTAATTTGCAGTAGCGATGAACAGCACATTGGATAAATCGTACGTTTCTTCAATAAAATGATCACTAAATTGCGCGTTTTGTTCTGGATCAAGAACTTCTAATAAAGCGGAAGATGGGTCTCCGCGAAAGTCATGAGCCATTTTATCAATTTCATCTAATAAAAATACCGGGTTGTTCGTCTTTGCTTTTTTCATTCCTTGAATAATTCTTCCTGGCATAGCCCCAATATAAGTACGCCTGTGGCCTCGAATTTCGGCTTCATCACGGATCCCCCCTAAGGAAATACGGATGAAATTTCGATTTACAGCATGAGCGATCGACTTCGCTAAAGATGTTTTCCCCACTCCAGGTGGACCCGCCAAGCATAAAATAGGTCCTTTAATAGATGAAGTGAGTTTTTGTACAGCTAAATATTCTAAAATTCGCTCTTTTACCTTCTCCAGACCGTAATGTTCCCTATTTAAAATATTTTCTGCCAAGTCCACATCAATCCGATCTTCCGTCTTCTCATTCCAAGGTAACGCTAACAACCATTCTATGTAATTTCTAATTACTGAACTTTCCGCAGAGCTTTGAGGGATTTTTTCATAACGGTCTAATTCTTTAAGCGCTGCTGTTTGAATTCGCTCAGGCATGGTGGAAGCATGAATTTTTTCCCGCAATTCATCTACCTCACCTATTTTCCCGTCTTTTTCTCCCAACTCTTTTTGAATTGCCTTTAATTGTTCACGTAAATAATATTCTTTTTGTGTTTTCTCCATGGATGTTTTGACACGTTGACCGATCTTCTTTTCCAGGTCAAGCACCTTTTGTTCGTTGGATATGTATTGAATTAACATCTTTAGCCGTGCTTTAATTTCTTGCGTTTCCAATAGTGCTTGCTTTTCCTTTATTTTTAAAGACAAATGAGAGGTAATTATATCTGCTAATCGCCCAGGTTCATCTATATCAGCAACCGTCTCAAATGTTTCATGTGTGATTTTTTGCGAAAGTGTCGTATACTTCTCAAATTGGGTCAATAGTGAACGCATAAGCGCTTCTTGTTCATGCTGATCCGTTTCTATATCGGATAACTTTTGTACTTCTACAATAAATTCGTGCTCTTGTTCAACGTATCTTAATACTTCTGCTCGGTATACACCTTCAACTAAAACTCGCATCGTTCCATTCGGCAGTTTAATCATTTGCTTAACCATAGAAACCGTCCCAATAGAGTAGATGTCCTTTGGTTCCGGTTCTTTTAAACGGATTTTCTTTTGTGCTGCTAAAAATATGTATTCATTATCCATCATCGCTTTTTCAATAGCTGATATAGATTTTTCTCTTCCTACATCCAGATGTAAAACCATAGACGGGAAAACAAGCAATCCTCTTAATGGTAGGAGGGGAATTTGTTTTTTATCATTTGTCATCATATGTACCTCCATATATAGGTAGTGATGTATTTATACATTCTTAAATTCTATAGAAAAGTGGGTGGTTTGTAAATATTTTATAAAAATCATTTCCAATACATAGATGTTCTTTCCCGTACCGATTCTTAAAGTGTAAGGATATGATTTGGTTTGAAAACCTTGGAATAGCCGGGGGACGAACTTAAGTGCTGTTTTTTTCACAATTGGAAAAGGAAGGTCTGATGGCGGTTATATGTTTAAAAAATCTTTACCTACGCAAGCTGTAGTTTTTTCTAAGGCTATAGATCCACAATATGATACATTTCCTATAGTATAAAAAAAGAGACTGACTAGTTGTATAATAAACGTCCAAAAAAGTCAGCCTCTTTTACATATTGCTAATTTCATCTCTAGCAAGGAAGTTTGTCAAGATGCATAAGTTTATTCGTATCACTACTTTTACTTACCAACAACCAAAATCATAAAATCCTAGGTTTTGGTGCGCTTTAAGCACTTTCTTTAGGATGTTTTTTAGCTCCTTCTGTTACTGTCCCATCTCGGTATACGAGTTTTGGAACACCCTCTTCTTCTACAGTTCCTTTCGTAATAATACATTTTTCAATATCATCTCTAGACGGAAGTTCAAACATGACATCAAGTGTTATACCCTCAATAATGGAGCGTAACCCCCTAGCTCCCGTCTTACGTTCAATTGCCTTAGTAGCAATTTCTCTTAAGGCTTCCTCTTCAAATTCTAATTCAATATTATCCAACTCAAATAATTTTTCATATTGTTTCACTAAAGCGTTTTTTGGCTTCGTTAAAATTTCAACGAGCGCCTCTTCATCTAATGGCGTTAAACTACCTATAACTGGAATTCTACCAATAAACTCTGGAATAAGCCCATAACGTAATAAGTCTTCTGGTAAAACCTTTTCTAACAGCTCACCCATGTCTAAATCTTGCTGCTTTTCATTGGCTCCAAACCCAATTACTTTTTTACCAAGACGGCGTTTAATAACCTGATCAATTCCATCGAATGCCCCACCAACGATAAACAAAATATTCGTTGTATCAATTTGAATAAATTCCTGATGAGGGTGCTTTCTCCCACCTTGAGGAGGAACGCTAGCTACTGTTCCTTCTAATATTTTAAGTAAAGCCTGCTGCACTCCTTCTCCAGAGACATCTCGTGTAATAGAAGGATTTTCTGACTTACGAGCTACTTTGTCTATTTCATCAATGTAAATAATGCCTTTTTCTGCTTTTTCTACATCATAATCGGCTGTTTGAATAAGTTTCAGTAATATATTCTCTACATCCTCGCCAACATAGCCTGCTTCAGTAAGTGAAGTTGCATCAGCCATTGCGAAAGGTACATTAATTATTCGCGCCAAAGTTTGCGCTAACAATGTTTTCCCGCTACCAGTTGGACCAATCATAGCTATGTTACTTTTCGCTAGCTCTACATCGTCAGAAGAAGCTTTCGGTGTATTGATCCGCTTATAATGGTTATATACAGCAACAGATAAATTCTTTTTTGCCTTATCTTGACCAATAACATAATCGTCCAATATATCACATATTTCACGTGGCTTGGGTATTTCTTTTAATTCTGTTTCTTCTTCCGTGCCAAGTTCTTCTTCCACTATTTCCGTACACAATTCAATACATTCATCACATATATAAACGCCCGGTCCAGCCACTAATTTCCGAACTTGATCTTGGCCTTTACCACAGAACGAACATTTTAATTGTCCTTTTTCTTCATTGAATTTAAACACTTATTCTTCACCCCTAAAAGTTAAATCTCTTTCCTTGCAAATGGCTCTTTAGGTTTCAACTTATAGCCATCATATCAGATCAAAATTAAAATACAAAATGATATACTTTTTTTTAATGCTATTTTCATCATAATTACTAACACCGTCACATTTGGTTCGATACACTACTTGTTAGCATTCCCATCATTCACGCTTTTCATAATATTGTTTTCAGGTTAACTTCCTTTTAAGAAAGCTTTATATTTAAGTATATTATGTAACATTCTTTGTATTACTTTATAAGAGAATAATTAGAAAGTCGAATGAAAAGGACGGTGTAACTACAAAGTTTTTTCATGCTACTTCTATTGGATTTATGATCTTATATCTAGAAACACATTTCTTTCGCTCATCCCTGATCTAAGGTGCTGCAAGGCTTTCACTTCAAGCATTGGAAGTTATGAGCTTACCAAGTCCTAAATCCCCTCTTTCGTTTTCATATCCTTGAGCTACTAACCCCTCACGGATTGAAGTTTCACTTTATATGGAAAAAACAAGGTGTGATAGAATCACACCTTGTTTTGCATCATTCCCTGTTTTCTAAATAACTATACGTAAATAAGTTATACAGCTTTACTTTGTTCTACAAGGAAGTCAATTGCTTTACGCTTTTTCAAATCACTCTTTAATGCTTCTGCATTACCACCAAGCATTTGTCTAATCTGTTCTTTTTCAGCACCGTACATTTCTGCCATTTTATCAAGTTCTGCTTCAACATCTTCATCCGTTGCTTCCAATTCCTCTGTTTCAGCAATAGCGTCTAACGTAAGATTTGTTTTCACACGCTTCTTAGCATCTTCACGCATTTGCTCTTTTAAAGCATCCTTATCTTGTCCAGAGAATTGGGAGTACATCTCTAGCGTCATTCCTTGCATTTGCAGGCGCTGTTCAAATTCTTGTACCATTTGGTCTAGTTCTGATTCTACCATTGCATCAGGAATAGCAATTTCACTATTTTCGCTAGCTTTTTCAATCAATGTCTCCCGCTTTTTGTTATCAGCTTCTTCTGTTCTTTTCTCTATAAGTTGTTCTTTTTTCTTAGCTTTTAACTCTTCAAGCGTATCAACTTCATCGTCCAAATCTTTGGCAAACTCATCGTCAAGTTCTGGCAACTCTTTATATTTGACTTCATGAATCATCACTTTAAAGGTAGCTTCTTTTCCTGCAAGCTCCTCTGCATGGTAATCTTCAGGGAAAGTTACCGCAACTTCCACTTCTTCTCCAGGTTTTTTACCAATAAGCTGCTCTTCAAATCCAGGAATAAATTGACCAGAGCCGATTTCTAAAGAATGGTTTTCAGCTTTTCCACCATCAAATGCTTCTCCATCAACGAAACCTTCAAAATCGATAACAACTGTATCACCATTTTCTACTTCACCATCTTCTTTAACAACTAATTCAGCATGGTGCTCACGTTGGTGCTCCAAGTCATGCATAACATCTTCATCAGTTACCTCTACTTCTTCATCTTCTACTTCGAGGCCTTTATATTCACCAAGTTTAACCTCTGGCTTTACAGTTACCTTAGCAGTGAATACTAAAGGTTCGCCTTTATCAATGGATTCTATATCAATATCTGGTTGATCTACTGGTTCAATTTCAGCTTCAGCTACAGCTTGCATATATGCACTAGGCAATACAATGTCAACAGCGTCTTGGTAAAGTGCTTCTACACCAAAACGCTTTTCAAATAAACCACGTGGAATTTTACCTTTACGAAAACCTGGAATTTGTACATCCTTTTTGACTTTATTAAATGCTTGATCTAATGCTTTGTCAAACTCTTCAGCACTTACTTCAAATGTAAGTACACCTTCATTTCCTTCTTGCTTTTCCCATTTTACTGACATATAATTCCCTCCAAAATCTATTGTGTCCTTCATTTTTCAAACATTCATTTATTGTTTAAAAGACCGAGATTTACAACCATTACATTATAACATAATTGCTTTCCCTTTCAAGCATTTCGATATATTTCTAGTTATCCTCAATGATACTAGAATACAAGGCTTCGCAACGCTCAATATCTTCTATGTAATCATTCACATCTAATTGCTTTCCTGACTCACTCAAATTTATGTTTAAATAATTTGCACCAATTGCTTTTAAGGCTAGCGCGATATGTTCCGCTTCCTCTTTAACAGGGAGCATCGGGTATTTGACATACATGTAATGATATAACAATTTCACTAACAAATCATATAAAGTTGGGTTTTTTTGTTCAAGCTCATTTATGATCGAATTGATTCGTTTCACTGAAGCATGCTTCCCAATTGCTTCTATCTCTAAAGGGTGTACTTGTATGCTTCTTCCCCATTTTTTTATATCGACTAGCTGATTATAATCTATTTCTTGTAACCACATTAATATAGCTGTTTTTACAACAGGGTGTATGTCTTCTTTTACTAATAAGTGTAACATTTTACGATTTGGTTCGCTTTTAATTACACGTAATTTCTCTATAATTAACCATTGTTTTTGATAATCACGTGTAGTAATAGCGTCGTCCCATTCTTCCATAAACACAGATTGATGTTCTACTAACATGTCTGCTTTTAATTTACGACTCATTTCGTATAACTGATGAAATTGTTCTTTTAACACTTGTGGTACTTGATGGAATTTAAACTCTTCTTCCACCTGCTCCATTAACATCTCATATTGATTTGTTTGAAACAAAATGGTTAAATAAATATGTAAGTAATGGTAATAGTGTTTATCCTGTCGGTGTAACACATCTTCACAAATATCCTGAGCTTCCTTATGCCGATCTAATTCAATTAAACAGATTAGTTTTCCGCTTACAATCTCAAAACTATTGACTTGATAGCTTAATAATTCATTGAGCTTTTCTAATGCCTCTGCAAATCTTTTTTCTTTTAAGGCAAGTAAGCTCTCCTCCTCTAAAGCCGTTCTCCATTTCGGGAACAATATAATATTTTCTCGTTGCCCCATTCTCTCCCCCCTTCCTGCTGCTAATTTTGTTCAAAAAGGAGGTTCAAATCCTTACCATAGTAGTGTACTAATTTGGTTTATTAACCAGCTTCTTGAACTTTTACTTTAACTATAACATACTAAACATTCTTTCCCTGAGCAATGAATTTTGAAACCTTTTTCCTACCATTTCTTTATAATTTATTATAAAAATAACTTTATTTATTACTATATACGTAGAGGTGAAAATCATGCAAGAACCATTACATCGGATTTACCAAATTATCAAACTTGGAGAAAATTTAAAAACAGAGTTACGTCACAGTTGGCTTTCCAACGGAAGAAGAGAAAGCGTAGCAGAGCATACATGGAGAATGTAACTGATGGCCATATTATTACAACCTTATTTAAACAAGAAAGTAGACATGGAAAAATTATTAAAAATGATTATCATTCACGATCTAGTAGAAGCTGAAGCAAAAGATATTCCTGTTTTTGAAATCATGGACAACGAAGAAGCGAAGAAGCAAAAACAAATGAATGAATTAAATATAAAAAATACTTTACCAGAGGAAGTCGGCGGAAGTCTATACAATTTATGGATGGAATTTGAAGCCAAACAAACATATGAAGCAAAAGTCGCAAACGCCTTGGATAAACTCGAGGTGCAAATTCAACATAATGAAGCCGATATTAGTACTTGGAAGCCGATAGAATATGAATTATGTTTACAACTTGGCGAACATACCGATTTTAGTGCTATTTTAAATCAATTAAAAAATATAGTTGAACAGGAAGCGAAAGAAAAAATCGATCAATCTAAACAGCAAACAGTGACTGATTGAGTCCGTACTATAAATACCAAGGTAATATGCTACCCTATGTATCCCTTTTTTCGAACAAGTTTACATGGTGGTTACATACTTAATAAAACCTACGAACAACCTAACTTACTAGGTTTGAATGCAGAAATAGAAGATAGAAGAGCTAGAAGGCATGGAAGGACCTTTGTAGGGACTAAAAAATTCGTAAAATGCTACTAACTATTCGAATGCAACATATAAAATAAGTAGCGTGCTAGAGATATAATGCAAAACATGGAACTTACGACAGAACATTAACTGATAATTGCTCAAGCAGTTCATAGTCAAGAAAGTGCAACAGAAGGATATCCTCAAATGACGAATAAATGAAAAAGCCACATTGAGATTTTAACAAATGAAGTAAATGGTTAACACTTTTAAAAAACAATCACCTGTGCAAACTAAAAACGGGCAAGTCGAAACCGAGTACTACATGGCTAATTCCCTTTTTTCTAAATGCATCCGCCAACGGAAAAGCGTTTGAAAGTCAACCTATGAAGTATAATTTTCCAAACGCAGGCGAATTAAAAATTACGAAGCGATAAAGACACACGATTAAGAAAATGCTTTTTTCCGAATATAATAACTTTAAAAGAATATATAAAAACCATTGACTTTTTCACAATAAATTTATATAATGAATCTTGTCGTTAAAAACATCAATAATAATTAATAACTCTATTTGCGGGTGTAGTTTAATGGTAAAACCTCAGCCTTCCAAGCTGATGACGAGGGTTCGATTCCCTTCACCCGCTCCATACATATCTTGTCCCAGTAGCTCAGCTGGATAGAGCAACAGCCTTCTAAGCTGTGGGTCGCAGGTTCGAATCCTGCCTGGGACGTACCTAAAAACCCTCACAAACATAATGTTTATAAGGGTTTTTTGTTTTTGTTATAGGTAATTCAAGTTTTTCTAATGTACTTGACCTATCACATGTAGTGTAAAAAGACTCACCACAACACGTGGTGAGTCTTTTTACACTTTACAACTATAATGTTGCTACATAACACAATGCTTCTAATTCAGGTCCGCCAACCGAATAAAAACGCACGGTTATCTCTTCTTTAACTTGCCATTCCATGATTGCATAGGTCTTTTCTTTGCGGACACGTGGCAAGCGTATACTACCAGGATTAATTAGCAGTTGGTTTCCTTTTTGTTCCACGCCAGCAATATGTGTATGACCAAAACAAATCACTTGTGCTCCAAGTTCTTCTGCACGATAAGCCACATGTAATAAATTACTCTTTACTTGATGCAGATGACCATGAACAATGAGAAATTTGACTCCACTAACTTGGATTGTTTGTTCCTCAGGATAGCGCGTATCAACATCACAATTTCCCATTACAGAATAAAATCCAGCCATTTCCTTGTCGTCCATACCTAATTCCGAATCTCCACAGTGAATCATAGCATCTACACGGTGTCGTTGTTTAATCATTTCCAGCTCTTTCGTTAACCCGTGACTATCACTCACAATCAGCACTTTTGTCATAAGAACCATCCTATCTATCTAAAAGTATATCTTGTTTGTTTAAACTGACTTCTAGTTCTTTCAAAGCATTTCGTCTGTGGCTAATAGCATTTTTTTCTTCTTGGGATAATTGAGCCATTGTTTGTTGAAAGCCTTTTGGAATAAAAATAGGATCATACCCAAAACCGTTCTTTCCAATTGGTGAATGAGCAATTCTACCGTGACAATATCCAGTATAATATGTAGTAGCTGAACCAGGTATAGCAACTGCAAGTACACAGATAAAATGTGCTGTTCTTTTCACTTCTGGTACGTTATGTAATTCTGTGAGCACCTTATCGATATTGGCCTGATCACTTTTATCCTCTCCAGCATATCGCGCGGAGTACACCCCAGGTTTCCCATCTAATGCATCAATCATTAAGCCAGAATCATCAGCGATGACAGGGAGCGATAACACAGAAGCAATTTGTTCTACTTTTAATGCTGCGTTTTCTTTAAATGTTGACCCTGTTTCTTCAACATCTGGTATACCGTTTAATTCATTCAAGGATATAGCTTCAAGTTCATACGCAGCAAATAGTTCTTTAAACTCTTTCGCTTTCCCTTTATTTTTTGTAGCAATAATTATTTTTTTCATTTTGTTATTCTTCTCCTTGCGCACTTGCAGGCTTAACAATCTTTTCAGCAATGGAACCTAATGCTTCCCGCTGTTTTTCAAATAGTGTTAACAACCCTTCCTCAGCAAGCTGGAGCATCGTTTGCAATTGTTTACTTGAAAAAGTAGCTTCTTCCCCTGTACCTTGTATTTCAACAAACTCACCTGAGCCTGTCATTACGATATTCATATCAACATGCGCACTGGAATCTTCTTGATAATTTAAATCTAGAATTTCGTTTCCATCTGGTAATACGCCAACCGAAGTTGCTGCCAAGAAATCTGTAACTGGCATTTTAGAAATAACTTTATTTTCCACTAACTTATTAAATGCTAATGCTACAGCAACAAACGCACCAGTAATCGAAGCTGTCCGCGTTCCTCCGTCAGCTTGAATGACATCGCAATCTACCCAAACCGTTCGTTCACCTATGTTATCTAAATCGACGACCGATCGAAGGGATCGTCCAATTAACCGTTGAATTTCCATCGTTCTTCCACTTACTTTACCTTTAGAAGATTCACGTATATTTCTTTGCTCAGTCGCCCGAGGAAGCATTGCATATTCCGCTGTAATCCACCCCTTTCCTTGCCCACGCATAAATGGAGGAACTCTGTCTTCAATACTTGCATTACATATTACTTTTGTATTTCCTATCTGAATCAGCACAGAGCCTTCCGGGTGCTGAAGAAAATCCGTAATAATTGTGATAGGTCGTAAACTACTTTCATTACGCTGATCGTTTCTCATGTATAACTCCTCCTTATTTCAACACTAGCTTAACATATTTTCAAGCAAAAGGACTATTTAAATACATGGCAATTTCAATTACTAATCCTATCTCCCTTGTTATAAGAAATGCAATAACCATTTGTTACCAAGTCTTATACGAAAGACTTTACGGCACATGAGACTTTTTTAGCACATAAAAATGAGAAAAACTTAACTTATCGCCTAGTTTTTATGGCGGGAGCTGTCGTTTTCCTAATCCTTGTATAAACAATCCAGTTTATTACGTGGCAAACAGTCGATGTCTGCTTTATTCACTATAAGATTATCTGAGGATGTGTTGATATTAACTGCTAAGAAATTAATAATTAAAGAAACTTTGGGTTGCTGTTACTTTTAATTTTTAGCCTTTTGCATAGGCTTAGCTTCCTATCCACTTTTTTATTTATCATCAATTTTTACGTTCTTTCAAACTATAAACCAAAAAACCATCCTATAGCACAAATAAAAAGAGGCTAGCAGGCAGCCTCTTCCTCTACAGTTCTTCTGCTTGTGTAAATTGCTGTATAGTAACAGGTTCCGTATATGCTTTCCCTTCTTCATTTACTAACTGTTCTATATTATCTATACTAACTTGCACGGATTCAATCCCTTTTACTTCGGTCATTGTACGAACAATACTTTCCATGACTTGATCAGATATGACTGCCTTATCTTCATCTTTTAAAATTTCCTGATTAAATTGCAAATGCAATGTTCCACCCTTTATCGAAGGAGGTGTTGTTAGAGTCGTTTTCGGATTAAACACTTGCATCACATTTTGCTCCACTCCTGGCCCATCTATTAATGCATTTACAATGGTCATCAACTCGTCATCCTCTTTATCTTGATCTACATATTGGGTGACAGGAATATAATAAGCATTATCATTATGTTCGGCAGGGTAAAACATCGTTACGGTTTTACTATCCACTAGATCACTCGCACCGGTATCACTAATATTTATACCATCGGCGCGTGAAAAGCCATTTCCTATCGGCGTGCCATCAACAGGCATTTCCGTTATTGCGTTACCTTCCATCTGCAACTGCACCTGTTTCACATTCTCAAATTGCGTTAAAGAATACGTAATAGCTTCTAGTATTTTTCGTTCATTTTCGGCTTCATAATTAGCAAACTCTTTTGATAGATTAACAATTATTTTACCGTCTTCTTGAAGATTAACCCCTAAAACTTCTGTGCCTGCAGGTATGACTCCCTGAAATCCATTTGGCAATATTTGAGACACCGGACCATCTTTTACTAAATATTCCATTACTTGCTTGGCAACAGTATGCGATTCTGTCGTTGGCATTTCTATCGTTTGTGAAGCTACCATGCCATTAGCATCTAATAAATATAAGTCACGCGCAACGGTACTCGCTTGCGTCTCATCATCCGTTTCTCCTTCACCATCTTGCGTTTCCCCTTGATTATCAACGGGTTCTGCATTTTGCGGTGGATCCATTTCTTCATTTAAAGACTGTTCTCCTTGAAAACATCCACTTAAAATGATGGAAAGTATCATTACCCCCGCGATAAGCATGACGCGCTTTTGCATTTTTTCCCCTCCTACCATAGTTTGTACTAAGATATATACGAGCATAGGAAGCGAAATAGACCAAGCTATATAAAAAAATGCAAGATTCTTATTTAGAATCTTGCATTTGATGTAAAGCAGCTTTTTCTATGGTTATCATTTGTAAATTTTGTTCTTTAAAAATTCGCTTAGAGATTTGCATGAACATATTTAAATCACCAGTCGTATAAAATTGATGGATGGGAGTTATTCCATTATGATTTAACAAATGTTGCATTTCTAATATAGTACTCGTTTCTCTGGCTGTTTCTTCACTAGAAGATATTAATGTTACATCTTCCCCCACTACTGATTGGATAGTGGATTTAAGGAGAGGATAATGGGTACATCCTAAAATAAGTGTATCCATTTGTGTTTGCTCCACCATCGGTCGCAATGCTTCTTCAACAACTTGTATTGCTTTTGAGCCTTCCATAATTCCTTGCTCTACCATGGGGACAAACATAGGACAAGCCTTTGCACAGATGTCCAATTCACCTTTAATATTTTTAAGTGCATTCGTATAAGCATTACTTCTGATGGTTCCGTCGGTTCCGATGACGCCAATACTATTATTTTTTGTAAATTTAATCGCCGCTCTAGCACCTGGTTGAATAACTCCTATAACAGGTATGGCTAAATGTTTCTTTAAAGAATCTAATGTAAAAGCTGTCGCAGTATTGCACGCAACAACTAACATTTTAATATCTCTAGCTAACAAAAAGTTAACCATTTCCCATGTGAATTGCTGCACTTCTTCTTTTGATCTTGGTCCGTAAGGACAGCGCGCTGTATCGCCAACATAAATTAATTTTTCTTTAGGGAGCTGTCGCATTAATTCATAAGCTACTGTCAACCCGCCAACTCCTGAGTCAATAACGCCTATCGCTTGTTTCACTATATCGCCTCATCTTAAACTTTATTTCTGTTCTTTTTCTTTCATTTGCTCATGCAAATATGCAAGCAATTCATGCAATTGATCGATTTGATCATCTGAAAATTCCTCCAAAACTTGACCTAAATATTCTTGCCGTTTTTCTACAACCTCATGAATAATCGTTTTTCCTTTCTCCAATACATGGATACGTACTACTCTTCGATCTTTAGCATCACGAACTCTTTCAACAAGCCCATTCTTTTCCATCCTATCCACTAAATCAGTAGTAGTACTAAAGGCTAGACTAATACGATTTGATAGTTCCCCAATTGTTAAGTCTCCTTCTTCCAAAAGCCATTGTAAAGCAATAAACTGTGGAGAGGTGATTGGATAATTGTGCAGGATTTTTCGACCATTTTTCTTAATGATTCCAGATATATAACGCATTCGCTTCTCAATCCGGTTAATGGTTTCTTCCGTTTCATACGATTTCAACGACCGTTACCTCCTACTCCCCTATGTATCATATTTATTTTACATAATGAAACGCCTTTACGTAAAGCAATCGTCTTTAACAAGTATAATTTTGTTATCCTATATGTACATCCATTATTTTGCTTCAAATAAAGAAACATGTTTTGTTTCTCGTTGTAACTGCATAAAACTATCATTAAAAATTGTTAAAAGAAACATGAGCTAAAATTTTATTTTTGTTAAGACAACCTTAAAGACACACCCCAGTTACGAAAAATCAACACCGACATCCATTGACGATTTACTTTATATATAGAACTTTTTTCATTATACAATTAAAATAGAAAGCTTGCATCCAGTATTTCTTTTACAATCTAGAAGACATTGCAGAGTTAGTGAAGCTTTGCTATCTAATATCTTTGCGTTTCCCCTCTAGTTATATAAGTTGTATAAAATAAAATCCCGGCCTCCCCATAAAAAAGGAAGGCGGGATTGGTTAGAAAATCTAATTTTGTTTTTCACACAGGTTCCCTACCATTATTCACGAATTTCTAATTGCAAGTCTGACTTCATACTTGCTAGTACCGGAGACTTCTGTAAAGCTATATTAGCAATTTCTTCTATTTGTTTTTTAGATGCAGACGTTTTTGCATGAAGATGGATGGTTGGATTGATAATGCCACCTTCTCCTTCTTCCAAACCTAAAAATACTGCTGCATTTAAATCCGCATCTACGATAACCTCAACGGAATCAAGATGGATTCCTTGTTGGCTTGCTAACACTTCAAATGTAATTGCAAAACAACTACCTGCAGTCCCAATAAGCATCTCCACTGGGTTTGCCCCTTCATCAGACCCACCTAATGGTTGTGGCTCATCCATTATAATAGGTGCAAAATCACGAATTTGCACCACATTTTTTACTCCTGTTTTCCAAGTTACCTTTGCCTGCCAAGATTTTATCTTTTGGGAATGATCTTCTTTCATTGCCTGTATCGTTTTTTCTACTGTTGCAAAATTCATACCATTCATGTATATTACCTCCATTAGATGTTTGATTCTAGCCTTATCATACACCTAGATGTATTACTTGAATGTAAGCTTCCTTACAATGTAGCACCTTTTTTAATCCAAAGTTGTTGGCGCTCATTTTTTAAAATACCATTATTCATCCATTTATTGAGTATAAAAGTTACCGTTTCCCTCGACGACGCTATCATTCCAGCCATATCCTTATGAGTTAAATACTTCGGTAGTGGGTGCCAACCGTTATGATTCCATTTCTCATCTTTCCATTTATGAAGAGAACGCCATAACCTCTCTTCTACTTTGTCATAAGCAACCTGCTCTAAAATGCCTACAACCTCACGTAATTGATTAGAGAAGTGTTTTAACAAAGCGAAGGATACAGATGGGGTATGGATCACAGCATCGATGATTTCTTGCTTTTTCACTTTAACCACTGTAACTTTGGTTAAAGCAATAGCAAAAGGATCGCGATCCATATTTGCAAACACACTGGCAATATCAATAAAGTCTCCCATTGTTAGTATCCCTAGCACGCATTCCTTACCGTCCTCATGTAATTGGAAAATGCGTACATCACCTTCAATAATTAAATAGATTTCATTTTTCTGTTTATACGGCGATGATATTTGTTCCCCTTTTTCAAAGATAAATTGTTTTCTTGATTTCCATCTATCTCTTAATTCACGGTCGAATAAGTGAATTACTTTAGTTGATAATAAAGGATGTTTTTCGATCATTTTTCACTTCACCTTCTCTGTCAAAAATTAAATATGGGTTTTTAAACCAATTTTAGAGTTAAAAAAATGAAAGCAACTGTAAAATGAACTTCCATTCAGTGGCGATTTTGTGTCATCCTCACCCTTATACTTTCTAAGTAATCATCAATGGGCATCTTACAACAGTTACCGCCAATTCATTATGACAAAAGCCCTATGGCGCAAGTAAAAAAACCTGTCATATGGCTCATTTACATACGACAGGTTTATTCATCTTACTTGTTTTCTTCACCGCATGACTTGCATAATTAAAATAGCAATTGCTGTAATTAAAAGCCCGAGATTTCCTGGACAAATAGAAAAGAGTGATTTTTTATTCTGCTTTTCATAAGGAACGGAACAACTATTGCATGTCCATTTTTGTTTGCATAATTTTTTTAACATATTTAGCTTTTTAAGGCTTCTTGAACTTTATCTGGATCAAAGCCAATGATCCACTTTCCGTTAATTTTCGTTTGCGGTACACCCATTTGTCCAGTTGTTTCCACTAAACGTTGCCCTGCCTCACGATCTGTTTGTACATTTATCGTCTTATAAGGAACATTGTTTTCCTTTAAATAATTTGTCATCATTGTACAAAATGGACATGTTGATGTAACATATACTTCTGCTGTAGCCTTCATTATAAAATTCTCCTTTCATTCATTTTATTTACCTTCATTTTATACCCCCGAACGTATATAGTCAATAAAGTTGCTTCGGGGGGGGTGTTTTTCTAAATTATATTTGTTCCAAAAAATTTACTTTCGCGTCATTTTCATTTAACAAATAATCTGTAAACTAATCTATGGAAGGTGGGGAAATCATTATAACGTTACATCCATAAAACTATACTAATGGTTCAAGTTCAACGTGGGTAAGTTATGACTTTTAATAATTGGTCTACCTTGAGTAGTCTGCACACTAACTTAAAGGGGAAATGATGATGACAGATAAGCAATTTAAAGACGATAATAACATGAATAAAAGAATGGATCGCCGAACTTTTTTAACACAATCTTCCAAAGTTACCGGGACAGTTGTGGGATTAACGTTATTAGGATCATTTAGTACCATTCCTGTTAGCGCTGTATCAAAATCACCTGTGAAACACGCAAAAAAAAGAAAAGCTGATTTGGTTTTCCCAGTCATTAGCGATGTCCATATCAAATATAATGATGAAGCTAATGTGAAAAAATTTACAACTACTTTAAATCAACTGAACCAAGTAGTTCCTCAACAGGATGCGTTAGTCGCGGTTGGCGACCTTACAGAGTATGGTTCCGAAACGGAATATGATATATTCATGGAGATTTATGAAAAAAATAAGAATCCAGATGCAACCCCGATTTTTGCAATTGGAAATCACGATTATTGGAATGGTTTATCCCCCATAGATTCCCAAAAACGTTTTTGTCAAAAAACCGGGATGAAATCTCATTACTATCATCAAATAATTAAAGGCTATCATTTCATTGTCCTTGGAACTGAAGACGGAAAGACAGAAGGAACATTTTCCACTAACCAAATAAAATGGCTAGAAAACAAATTACAGATTGCAAGTAATGATGACTGGAAAAAACCTATATTTGTTTTCCACCATCAACCTATTAAAGAAACTGTCTATGGAAGTGAATGGGGGTTTTCTGAAAATAGGGACCTTTTTTACAATACATTAAAGAAATTCCCTCAAGTCATTACATTTTCTGGTCATACTCATTACCCGCTAGACGATCCGAAAATTATCCATCAAAAAGATTTTACAACTATCGGAACTTCTACAGGTGCTTATGCATGGCTGGAAGGTGGAAGAATACAAGGAGCAGTTCCTGATGGTGCGAACATGCTAAACCAAGCTCTTATTGTTGAAGTGTACAATAATAAATTGATCATTAAACGCCGTGACATCCATAATAATGATTGGACTGGCGAAGATTTTGAAATTAATTACCCGATAAACAAACGAAATTTCAAGTACACGGAAAACCGTGACAAAAAGCCACCTTACTTTACTAAGGATGCAATGGTTTCTATCTTACATGAAGCAACCACAGCTTCTAGTTTAACCATATTGCTAACACAAGCTGAAGATGACCTTTTAGTACATGATTACGAACTAAAATTAAAAAATATACAAACTGGAAAAATTGAAAAAGAATACCTAGCTTTTTCAGAATTTTATAAAGACCCAATGCCAAATCCTCTTCGTTTAAGTATTGATCGCTTACAAGCAAATACTACTTATGACATAGAAATTCACGCTTTAGATGCATTTGGTAATAAAAGCAAAAATGCTTTAAAACTAATTGGAAGAACACAAAATAATTAACTGTCTTTTTCTCACTAAAAATTTGCAGGTCAATAATGTTAGAATAACTATGTCTTCCACCGCAATATTTCTAAATTTCAAATAGATGAAAGAAGGAGTACTCATATGTTACAAAGTATTGGTATCTCTGGATACTTATACCAAGTATTGATTAATTGTATTCAGACCATCCAAATTACCTTAATTAGGTAACGCTGTTGGTGTAACATTAAAAGAATTTAAAAAGTCAACAATGGATTCGTTTCTGAAGATGAAGCAAAAGTAGAGAAAAATAATTAACTTGCCATTTGGCATGTTGTCTTAACCCCTTTCAATCTTCATGACAGGGGGTTTTTTAATCCCTTATTTTTTTCATTTCTCAAAGATTTTTATCACGAACCGATTGATTAAATTAACTAAATATTACCATTTAAGTTACATTTCCAATTCTCATTGACTAGTTTGGGAAAGCTTACTATAATCAATACCATTGTATTGTTAAATATCTTCAGTCAACCTTGTCAATTCAGACACAATTTGCAATTCGGGAGGTTATTATATGAAAGCTATTATAAAAGATATTCTCCTTATTACTATTGGTTCATTTCTCATCGCAGCATCTGTTGAATTTTTTGTTATTCCTAATAAACTTGGCGATGGTAGTACTATTGGAATGTCTTTAATTTTATATTATTTATTTGAAGTTCCTGCTAGTATTAGTTCTTTAATCATAAATCTAATTTTCATCGCAATTGCCTATAAGTTTTTAATGAAAAAGACCATCGTTTATACCGTCGTAGGTGCGTTTATGACATCTGTAGGATTAAGTGTTATGAATCTCATACCTTTTGCAGTTGACGACATGATTTTAGGAGTAATTTTCGGAGCACTATTAATGGGAGCAGGCTTGGCACTAATTTTCATTGCTGATGCATCAAACGGAGGCACAACACTACTTGCATATTTATTGAATTATACGAAGGGGTATAATTTTTCCAAAAGCCTCTTTTATATGGATAGTTTGATCATTGTAGGCTCCATTGTAGCGATTGGAGTGTATCATACATTATATAGTTTTATTTTTGTCTATTTATGTACAAAAATAGCTAACCAGTTTATTGAAGGTTTTCATAACAAAAAAGCAATGACAATCATGTCGGAACAATATGAGGAAATCTCAAAGCGTATTACGCACAAATTCGGCAACGCCGCTACCATCTTTTATGGATATGGTTACTATGTTAATGAAGATAAGCGAATCATCTATATTGTAATCAAAAAAAATGAATTGTTAAAAATAAAAAAAGAAGTGCAATTATTAGATCCTCAATCTTTTATTGTCATTCATGAAGTAAAAGAGGTTGTTGGCGGGAAATTTGGTTTTGTTTAAAAGCCTTGGCTTATACTGTAGTTAGTGTAAAATAACAGAACTACAATTATTTACTTGAGTAGAGAATTTTTTTACAAAATAGATGGCAACTAGCACCATCACCCATGACGATATGCTATAGATATAAAAACAAACACTTGCTTTTCTTTCGTGAAACGAAAATAGCAAGTGTTTGCCCTTACGTGGATAAAATGTTGTAGCGTAAAAACAAGCTCTTTTACTCTTTATCTAACCAATCCATACATCGATCTGCTAACGCTTGAATTTCATTTATTAATAAGCTAGAATGGTAGCCATCACAAACTGCATGATGAACTTGTACAGATAAAGGAATAAAAACAGATTCTGCTTCTTTAAAATACTTTCCCCATGTAATTATAGGCAATAAAAAATTGCCTTCATTATTAATATTTAAATTAAATCCTGTAAAACTCGTCCATGGAATAATAGATATTGGATGAATATTCGTAGGTGGATTTCCCTTTGCTTGCAAACGAGGATGATCACCATAGTCTACACTATCTTGCATAAAACGGTTGTAAAACTCCACGAATATATTAGAAAAGTTCGTCCAAACATTAGAGAATAGTTCTTCTTCCTTATGAAAAATACTATAACTTGGATGAAGTACCTCCCAATAACCAAGTTCTCCTTTATCATTATAAGACATTCTAAATTCAGAATGTTGATTTACAACTTTTGAGCCCATATAAATTAAGGCTGGGTAAAGCTTCATTTTTCTTTCTCTCGTCTGCTTTAGCAATTCTGTAATATTTATATTCGCAGTCATACTAAAAGTACAACGCAATTGAGAAAAATGGTTAAAATATGCTTCTCTTTTCCATTCCTTTCGATTAACTATATGAAACATTAACTTACCTCCAGTATAGATGCACCTATTTAAAATGATATTACTTCATTATATATTTAAGATCACTTTCATCCACAATTGCTATTTTCGCAAAGACTAGGCATTTCATGCATTCTTTTTCATTTACTTGTAAATAAAATGTATGTAGCATTGTATAAAACACCGTTACGATAAGCCTAAAATTTATGCTTTCTTATAGTACAAGATATATAACAAGAAAAACCCTTGTATACTTTGCAGTACCAAGGGGAAAAGTCTTTTCGTACAGTGGAATATTCCAAGCATTGAACTTCATTCCCTTAACAACTTGTAGTTGCCTGAGGAAAAATTAGTTTATCGCTACATTTTTATTTCAAAACCGCAGTTTTGCTATAGGAACTCCTCCTATTTTAATGTACTATAAAACAAAGCCAGTTCCACTTTCGATTCTTAGAACCTTATATTATGAGAAATGAAACTGATTTATTCATTCTCATTTAACACCTTGATACCTCTAATTATATTTAAAATGAAGTAGTAAATATTGATGATGACAGCTAACATACCAACAGCTATTAATACACCACCATTCACAGTATCACTCAAATTGCTAAAGCCTAACGTTATAGTAACAATAATTAATCCTACAACAGTTATAAACGGTACTAAGTGCATCCCTAAAGCACTTTTCGCATGTTTTTTAACGTTCGTTTCAGCTACAAAATAGACAATAATTGGAAATAGGAACGGCGCGAAAAATACACTGAAGTAACAGAGGGACGATAAAATATTATTTGGATGCAAGTTTTTCACCTACTTTATCTTGTTGGTTGTAATTATTTTACCACATAAATTGTTAATGTATTCTTACGGTTTCGAAAGCATAAGCTTACTTTTTTGTAAGGAAACAGAAAACAAAAAGAACTATCTCTCATTATATAGAGATAGTTCTATGGTATAAGTATAGTCTTTATGCACTATAGATTTATTTTTTTCTAAGCATTAAAAGCTTCTAACATCCAAATATGTTTTTCCAAAGATGCTTTTATACCAATAAACAAGTCGCTTGTTGGTTGATCTTCTGTTTCTTCTGCAACTTCAATAATTTCATTCGACTCATTTACAATTTGTTGAAAATCAAGCACTAACTGGGCAACCATTTCATGATCAGATTCATTTCCAACCGCTTCGTGGATCGTAGCAGCCTCGAGATAGCCTTTTAATGAAGATAGTGGTTTCCCTTTAATGGTTAGCACTCGTTCTGCGATTTCATCAATGTAACTTGCTGCTTCATCATAATACTCTTCGAACTTTTCATGTAATGTAAAGAAATTAACCCCGTTCACATACCAATGATAATGGTGTAATTTTGTGTAAAGAACATTCCAGTTGGCTAATTGTTTGTTTAATGCGTCTATTAATTGTTGATTCATCTAATATCTCTCCTTCTGTGTTTGTTCAATTTATATTATACACTTTTTCATTATTTTTATCAAATAATATTATCATTTAATAACAATTATAATTTAATCAAAGTATATTCTTTTTTTACAGTTTTCCCAACGAAGTCTTATTCTATTAGTATCCTTTTTCTGGATATTTTTTCTGCGCACCTACCCATTGCTGCCCGTTTTCCCAAATCTCTTTTTTCCAAATAGGAACAACTTGTTTAATGCGTTCAATAGCATATTCATTTGCTTCATACGCAGCTTTTCTATGCGGTGAAGAAACAGCAATTAAAACAGCAATATCTGAAATGTGTAACTCTCCAATTCGGTGAACAATTGTTACTCTGATACCGGGCCATTTCTCTTCCATTTCTGCTCCAACTTCTACTAATTTTTTTTCTGCCATAGGAACATAAGCTTGATATGATAAATAAAGGGTTCGAACACCATGTGTCCATTCTCTAACATTCCCTGTAAATACTGTAACTGCTCCAGCATGGGGGTGAAGCACATAATCCATATAAGGTTTAACTTCAATAGGTTCTGATACAATAGCAAACGGCTTTAGCATGATGCTTCCCCTCCACACCATTCCCATAACCACTTATCTAATGCAGACAGGTTCACTCGTGATCTAATTTGGGGAAAAGAAATAGATTTATTTTCTACACCTACCACTAATACGATATTATTCAATCGCTTTAATTCATCCCATTCTACTTCATTTCTCACTAACACAACTTTTGATCCAGCTTCTTCTTTAAATCCTTCTATAAGTAATATATCAGGTTGATCCATGGAAGCTAGTTTTTTTAAGCGCTCAAAACTTGGAGTTTCATTTAACATTATTTGTACCGTTCCACCGCCAGACACAATGGACAAATCAGCACCACTTCGAAAAAATTGCATGGAGTCTGTATTTTCATCTGGCATTTTCAAACTTCCGTGCTCTCCATGATGGCCATGTTGTTTTATAACCGAAACAGAAAATCCTTTTGTTTTTAATAATTGGACCCAGCGAGAAACTAGGGTAGTTTTTCCGCTATTTTTAAAACCTACTACATGCAAAATTTTCATAAACGCCACACAGCCTCCCCTTGTTCCATGCCTAAAAGCAAAATATCTACCTGCATTCCTTTTTGATATCCACTAGAACCACTAGGCAAAACAATCAAACAATTTCCGCGTGCTATGGAAGATACTGCATTCGATTTATTAAAACCCGCTGGCTTAGCTACTACACCTTGTTCTGTCATCTCCCACACTCCACGAATAAATCGAGTAAATGGATTTTTCTTGATAAAGTCTTCTCCTAATTGAGCTTCTATAGAGGGCAAATACGGCTCGCTACTACCCATCATTGTTAAAATAGCTGGTCTAGTAAACAATTCAAACCCTGTAAAACAAGCAGAAGGGTTTCCCGATAAACCAAACAAAAGCTTATCGCCTTTAGTCGCAACGGTTGTAACACTTCCCGGACGCATCATCACTTTATCAAACAACACTTCTGCGCCTAATCGATCGTAAATCGCCAGTAAATAATCATAATCACCAACAGATACCCCACCAGTTGTAATAAGTATATCTGTTTCTTGTAAAGCTTGTGCCATTACTTGGGTACATTTTTGTAAATTATCTGACATGATACCATAATAATGACCTACAATTCCTAATCTATCTAGTTGCGCTTGAATCATTGGCCCATTAGAGTTTCGTATTTTTCCAAGCTGTAGTTGCTCCGTTACATCCAGCAATTCTGTTCCTGTTGCAAGCAAACCTACAACTGGCTTTTTAGACACATCCACTTCTGCATAGCCAAAGGTCGCAAGCAAGGCAATTGTACCTGGGTGAATTTTCGTACCAGACTTTATAAGCACTTCCCCTCTTTCAACATCTTCTCCTTTAAACGAGACGTGATCGCCAGTTTGAAGTGGCTCTTGTAATGTAAATCCGTCTATCATCTTTGTCGTCTTTTCTAACATAACAATAGCATCTGCTTGTTCTGGTAAGATGGCGCCCGTCATAATTCGATATGCTTCCCGCTTACCAATGGGTACATTTGGCACTGTCCCTGCTCCAATTTCCCCTATAACTTGAAAAGAAATGGGATGATGAGCTGATGCACCTTTCGTATCTTTTGATCGGATAGCATAACCGTCGTATGCAGAACGGTTAAAAGGTGGCACAGCATGACTCGCAACAATGGATTCCCTTAGAATTCGACCATTCGCTTTACTTAAGTTTACTTTTTCTATTGGTAACGGTTTAATTTGCTCCATCACGTACTGTATTGCTTGTGAAACGGATATTGGGCTTCTTCTCTCTATCACTAGTCCTCCCCCTCTTTCCTACGCATTTTCAACCAAATAACTGATGATACAACTTCCGACCTTTAGATATTTCTTTTAAACCATGAATAAATAACCTACCATTTTCAAATAAAATACAACGATAGGATGCAATGTAGAATTCAATAAAAAAGTCAGTGATGCGATACTCGATACCTAGCCTTTTCACTACTTGCTCACCATCGGATATAGTAAGCTTTCGTTTTTCATTAGGAATAACTTGTACCGTATCTCTACCACATAAAACTGCAAAATTCGTTTGTTCCTGTTTTTCCAATGCTGGATAGGTAGCTTGTGAAGAGCATGTTAAACAATCATCTTTTTTCAATCGAGATATTCCCGCCTCCACAAAGGTATTATCCCACAGATCAAAATGAAATAATTGGCTTCGTAGTTTCTCTTTATTTCCAGTCAACCATTTTAAAGCTTCTGCACTTTGATTCGCGGCTACCATACTTACGACTGGAGCAATTATTCCTGTAGTATCACATGTTTGTGTTACAGTTGGTAGTATAGGAAGTAAACACCGAAAACAAGCTGTCGTTTGCGGTACAAATGGAAACATTACCCCAGTACTTCCCACACAAGCACCATATATCCAAGGTATTCCACGCTTCCAAGCGGCATCATTCATTAAAAGACGTGTTTCAAAATTATCTGTTGCATCCATAATAATATCTGCGTCTGAAATGAGTTGTTCTAACAAAGGCCCATCTACGTGATCAAGAACAGTTAAAATGGTTGCATCTTCTCTAACTTTTTGTAAGCTCCTTTTAGCAGCAACTACCTTCGGAACGCCCTCTCGAGCATCCCGTTCTGTAAACAATTGCTGTCGTTGCAAGTTTGACATTTCTACGTAATCACGATCAGCTATTGTTAGCGTTCCCACACCAGCACGTATTAACGTCTCTGCTATATGTGTACCTAATGCCCCACACCCAATCATAACAACATGCGCAGATGCTAACATGGCTTGTCCGTGTTCTCCAATTGGTGAAAACAAAATCTGACGTGCGTATCTCTCTTTCATTGTACCCCTCCTTACTAGATCAGCTAGCAAGACAAACCATCCATTCATACAACACATTTGTTTTTTATCATATGCTCTTTCTTGACCTTTTTACAACGAAGCAAAGAACAAAGGCGCAAGCGCCCGTTTAGCAACGTAGCGAGTGGAACGAATCAACTGAGATAAAGGAACCACGGTGAGGCACGAACCGATGATGACTTATCATAGGGCGATGAAGCCGGACGTAGCTATTCGGTTATTTCCTTATTCACTAGCTCCTCACTTTACTTTCTTAATACTATAAACCAAAAAATTCTTATATTTTCCTATAGTGTAAAAGTAAGCAAATAAATTGCTATCTACTTTTCCGTGTGATATTTTTGCATAACATAGTGCAAAATTAAGTACGATTAACAGTGTTTTAACATGTATGATACTTAAAACAACAACGATGATATAGTCATTTTGTTATACTCATATTCTACGTGAAAAATGAAATAGTTAGCAAGGTGTTTTATTCTTTACACAGCGGGAGGTATGTTATGAGTAAATTAAATTATTACTCTCCGTCATCTCAAGAAAAGCTAACCGTGTTACAAAAGTATGCAAACGTAGAAAAGGACCTAGAAAAAAATGAAACCCTTTTCACTTCTGATGATATCGTCCATTCCTTTTACATTGTTCTACTTGGAAAAATTATGCTTCATAAACCAACAGCAGATGGACGAGAATTTACAATTAGAATATGTAAACAAGGGGATTTAATTGGAGAGCCTCATTTTTTAACCGCCCCTACAAAACACTTACTACATGCGACAGCCGTAGAAAGAAGTAAAATTATCACTATATCTATAGAAAAATTACCTGAACTTTTTTCAAATGAGAGCAAATTTATGTTATACCTATTTCAAGATGTATCCAAAAATGCAATTCGTGACCAGATGAAATTACGCGATTTAGTGATGTATGGAAAAAAAGGGGCTCTTTATGCTACGTTAATTCGTCTCGCTAACAGTTATGGGCAGACGAAAGAAACCGGCATCCTAATTAATACGTCGCTTACGAATCAAGACTTAGCCAACTTTTGTGGCACTTCACGAGAAAGTATTAATCGATTATTAAGTGATTTGCGCAAAAATAACATTATTTCTATTGAAAATAATAAGATACTCATTCATCAGTTAGCATATTTAAAAGAAACCATCCATTGTGAGGAATGCCCCATTGATATTTGCACAATTCATTAATATGGAATACCTTTTTTATTACTTCACACTTCTACAATTATTCTATTGCAGCTATAAGGAACGCACCTAAATTCATCCCGGAAACAGGGAACATGTTTCCGGGATATATCTCAGTCAAGGCATATATTACTTTTGAGACATTTTTGCCATAGGAACTTAGTAGTAAAGCTACGTTGTTCTAACCTTATTCTTTTTCCTTTTTCTCCGTATCGTCGTCCTCCATTAAATCGTTGGTTGCATTTTTAAATTCCTTTAAGGTGCTTCCAGCAGCTTTTCCTAATTCAGGTAGCTTTGAAGGTCCAAATATAATTAACGCAATAACTAATATTAAAATCAACCCTGGTATACCAATACTTGAAAACATACAAATCACTCCTTTTAAATTTCTTACTTTAAATAAACATTTTCATTAAAGCTGTGCAACAGAACTTATTTATGCGCTATACCCTTGATCTCTTCCATATAAAAGGGAATAAACATTTTGAAAAATGAATCCGAGAATTTATGTTGATGTTGCTTAAATATGACACCCAAACAAGGCGCTAAATATTTATCATACATTTCCTTACGTGCGTCCGCTAATTCGATAACAAGTTCATTATCCCCTTTTTCAAGTGCAACTGCTTCTTCCTTTAATGTAGCTGTAATAAAGGCGGTTAAACTACCAATATGATCAGGGAAAGCTTCACGCTCTAATGGATAATAAAACCCCAGCTTCTCATATGCTCCAATTAAACAAAGTAAATCTTGTTTCGTATCCAATTCCACTGTTTCTGATTTTTCACGGTAACTGGACATATATGGAGGAACAAAATATATACCAGGAATAGAAAAATAATTATCATGCCATATTTTCGTTTCTTTTCGGTCATAACAAGCATGGAATGGAAATTCATTTAGAAGACGCTCTGGCAACTGATTCATTGTCTGTTCATAATTATCCCAATCACCATACCAAATATGGGTAAATATTTGCGCTAGAATAAGTTTCCCGTAAGTTTCTTCTTGTGCTGTGAGCAATACCGCCACCCCCGCATAATAATTTTAGTTTTTTTTCACAATGTCTACATACATATCTAACTGAGCCGGAGAACCACCTACTTCATCAAACAGAACACCATGAGCAAAATTGGGGTCAACTTCCGTTAATTGATTTACGACAAAGCCTTCTGC
The DNA here is from genome assembly GCF_900166595.1 of Virgibacillus dokdonensis. Classification (NCBI taxonomy): domain Bacteria; kingdom Bacillati; phylum Bacillota; class Bacilli; order Caryophanales; family Bacillaceae; genus Virgibacillus; species Virgibacillus dokdonensis. Next base: position 1,713,675 of record NZ_LT745763.1, on the reverse strand, counting down.
ACGACCTCCAGGAAAACCCGATTCTTCATGCATGACTGTATTAAACCTAAATGGCGTATGATTATACGTTGGTAAGTTTGCTTCTTTTTTCTGATCAATCGTTTGCGGTGTGGCACCATATCCAGTTTGCCCCATATTATATGCTGCACCAATAACGCCTGGAGCAATACCTCCTGTAACATAAACCGTCCCCTCTAGTGATACATTCCCTTTTTTAATCACTACGGCGTCTCCTGATTTAATGTCCTGTTTTTTTGCATCAACTGGATTTATCCAAATGTAATTATCTGCTCGAACTTCTCGCAACCAAGCACTGCTAATATTTCGATACGTACCCATATTTCTTGCTTTCCAATTAATAAATTGTAATGGTTGCTTCACATCTACATCTTTTTGATTATACGCTTGAATATTTCTGTACATCGGCATTCCTTCAAAATACTTACCATCAAACGAATTTTTACCAGCTGCAACTCCCTCATCATAAAAATCTACTTGCCCACCAAAACTATACTTCAAATGATTACTCTTATACTCATTACCAGCCTCTTCAAATCGACCACCACGATTCAAAACGTATACTACCTTAGCCCACTCTTCTGGTTTCACTGCTCGTTGCCACTTTTTCAAGTCAAAAAACTTCCCTAAAGCTTTTTTTCTCGCATTTTCAAAAATGGTCATTTCCCTTTTCACTGCATCAGGCACAGGTTTCCCATCATAGGCAATGTTTGCGACTCGCTTCAAATAATAATCCTCTTCACTATGCAGTGAACTGCCATCGGGAAATGCTTCATCCCCGTAACCAGGCAACTCCATCCGTTTAGCTAGTTCAATGACACTATTTTCAAATGAACGGACATCCGGGAAAACACGAGTTACTGGTTGATAAACGCTTGCCAATTTCGTCGTTATATTTGGGTAAATAGCTTCTCTACCCCATCGCTCTAAATAAACCGTATCTGGTAAAATAAAATCAGCATATTTGGATGTGTCACCAATTTGTACATCGGAGGCTACATATAAAGGTAAAATCTCTGGATCTTTTAATGCCTGCTCTTGAATTTGCCCATTAGGCGCCGATAATACGGGTGACATACGATGCGTGACTAACGCCTTCAATGGATATGGGTACTGATCTAATGCGCTTGGTAATACATCTCCAACCGTTTGTGGGCTAAAAGGAAACCAAGGACGTTTTGCCGGATAGCCATCTTTTTCAAATAAGGTAGAGTCTTCGTATTTGAATTGATTTCTTGCAATTCTAACTCCCCAAGGCGCACGTCCATTTGGGACAGTTAATAAGTCATATTTCCCTTCAAATTCCTTATAAAATGCTCCAGTAGTTATGTTCCCGCCTTTCCAATCATACGAACCAATCAAATGGTTTAAAATCGCAATTAAACGTTGGTTGTAATACCCATTTTCATGCATTGCCGGCCCTCTGTAAGCCATAATTGCCGAACGTTTGCCGTACGATGTAAAAGAACGGGCAAGTTTAACCATTTGTTCTTTTGGAATTGTAGTAATGGATACATATTCCTCTATTGTTTTTTCCTTAACTCTCTCTTTGTATAGTTGAAAAGCTGATTTAACCTTTATACCTTTAATGGTAGTATCCACTTCCAATTTGCCAGATTTAGCTTCAATATGTGAAACTGGCTCTCCATTCTCCATTACAACAAACTGTTCTTCTGTTCCTATGTTAATATCACTGGCACGTAATTTAGGACGCTTTGGATCAGACATGTTTACCAAATGTGTGGCATCACTCCAAGTCGGTTCTTCATCCCTCGCTGCAGTTTCTTTATTTGGATTTGTTAAATAGTCCTCATCATACCATTGTCGTTCAATAATAATTCGACCGAGTGCTAATGCTAATGCGGCGTCTGTACCTGGTTTAATCGGAAGCCACATTTGCGCTTTTTCAGCTGTTTTACTAAATCGCGGATCAACAACAGCCATTTGCATTCCATTCTCAATGGCATTGGTCAACTTGGGAGCGAGCCAAGTAGGTCCTTTATTCGCAACCATCGGATTCGTTCCCCATACTAACAGAAACAATGAATGATCCACATCGGCATACTGACGTTTTTTTGCCTTTTCTCCTGCATACGAACGTGTATTTCCTACTACCGAACTTATACCACAGATTCCACCATGATGATAATAGTTATTACTTCCTAGACTACGCAAGATAAAACGCTCCATAAAATCACGTCGATCACCAATCATAAAGGCTATTTGGTTTACTTTTGGCCCAAAATCAGGATGTTCCGTATCAATTAGCACATCTTTATATTTTTGATCAAAATCATTAAAGGTCATTTCTTCTTGTTTTACTTTTTCCCAATCTTGCATCACTTCTTCTTGTGGAGCATGTGCAGCTAATTCCTTTAATCCTGGCGTACTTAAAGTTTTGCTGCCATTTACAATTTCGTCATATGCTTCTTCCCAAGAAACCGTTTGCCACTTTCCACTACCACGAGCCCCTACTCGTCGTAATGGTTGTTTCACTCGATAGGAATCGTAAGCCGTTTGCATACCAGCTTGCCCTTTTAAACAAATACGACCACCCCGAGCTCCACGACCCCCTTTTTTAACATCACCTGTCCCTTTAATCGCATCATCTACAGACGTCTGATAAGCAATAGCTCCATAGGGTACCATATTTAGAGGACTGTATTGGTTTCCAGCTATTTTTCGAATCATGGAAGTGTAAGGTCCCGCTTGATTTCCTTCTGTTATATAAGCTTTAATTGTACAAAATGTATTACACTGTTCACATGTTGTAAAAATAACATTTTCAGCACCATAATCCTGGTAATCTGTACCGTACCCATGCCCCTCATTAAACCAAACGCCATTCACTACTTGTTTCACTGGTCCAATGAAAGAAGGACCAATTACAGCAACTGCACCAAATGCCCCCATTGCTTTTAAAAATTTCCGTCGATCCATGCGCTTATCTTCCATTTTGATCCCCCATTTCACTTACATCATCTGCTTGGTCAAGCGGAAGTAATCGATCAGCAATCGTAAAAATAAGCAATCCCATTGCTACAATTCCAACACTTACAAGCCATTCATTATAGGTTGGATAGTAGTCACCTGCTGGCATTCCCTCCATAATCGGAACTATTTGCGATGGGACAACAATATTGAATCGAACACCAATGATTCCAATTACGACAAGTATAGCAGCGATAAGTAGCGCATTTATATTTTTAGCTGTCTTTTTATAATAAACGAGAAATATAGGAACAACAGAGCCAAGAAACACTTGTATCCCCCAAAACGACCAGCTATAGGAACTTCGCATCATCGTTTGTAATGATAATAAATGAGAATCTGCTAAACTGTATAGAGCTACTAAATAATCATAGAATTGAAGTAATAAATCAATAAACAAGAAAGCGATCATTACTTTTGCTAGCCCAATTACCATGCCTTGATCAATTGGCTGTTTCAATGCTTTACTCCTAATGATATATATGGCAAGTAGTAGCGCTGTTCCTGAAACCATTGCAGACACAACAAAGATAATTGGAAAAATACCGCTGTTCCAAGAAGACCGAGCACTAACAACTGCAAATATAGCTCCAGTCCCTCCGTGTACACCTAAAATAGCTAATGGGATGCCGATTGTGCCTAATATTTTCATCCAACGGTGATCGCGCTTTTTCGTATAGTCATTAATAGTGCTATTTTTAAACGTTAAGAGCCGGGCTATCTTGCCTTTTAAACTATTGTAAGTGGCTAAACGAACAAAATCTGCTCGCATAGCAACATATAATTCTACCGTTAATAAAGTAATATAAATGACATAAAATCGCATCTCCCAGGCAAGGATACTCGTTACATTCCAGTGAACCAAGGCACTAAATGCACGCTCTGGCCTTCCTAAATCCATTAATACAAAAGTTAATGCTACAATCATACAAACAATAGCAGTAAATAAAGCCATCTTGCCTACTTTTTCATAACGCTCCATACCAAAAACAAAAATCATAGTTGAGAGCAAAAACGAACCTGCACTTAAACCAACAAAGAAAATATAGAATGCGATCCAAGCTCCCCATGGAGTTATAGAAGAAAGATTTGTCGTCGTTAAACCAAGCCACAATCGTTCAACAATAAAATAAGCACCTATAGCAAATAATACACATAAAATTCCGACCCACCATTTAAACCATATTGATTGCGTTTTCTTTGATTTATAATGGGATTGCTTCGCTTCATTTGCAACCGTTGACATTTTAATCCCTCCTTACTTTAGATAAATTACATTTGGACCTGCTCCCAAATCGCTCTTTAAACGAAAAGCTCTTGGACTATTAGCAAGTTTTGATACTGTGCTATTTGGATCATTTAAGTCTCCGAAAAAACGCGCATCTCCAATACATGTTTCTACACATGCAGGCTCTTCGCCTCTTTCTAAACGATGCAAACAAAAATTACATTTCCGTACAGTGCCAATTGGCGTCTTTTTTGGCTCCCGTTTGCCACGTTCAATTCCGTATTCTGGGCTAGTTACATCATTAAATCCTAACATCTCATCTTCATAACTTTCACCAAAATCATATGACCGTGCACCGTACGGACAAGCAACAATACAATACCTGCAGCCAATGCAACGGTCATTATCAATTGTTACAATTCCGTTATCCAATTTAAACGTTGCTCGAACTGGACAAACCTGAACACATGGAGGATTATCACAATGCATACAAGGCATTGGTAAGTTTACTTTCGATAAATGCGGAAATTCTCCGACTTCTCTTTCTAAAACAACATTATACGAAATTCCAGGAGGGGTTCTATTCTCTGCCTTACATGCAACCGTACAAGAATCACAACCAACACATTTCTGAAGGTCAATAACCATGCCCCATTTCACACCTTTATTCCCTTTTGTATGAGGTGCTTCTTGCGCAACATGTTCGCCAAACTCTTTCATCAGAGAAGCATGATATTTTTTATGAAACGATTGAATATCCAACTGACCTGCAACAACTTTTCTAGCATCGTCTGCCATATCTAATCCAAGTTTCGTATTATAAGGAGAATTCGCTAATTCTTCGCTGGCATTTGACAGCCGTTCATCCACAATTTGATTAAAGTCATCTTCCAGCAGTTGTTTTAAAAACACCTCTCCCACCCCTTTCACTTTTCTTTCTTCGATTGTAAAGCACTAGTAGGTAATGGTGGTGTAACATTTATCACACTTTTTCCAATTGTGATAAATTCGTCAAATTAAAGTAAATTTATGGTGTATCCAAATCAACTGTAGAAAAAATTATGGTTGTGGAAATGTGGCAACATACGCGGTACGCCATAAAAGCTTGGACTAAATAAAATTGGAAAACAAAAGAAGAGCGAAAACTGTAAGCCATGCTTTATTTTCAAATGACATGTTAACATCATAATTTTGAAATGGTATGGCCTTGCTCACGCTCATCTGCATATCGTTAACTGTTCGCCCTATCTTAGGACAGTTTCGTCTCTATACGTCATTCATTAAGATGATTAAAAAGGAAGGAGCAAAAAACGGATTATTTGTTTTACATATTTGGAAATAATCAGCAAGATAGTTGTAAACACGAACATGATCGGTATACTTAGATATGCTGGAAGTGATATATCAGGTGGAAAAATAATTTCAATTTGAGTTAGACCTATAGTGCGCAGAACACTACCACTTATTCCAATAATGACACTTACAATTAAACCAATGTATAACACACTAAAAACAAGTAAAGCTAACGCGGCGAAAAAGCGGTAGAAGAAGATCATTTAAAGAACTTCCTTTACAATTCGTATTGCACTCGAGCTTTTAGCAATCGTATACTGTTCAGTATAATACAATGTATTAATTTCACAGTTTTCCCCCAAAACAACATGCTCGCCACGAACGGTATTAGCTTGTGTGTGTGTTAGTTGAATATTTTTTCCAGTTATCAACTCACTTACAAGCCGACTAGAAAATGAAAAGCCTTTTTTTATAAGCAGTTTTTCTACATTCATTTTCCCAATATGACACGTATATTTCATAATGATCTCTCCATGCTCTGCTTCTAAATGATCCACTCTAATTTTGCCACGAACAAATATATCTTTCGTTTGTATATGTTTTGCGCTTAACGTTCCTGTAACAATTAACTCCTCAAGCTTTGCTCGATTCATTGTTAAATGACCACCACTTTTTAATTTTTTCATTTGCACAACATCATCAATAATACAGCTGCCTACTATAGTTGCTTCATGCGCTTTTATAGCTTCACAAAAGCGGTGATGACCTTGTGCAGTAATAGTACGTGCAAAAATTGGTTCTAATTGTTTACTTTGACCAATGAAACGAATGTTTTGATTCACCAATTAATTCAACTCCTATATATTTTAATAAATAAACTATATAGCATGTGAACTAATATTACAATAAAAAAAGAGCCCTTTAAGAGCTCTTGGATACTATTTTATTCATTAATTGATTTACTTCATGTAGAATCGTCGCCAGTTCTTTCAGTTGATGAGGGGGATACTTTGCAAAGGTTTTTTGCACATATTTATCCCCTTCAGATGTTAGCTGCATCCTAACGACACGCCGATCCGTCGTATCCCGTACGCGCGTAATTAACCCCGTCTTTTCCAACTTGTCGCACATGGATGTTACTGCTCCGGGCGTGACGCCAGCAAATGATGCAATTTCCGCTGCTTTTAATCCCCCACTCGTTTTTAATTTAATCAGCAACACGATTTGTGACGGTGGCAATTCTCCATTAGATGCTAACACATCCATAAACTGCTTCGATTTATATTGAATGTCTACAATCTCATGCATGATTGTTTCTATATTGCTCATTCGATCACTGCCTATTAGTTAATTTAATAGCTAAATTATATTATATGTAAACATAAAAATCCAATAACAAAAAACGAGAGTGTAAAATATTTTGTGTAAATAGAAATACCAATTAAACAAGTTCATAGAAAAAGGAAGACCCTTTTTGTAGAATAAAGTTAGCACACAAAATTCACAGAAAAGAGGTCTTCCCTATGAACCATCTTACTACAGATTTAATTGAAGCACTAGCAAAAAAACAAGATATTGAAGAAGTTTTTCGCCGTCATCTAGAAGAAGCTATTAACCAATTACTAAAGCATGAATTAACTGTATTTCTGGATTACGAACCGTATGAACGCAAGGGAGTTCATTCAGGTAACTCTCGTAATGGGTTTTATGACCGTACTTTTAAGACGGAGTACGGTCAGCTACAACTTCGTATACCAAGGGATAGGAACGGAGAATTTCAACAACAAACAGTGGCTCCATATAAGCGTTCTAATGACACGCTGGAACAGTTTGTTATTCACCTTTATGAAAAGGGAATCACAACAGATGAAATCGCACATCTAATCGAACGAATGTACGGACATCATTACACCAAACAGACCGTATCTAACTTAACAAAATTGGTAGCAGAAGATGTACAAGCATTTCATGAACGTAAATTAGAAAACCGTTACGCATGCATTTACTTAGATGCTACTCAAATCCCTATCCGTCGTAACACGGTAGAGAAAGAGTCTGTATATATTGCAATTGGGATCACGGAAGACGGCATAAAAGAAGTATTAGACTTTACTATTGCACCAACAGAATCCGCACACGTATGGGAAGAATTGATGCAGGAACTATATCAGCGTGGTGTTGCAGACGTTCTGCTCTTCATCTCAGACGGTCTAACTGGCATGACAGATGCTATTCACCGTGTCTATCCTAAAGCAAAGCATCAGGTGTGCTGTGTCCATGTTGCCCGCAATATTGCTAAGAAGGTTCGTGTCAAAGACCGTGCAGAGATACTTAGTGACTTTAAAACGGTTTATCATGCCATAGACAAAAAAGAAGCCCTACAAGCGTTAGAACAGTTTCAAAGCAAATGGGAAAAGACATATCCACGTGTCATTGACGCAGTTGTAAAAAATGAACAATTATTAACATTTTATGAGTTCCCTGCCTCTATTCGACGGAGTATCTATTCGACAAATTTAATTGAAGCCTTCAATAAAGAAATAAAGAGATACGTCAAACGAAAAGAGCAGTTTCCAAACAAGGAGGCTTTAGAACGTTTTCTTGTCACGCGATTTCTAGAGTATAATCATAAATTCAGCATGCGCTGCCATCGAGGCTTTGATCAGGCAAAATCTGAATTAGTTGCCTTGTTCGAATCTCTGGAAAATGGGACTTAGAACCCGCCATCCTTGACCTTGTTTACGGTCGTGGTGTATATCTACTGGCGGGTGCAGAAAATATAGCCACATAAGGCTCCACCCGCTTTTTTATGGTACCACGACCGTACTCTTCTATGCTCTCGCTGGCAGGGTCCCCTATGCCCAACACAGCGAATCACAAAGAAGAGGCACAAGGTCAAGGACAAGCAGCTAACGCTGTGGCTATAGAGATTTCCTGATTATTTATTCAGAGTTAACATCTACAAAAGGGGATTTACACAAAATTATTGACACACCCCAAAAAACTTATAATCTAGTGATTATTTAATAAAAACAGTTCTTTTCCATTCTATTAAGTACCTACTTATAACAGGGACGCCAGTTCTATCTATAATTTGGTTTTTCCAAAAGGCTATAGAGCCAATCACTGCCTTCTTGCACAAATTGTTTAGAGGGGGTGAAATGAGGTGTATGCTCTAATATGAAATAGATGCCATTCATACCGGCGAGCTCTTTTATAACATGCTGGACTTTAAGATATTTTTGACCTTCCTCCTGTGTCGGATGGATCGGTAGCCAAAAATACTTTTTGTCTTTACATGCAACATGATGTAGATGTACTACTTTAATATGTTCCTCCATTTAGAGATATAAGATAGCGCTTTTTCTTTTGCTCCCAGTAAATAATCTCCAATATCGATACAGAGCTTTATGTCGTATTTGAACCATCTTTCAACGGAAAAATGATGGAGTAATTCGATATTTGCAGGAGAACGATTAAACCCTAGCTTTGGTTCACAAACAATTGGGATATCATACTTCAATTGTAAATGTTGTAACCGCCTTAAACCACTTTCCATTTTTACCATCATTTGTTCTTCAACCTTAGATTTAAAATAAGGAAAATGAACCAATACATATTTCGCTCCTAACTTAGACATCCAATTTATTTCCTCTTCAAACTGTGACCAAGCAACTTCCGGCTCTATGTTAACATACTGCAAAAGGTCATATTTGCTTCTAGTTCGATATAACGGAGAATGTAAGCCAAAGCTGAACCCGTGTCTATCCTTTAAAGACTTAAATTTTTCAAAAGCTGTTTGGTCAGAAAATTCTCCTATCTCTATATGATCAACGAAGTCATATGCAAACAGTTCATATAACTTCGAAGAATTTGTTAGTATCGTACTACCAGAAATTCCGCAGTGATACATCTAAAACCCCCCCCTTTTTTAGAGCTTATCTATTATTTATAATCATAAAATAAAAGGCAGTTTTGCAATGTATTAATCATTTTAAACTTCTTATAGTCAATTAAAGGCAATAACCAATACAGGAAGGTTATTGCCTTTATGAAACGAATTATCCAATCATTTTCTTCTCTTTACGTACTAGTGCCATGATTCCAGCAACTAAATAAACAACTCCGCCAAAACTCCCAAAAAACATCGTCAGAAAGGTTCCCCCTATTGCAGTAATAAGTAAGATAACCCCTGCTATCTTTGGTTTTTTATTTCCGACAAGCAAGAAGATGGAAATCAAACCAAAAATAACACTAACGATAGAAACAATTAACATGGTTGTAGCAGCAGACTCCACTGTCTGGGATAGATCTTCTGCACTTACCTCATTAGTTCCTTCTTCTTGTAAAACTTCTTCAAACAGCTGTTGTATTTCGCCGCTATCTGCTGACAAATACGTTGCAGATCCAAAAATTAAAATTCCAAAAAGTAAAATTCCGATAACCGTAAAAACTATTTCTCCTGTTCGTTTCATAGTTAAGCCTCCAATAATTTTTTGTAAAAAACAAATACAGTCATATAGACATATGTATAGGAATCCATATAACCAACCATTTGTAGTTTAAAAAGCTATCTACATGTCCGGTTGATATCAAAGCAATGAAACATCCCCCCCTTTATGAAAGTGAGTATCCATTTAATTCTTATACGAATAAGCGATGTATTTAGTTTCAAAAAACAAAAAAATTTTACTTTATGTTGCTAGATTAATTTAACATATTTCTATAGCTTTAACGCAAGATAAATGTAACAACTTTTTTGTTGCAAATCGTTTTAGTATTGCTTTTTATTCATGATTACAACAGACAAGCTATAGCCAATGGTAAGCCAAATAATAACGACGAAGGGAAGCATCATGAGCGTTTGATTCAACATCTTCTCTGTAAAGACAACACCTAATTCATTTAGTTTGCTCAGCATAAAAATGATCAGTGCTCCAGGAATAACATAGCCTAGAATTAAAAACATCCGCGCTTTTTCAGCTCCAAATTTCAACAGTAATAAGATAGAGTTCGTTCCAAATATTAAAGCTACAGAGGCACTTAAAATTATCATTTGCCCCATTTCTTTTATAACCATTTTACTAGACAATGTCATTTGAAAAATTACTGTTGCCAAACTCCCTAAAACAATAGAAAGGGTAAGCCCAATCAGTGTGAACAAAAGCAGTGTCACAAACTTTCCTTTTACAATATCTTTACGATCTATAGGAAGTGCAATAGCAAACTGCTCCCATTTACTATTATGATCGATAGCAAAAGACGTCGTGCTCATCATACTGCACACGATTGTACCCGTAACAATAAAACCTATAAAACCTTGTGTCGGAACAATAGCAAGCGCAAGAATGAGCATCATCATTAATAACCCTTTTCCGTTATTTAATACATTATAAACATCTTTTAACACTAATCCCTTCATTTCATTTCTCTCCTTTAATATAAATCGCCATCATGTCATCAATAGACAATCCATCTATAGTTAACTCTGGGTATGCCTCTTTCATTCCAGGTGCATCTTTGATCACAACCTCACAGAGTGAGTTAGTTTTATGATAAGCAAAAATGACATTCTTAGGAATATATTGTAACTGCTTTTCTGAACAGCGTATTATCCCATACTTGTACAACAATTCATCTTTGTCTAACTGTAATATAATTTTCCCATCATGAATCATAACTATATAATCCGCTATTCGCTCAAGATCATTAGTGATATGAGAGGATATCAAAATGGAATGTTCTTCATTTTGAATAAACTCCAAAAACAAATCCAACATTTCCATACGTGCAGACGGATCTAAGCCACTAGTTGGCTCATCTAAAATTAATAGTTTAGGAGAATGCGCTAAACCAATAATGATATTTAATTTCATCTTCATCCCTTTGGAATAATTCCCTAACAATTGACTTTTATGGAGTTTAAAGCGATCAAGCAGTTGAAAATATTTATCTGAGTCCCAAGATTGAAAAATGCCTTTTAAAACTTTGTCAATCTTTATTGCATTTATTTTTTCATAAAAATTGATTTCATCATATACAACCCCAATTTCTTCTTTAATGGCTTTATTTAAAGTTTTCCCAAAGAAAAGAACTTCTCCCTCATCTTTTTCCATAACATCCATCATAAGTTTAATCGTGGTTGTTTTGCCAGCACCATTTTCACCAACGAGACCAACAATTCTTCCCTGAGGCACTGTAAAATTTAACCCTTCTATGCGAAGTGTTCCTATTTCTTTTTTTAGGTTTTTAACTTCTATCTCCTTCATGTATATCTTCTCCTTGATTAAAATAGTCTAATAAATCGTGCACTTGGTTGATACTAACGTCTATTTTTCTAGATATTTTAATAACTGCATGTAAATGTTGTTCTAGTTTCTTGGTCATTTCTTCTTCAAAAAAAACATGGCAATTCTCAGAAATGAATGAACCCTTAGCTGGTATCTTTTCTATAAAACCTTCTTTTACAAGTTCATCATAAGCACGCTGCACGGTAATTACACTAATACGTAATTGCTTCGCTAAAGCGCGCATGGAAGGGATGGGACTCCCAGGTTCTAAATCTCCCTCTGATATTTGTTTTTTAATTTGTTCAATAATTTGCTCATAGATTGGCAATTGACTATTTTTTATTATAAAAATATCCATCCATTCACCACCAAGTGTAATAACTGTACTTATTCAATAAGTACAGTATAGGTTCATTTTTTATTAAAATCAAGTCTCGATGACGAGGCACACTCAAATGGTTGCTTATATAATAACTTCAAATATTGTTCCTCTACTAGATACAATCTAAAGCAAGTCGGAAATTGTATTATTCGTGTAGACAGCAACCTACCAAAAATTATTACTAGGATGTTTAGCGTGGGGAGCAGGAAAAATTTTTATTCTTATATTAGGTATGGTTTAAATGAAGGAAAGCAACGAAGGATTCATAATATTTTATTACTCCACAAATGTGACCAAAATAAAACGCATGGAAAAGGAAGTAATGATAAGGAATTTAATGGGGTTGTAGGACAATTAAAAATGTGACCACTTTCCAGTAATAAATAAACAAGAAACCGATTAAAAACAGAAAAATAACTTGGAAAGATACATTTTATTCCTTTCTTTGACTTACAAATATAATACTTTGACAGATTTTTCAAAGAAATGAACATAAAACTTATCTCTGATCCATAGGATATAAGTCAACAAAAAAATGGAGCAACTGTTATAAGCAGAAACTCCACTTTTATCCATTATGCTTATTTTAAGTACATATCAATAACCATTCTACCTTGAATCGTTCCATCTTCCATTTCTTGAAAAATATCATTAACTTCTTCTAACTTACGAGGTTGAACAACTGGTACTACTTTTCCTTCTGCACCGAACATAAATGCCTCTTCTAAATCTTTTCGAGTTCCGACCAACGAGCCGATGATTTCAATGCCGTCTAGCACACTCTTGATAATGTCTAAATCCATTTTCTCAGGAGGCAAGCCAACATTAACGACTTTGGAGGTTGGACGTACAGCATTAACGGCTTGATTAAATGCCGCTTTCGATACAGCTGTCACAACTGCTGCATGAGCTCCACCGATTTCCTTTTGAATCACTTCATCAACATTAGCAACGTTTTTTACGTTGTATGTTACGTCAGCGCCAACCTCTTTTGCCAGCTGTAATTTATCGTCATTAATATCAACAGCGATAACTTTCGCATTAAAAACCCGTTTTGCGTATTGGATAGCGAGGTTTCCAAGCCCTCCAGCTCCAAAGATAACGATCCATTCACCAGGGCTTACATTAGATACTTTTATTGCTTTATAAGTAGTTACACCTGCACATGTTATACTTGTCGCTTGCTGTGGATCTAGACCTTCTGGTACCTTCACTGCATAATCGGCTGCAACAATACATTGTTCAGCCATGGCTCCATCAACACTGTAACCAGCATTTTTTACATCCCGACAGAATGTTTCTCGACCAGTCACGCAATATTCACAAGAGCCACATCCTTCAAAAAACCACGCTACACTGACACGATCCCCTACGTTTAAAGATGTTACATCATCTGCAATTTCTTTTACGATACCTACACCTTCATGCCCTAAAACACGTCCAGGAACTTCCCCGAAATCACCTTTAGCAACATGTAAATCAGTATGGCACACACCACAATATTCAATATCTACAAGCGCTTCACCAGTTTCTAACGGACGCAACGTAACATCTTTCACATCAACAAGCTTGGTTTTTTCAGAACTTACAACTGCTGCTTTCATATTTAACCCCTCCATCACACTAATATGATAACCTTTTCACAAAGATTAGGATTCTATTATATGATGGTGTTTCCTTAATTTCAAGTTTTACCCAAAAACATTTTAGTTTAGCAACTATTTATTCATTAATTCGCCCATCTAATATGCGAATTTGCTGTTGTGTACGTCAATTGTTCCTTGTTCTGCTAATTCCATGTAAATTTTTTTATATATTTAGAAAGAACACGCTTCTTCTACTTCTATTTGACTTTGTATATTATGAAGGGCAATTAAAAGGATGCACATACTCAAACTTTTTCGTTTGTATAGCAATTTAATAAGTTGCAACAATATTTATGATGGAAAACTCTCTAGAGTAAAGGTTTCGACTATTCACCCAAATGCAGACATCATTCTATTTGAAAAATATTGGGTAGAGGAAAAGAAATCTGCAAAGAAGAAAGAATAGGCGAAGCAAAAAAGGAACTGCATCTACAGCTCCTATTAGTACTACTATTTTTAAAACTTTTGATTTGTCAAATTAAGCGAGACAACATGCTTTTATCAAAATCCTGACCGACATAATCTATGAAACACTCCATTGGTGTTTTGTATTTCAATGATTTCCTTGGTATGTTATTCCGTCGGAGTGCAACCTCAGAAATATACTCTTGTGACACAGGATTAAAGTCCATTTCTTTTGGTAGCCCATTCTTTCTCAGAAGACCGTTGGAATGCTCATTTAGCCCCCTTTGGGATGGCGTTCCAGGATCTGCAAAATAAATATCAACATCTTGTTCATTGCTGATGGATTTCCAATTGGAAAACTCTTTCCCGCAGTCAAAGATAATGGACTTAAATAAGTGTTTTGGTAATCGCTCAAACCATTGATTGAGCGATGTTTCAATATTGGTTGCCTGTCTACCAGCTGGTTTAATTGCGATGATGCATTTTGTTAAACGCTCAACAAGCGTGATGACAGCGCTCTTGTGATGACGTCCCACAATGGTATCTCCTTCTAGATGACCAAATTCTTTCTTGTAATTTGGGTGATCGTGATCACGATCAAGGATGGTGCGGCGAAATTTTTGTTTTCCTCTTCTTTCCTGGTGACCATTTGGTTTGCGTTTGCCTTGCATAGGTAAATCATTTTGGTTAAATTCGCCTGATGAAAACTTTCGATAAAGCGTGCGCATGCTGCAGGAGATAGTCTTTTCGTTTCGTCCGATTATTACATCAGGCGTCCAGCCATCGCGGACTTTTTCATGAATATAGGCTTTTTCGTTAGGTGTTAATTGAATCTTTTTACGACCACATGTCGCTTTATTCGCTTGATATTGTAGATAAACGTCTATCGCAGTAAGTCCTTCTTTCAGTTGTCTAATAACACGATAAACAGCTTCATGGCCGCGCTTTAATTTATTGGCAATTTTTCGACCAGAAACGCCGAATTCATGATATTCCTCTATGAATACCAGTTCTGTTTTGGTAAGATGGGTGTAGGACATGTCAGATACACTCTCCTTAACTTTGGTTGGTTATTCGTTGAGTATATCATGACATGTCTTTTTTGGTGTCTCGCTTAATTTTACAATCTAGGACTAAAAAGCCTGACGGTGTGATCATAGTGGACTATGACAACAGAAAACGTTCTTTTACAAATAGGGAATAGTTTAAGGCGAACGACCCTAATTGTAAGATGGTTGCCTTTAGCCAATTTTTTAAGTGAAACATGCGCATGGATGAAATGCTAATACGAAAGAATAAAAACTAATCTATTTAACTTTTACATCAAATATGAACGTTGCTTCTCCATCCTCCCATGTTGCTTGCACTTCTTAAATATAGACACCCATTTCTGCTGGAACAGTAATTTTGTTATCTTTTATAGTAACTTCGTTTGTTTCTCCATCTTTGGTCCATTCAAAAACGGTTAAACAGGGATTTTCTTCTATGATGATTTCTACAGTACTATATTTATCAACCGTAAGCGTTTTAAACTCTTGAGCAAACTCCATTACCAAAGGGGTTTCTACAGATCGAATCTCTGGGTTCCCTTCAGAAACATAATTACCCGTGATTATTTCATACTTATGTGATTCCACAATAACTCCACCAGATGTCGGAACTTGTTTTTTAGCTTCTTTAAAGGATTACAACATTGCATACTAATAGCAACAACATACTTTTTCAAATAGTTCACCCCTTAAAGCGGATTATAACAATAATATTTTGAATATTATTGTTATTATTCCCGTTCCAAAAGTACATAGCAAACAAAGGCTGAGACTATTGGTAAAGTGTTCAATAAAAGATAAATCTAGCACATGCTATTTATTACTTATCAAAAATTAATCGCAAATATTCTAAATCTTGATACAAAGGATAATTGGTGATAACTGAAAATCCTTGT
The DNA here is from genome assembly GCF_900166595.1 of Virgibacillus dokdonensis. NCBI lineage: Bacteria > Bacillati > Bacillota > Bacilli > Caryophanales > Bacillaceae > Virgibacillus > Virgibacillus dokdonensis. Next base: position 1,697,477 of record NZ_LT745763.1, on the reverse strand, counting down.
GCATCGTGTTCGGTGACCAAAATAATAGCTTGATCTTTCAATTCAATAGTTGCAAATTTATTTTCATAGTATAATACATTTGCTTCTTGTGATATTAACCACATATTATTTTCCATTGCCAAGTGAAACCACTGAGAAAATACATTTTCTAATGCTTTCTTGTTGGGGATGGTAACCATAAAAGACGGTATCTCTGCACGATAAATCTTCAATCCAGACATCGTAAGAACCTTTCTCCCTGATGGTTGATAATAAATGTCAAATGTATCCTGATGGGACAATACCGACTCCACTTCATCTTCATATCCTTCGAAATGAACATAAAGTGGAAATGTAAAACATGTAATTGCCATCTTTTGCATTAGCAACTTAGTATCTTCCACATAATCTTCATTATCACCATACACATAAAACTGCTCATAATCCCCTTTGACTTCTACCCAGTCTTGGTTTTTTTCTACATCATGCATAATATGTACACCCATCATTTTCTTACCTCCCTAGTCGTTAAATTGCCATTTAACAACAAAAAAACATTCTCTCACACATTTTTTAATAACTTCTAGTTCATTGATCACACTATTTACGATTGACTTAAGTAAACGTTTCGTATTTTATTTAGAAATCCAGTACTGAATCCTGTAAAATTTTTAAAAAAGTGTTCATTTCTAGCAAAAAATGGTTTTCTGGTACAACAGTTACACCTCATCTATCAATAAATTCCCTTCATATAGGAGCAACTGTTTGAGAGATTGTAATTGTTTTAGTAATATTTTTTTCTTTTGCTTTATCTGGAGAGTTCGTCGATGCTCTTTCCATATGTGAGCAATTTCAATAGTGCATGACTTGTGTTCTCTTGTAACCTCATAAATATACTTATAGAGTAATGTTAGTTCATAGTATGTATTAGACTCTAATGTAACTGGTTCACATAGTCAATTGACTATTTCAAGTTGAATAGGATATTGGAAACCTTGTACATTTTCTTTACTTCGAGCAAGATCTAAGGAGTTATCTATGCTTACTACCCCAATACCTTACCTTTATTTTCTTCAAACACGTTTTTCTTATATATACTAAATGGAAGTTCTATATCTGAAGCAATATAATAATAACTAGTCAATTTTGCCTCCTCCTTGGTTATCACAAATTTGAGTAAATTTCATTATTGCTTTGTCTTTTGTTTTCCATGATGAAATCTGTTAACTGTTATCTTATTGTGACAGCAGTTTATTATAAACAACCTTCCCTCTTCTCATTTTAGGCTATAAAAGGTAACTACTTATCCACATAATTAGTAAATGAATGTTTCTTCATCCTACCTTTAGGAAAAACCACGAAAAAGTTTTGAAAAAATGATTATCCTTGCTCAAAACTTTTTCATAGTAATATATTGGACATTAATCTATTGCCTATTAATTATGGTGCTTTATAGACAAAGAGATTTCTATTCCCCCATTTGCGATTTGGAAGATATTAAACGCCTTCTACCTTCAACTTTCACTAAATTTTCAAGTTGCTTTAATGCATCTTTTGCTATCCAAATTTGATCCTTATTTCCACTTTGTAGTAAATTATACGCTAATGGATTGCTTTTTCCTGATAATTAAAATCTTTTTTGCCAATTTCCCTTAATGCACATGATATTGCTTTTTTAACATGTTTAAGATCGTCATTGGAATGTGCATAAATAATGGTTAATTAGTTATTAAGAACATTATCGGATATTGTTTTTTCATGTATAGCAAAGCTATCAGGGTAAATGCTGCCCTTTTGGTGTATGTTGCTTCAGATATGCACCACTTTTGTGATACACATGAGATATTCTCTCTCACAAGTGGTGCGTTTAAGCAAACATTTTAACCAAAAATAGTGCTTGACCATCTGTAGGTAAACTATAAGTGCTTAAAATATTAATTAATGATGATTTTCCTGCCATTTTCACCAAGTAAAGAGCATATCTCTCCTTCTTCTACCTTAAGATTGAAATTGTTCAATGCCGTGACACCTGTTTTATATTTACACAGTTATAATCAATTTTAAATGTAAGCTCATTTTATTGTAGGCATTGAGTATGGCATGCAATATGTACTAACACCGAAATTTTCACTTTTAATGCTAACAATTACTAATATACAGCCCAATTATCACATCAGTAGAAAGCATGTTTTGCTCCGTTCCCTATGAGCAGTTCATTGTATGACAATTAATTTTTTTGAAAATGAAGGTTGCGCTTTCTTTTGACTGATAGTATACTGTTAATAAATCAAAAAAAATTGATGTATTATGAGGAGGGGGAAAATGGAACTTACAAAAAATTTAAATGAAGATACAGCACTCGATTTTTATGAAAAGATGTTTAGTGCTTTAGCTGATAAAATTCGGCTTAAAATTATTAATGAAATTAGCAAAAGTCCAAACATGAATTTATGTGTCTGTGATTTGGAAGAAAAATTAGAATTACAACAATCCAGGTTATCTTATCACCTAAAGAAATTAGTTGATGCCAACATACTTATACCTGAAAAACATGGCACTTGGAATTACTATCGAATTAATGAAGAACAAATACAAGTTGTTTTATCCGAAAATACTTGTTGTAAGATTTTTTAATAGGTATCCTTTTTTTCTCATTAAATCAAATAAAATTGATTTATAGATCAAGATAATTTGATTAATAATCAGGTAAGGAGTTATACTCATGGCAGATTCCCTTATCGAATTTATAAAAACATTTCTCATGCTATCTGTTGAATTACTCGCCTTATTTATTGTCGTTAGTTTCATTGTGAGTTTAATTCAACAAGTTGTATCAGAGGAAAAAATCAAACGATTCTTAAACCGGCCAAACAAAGCTGTGAATTATATACTCGGCACATTCTTTGGCGCTGTTACACCATTTTGTTCCTGTTCAACTATACCTATCGTTGCTGGATTATTAAATTCAAAAGTGCCATTTGGTCCGTCGATGAGTTTTTTAATAGCTTCACCATTAATGAACCCAGTTATGATTTTCATGCTTTGGGCACTCTTGGGCTGGAAAATTGCACTTGTATATTTTATTATACTAAGTATTTTCAGTATTTTAGCAGGGCTTGTATTTTCAAAATTTCATTTGTTAGAAACATATAAAGGTGTAACGGTTAAAGGAGACGGCTTTTTCAGTAATCACCAAGGGTCTAAAATGAAGCGAGCTTTGAATGATGCATGGGCATTTCTTTTTCCAATGCTTCCCTACTTATTTATAGGGGTATTTATCGGAGCGTTTATTTATGGATTTATCCCGGCAGATTTCATTACAAAATACGCCAGTGGTGATGGTATATTTTCAGTTATGATTGCTTCTGTTATTGGGATTCCCATGTATATTCGCCCTGAAACGATGTTACCGATTGCGGAAGCGCTGGTCTCAAAAGGTATGACAATGGGAACTGTTATTGCATTAGTTATTGGCGGTGCAGGCGCAAGTATTCCAGAAGTAATTATGTTATCCAAATTATTTAAAAAGAAGTTTTTAGTAGCATTCATTGCAACTATTTTAATTGTAGCTATAAGTACTGGTCTTATAATTAATTCAATCTATTAAAGGTATGGTGATATTTTAATGAATAATGTGGAATCTTCAGTAAATAACCGTTATAGTAATGCAGCAAGGAGTAATGAATCTAATCTTTGTTGTCCAGTAGAATATGATACTAAATATTTAAAGATTATTCCAGATGAAATCATAGAAAAGGACTTTGGATGTGGTGATCCATTAGGTAAAATAAAAGAAGGAGATACTGTTTTAGATTTAGGATCTGGCGGTGGCAAAGTTCCTTATATTGTCTCACAAATTGTTGGCGAAACCGGAAAAGTTATTGGCGTAGATATGAATGACGATATGCTTGCTCTTGCTAAAAAGTATCAGCAAGAAATAATTGAAACTTTGGGTTATGATAACGTTACGTTCCATAAAGGTAAAATTCAAAATTTAAAATTAAATTTAGATGAATTGAACAAATATATAGAAACCAATCCAGCAACCAATATACAGGATTTTAATGCTATTAATGATCATATTCATTACTTAGAAGAAAAACTACCAATGATTGAAGATAATAGTATCGATGTAGTCATTTCGAATTGTGTGTTAAATCTTGTTTCAACTAAGGAAAAAGAACAATTGTTTAATGAAATATATCGGGTTTTAAAAGATGGTGGTAAAGCTATTATATCTGATATTGTATCTAACATCGTTGTTCCAGAACAAATGAGAAACGATGAAAATCTATGGAGTAGCTGCTATTCAGGAGCAATGGAAGAAAATGAATTTATAAGTGCATTTGAAAATGCTGGTTTTTATGGCATTGAAATTGACAAACGGGAAGATACATGGACTACTATTAATGACATCGATTTTAGAAGTATGACTGTTATAGCACGTAAGGGGAAAGAAGGTCCTTGCATTAATAAAGGGCAATCCGTTATATATAAAGGTCCTTTTAAACACATTGAAGATGACGATGATCATATTTATCAGAGGGGTGAAAGGACTTTTGTATGTGAAAAAACATTTAACATTTTACAACAAGAACCTTATGCACAACTCTTTGAGTTCTTAGATGAGAATAAAAGTCAAGTTGATAGCAATGATGAATGTTGTACACCAACATGTAATTGCTAAAGCATTGCATTTAAAGGAGGTGTTAAGATGGAAAAAAATATCTTTAAAAAAGCAATTTCTAGATTAAAACCCAAGCAACAAGAATGTTGCTCTGTTCAAATTGAGGAGAATAAGCAAGAATCTGATTCAAAGAAAGAACAAAGTAACAACAACTGCTGTTAATTAAGGATGTCATGAGGAGCTGTCGCAAAATGCATATTATGCATTTGCTGACAGCTCCTTTTTATATATGAGATTGCTCGTTTTAAGATGCATTATTTTATTTATGGTGATAAAAGGAAATTTAATCGGTTTTTGACGCACTTAAATAAGCCTCGCCTTTTTTTATTTTTTTAAGCTGTCTTTAATGGATGATAATAGAGGTTTAGGCGATTAGCTTGAATTTTCGTATGTATTTTATTGAGATTATAACCAAATGCCAGGATTAAAAGTTCGTTTCGTACATTACCTGTTCCTCGCGTACGAAACTTCTTCAGATGATAATCTTCCTTCAGTACGCCGAACGTTCCTTCCACTTGAATGGAACGATTCATACGGTACAGTGTGCCTGTTTCTGTTAGAATATTTTCTTGCGCTGTTTCCCGGTATGCCAGAAATTCCTTGGCTACATGCAGTTGGCGATTCCCTTTCGCTTTTGTACATTTTTCTTTGAGCGGACAACCTGTACAATCTTCACATTCGTAGACGGTTACCTGAGATTGATAGCCAGTCTGCGAGGTTCGCGTGTAGTTTCTAATGGCATGCAGCTGCTGGTTATTGGCACAGGTATAGGTATCTGTGCTTTTATCATAAGCCATGTTTTCTCGGTGTCTGATGTCCTTTTTGAAAGAAGCTTTTTTCTTGCGTTCATGATTTTGCGGCTTGATATAGGCCGTCTGTTTTTGCTTCTTTAAATACACGTAATTTTCTTCGCTTTCATATCCAGAATCTGCGACGATGTTGCGATAGGTAAAGGGAAGATGTTCCTTTACGTATTGAAGCATTGGAATCAATGTTGTTGTGTCGTTTCGATCGGAAAACGCATTGATCCCAACGATAAATTCCGCATCCACGGCAGCTTGGACATTATAAGCTGGTTTGAGTTGACCATTCCTCATAGGATCATCTTTCATTCGCATAAACGTGGCATTATGGTCTGTTTTAGAATAACTGTTTCGTTTCTCTCCCATAATCTGATTGGAAGTATCGTAGTGTTCTTTACGTTGAAGCATTTCCTTTACTTGTTCATGATAACGTTGAAGGACCGTTTTTCTTTTCCCCTTTCCATAAACGAACGTGATGTTTTCTTTCGCTTTTACTTTCTCCAGGAAAACAAGCACTTTTTTCAAATCTTCTAAAAAAGTCTCGTAAGGACTGGTGAAAATCTGACAGTATGTTGTATTGATCTGTTCCAGCAGGGCTTGCCATTTGGTATACATCTTGGCTTCATGTTTGGTAATTGCCTTTTTCCATACGAAAGAATACCGGTTGGCATACGCTTCGATTTTGGTGCCATCGATATAGATGGTTTCACCGGTAATCGCTTCTTGTTGATAAAGCCACACGACTTGTTGAAAGAAGAGCTGTTCCATCACCGTATCGGTCAGATATTTTTGCTTGAAACGACTGATAGTAGAATGATCAGGAGCTGCATACCCTTGAAGAAGCCAACGGAAATTGATATCCCGACGACATGCTTTCTCTATCCCACGGGAAGAGTAGATTTTTTGCGAGGCTGCGTAGGTAATGACCTTAAATAGAATGACTGGATCGACTGCTGGTTTTCTCCCTTTGGAAGCGTATGCCTGTAGTAGTTCTCTATAATCCATCCTTTCACATAAGAGGCAGTGGAGCCGGACCGAATCATCCATAGGAATCATTTCTTCTACATCCATCGGTAAATATAATTGATAATTTGCTGCAGTTTGCGTATACTGGGCTTGTATTATTCTTTTATTTGTCATAAATCAATAATACATGAGAACAGGCCCTTTGTGGTCTGTTTTTTTGTGTATACACAAAAAAGCTGTCACACAATCAATTACCTGATTGTGCAACAGCCCCTTTTTAACTATAGGGAAAATATCTTTAGGTCTGAATGTATTAGGCGTAACATTTTTGGATTGTTCTGAAGTAGATATTTTCGGTGTATGGCATTGCAAAATCATTAACAGACTCGTCACAAAAAAATACAATGAATGGTAAATTGATATACACGGGAGGAAATACACGACTTGATGTAAGGGATGATTTCAATATGCTGTAAAGCTAGAGGTTCTGTTGACTGAATATTTATTTTTTACTAGGCTCCTAACTGTTTCTAACAGAACAGAATTGTGATAAAAGGGATATCTTATTATTGACATCTTGCTCTTCTCGGTAATCATATCCTTATATACTAACAAAATCCATCCTTGGTTTTCTATACATTCCTTCGTCTACATATAAAGTCGCTAAACACGAAAACCCGGCTTCCCATTACGGAAAGCCGAGCCGATTAGAGCTTTAATTCCCCCATACGAAGGAGCTCTACAACAGCCTGTGATCGCCCCTTGACACCTAGCTTCTGCATAGCATTTGCTATGTGTACCAATTGCAAATAGAAGTATTTACTTATCATTGTTTAAGCCATGAACTGATTCCAGGTGAATATTGCTCTTATACAATACGTTTCCAACGAGGATCTTTGAGGTCTTTTTCATTAGGTTTCCGCACGTGCTCAACAAACTCTTCTTCACAAGCTCCCACTAAAATAAAATTCCTTTGCGCTTGCTTTAATGAAGGGGCATTAGCGTCTCCTTCATAATCAGGGTCATCAAATTGAGTATAATCATCTTCCCAAAAGCATATTTCACATATCTGGAAATTACCCGGTGGTTCTTCGTTTAGTGTTTTGTAGCCACAACAAGGACAAGTATATTTCATTTCAAACCTTTACCAACTCTTTCTAAATATTTTTGTTTTTTTAGGAGTTACTTGCTGGATTTACGACCAAGCGTAAACCGTAAATAAATAGCCACAGCAATTAGTACAATTAATGCAATAGTATTTATTATTGTTGAAATAAACTCATTGTCTACGAAAATATTTATAAAAAATGAACCTGCAACTATCACTAAAACAATCAAATATAAATTTTTATTCATGATATCCCTCTCCATTAAAACGTATAACATCGCCGAAACGACAATTATTTTTTATGGGTGCCTTTCTCTATAAGCCATATTAATAAGCCTACTGTAATTAGTATGATGGCTAAACTTAAAAATATTTAAAGAAGGCTATCATCAGGCAACAGATTGAATAACAAAACGTCCACTACTATAAATACTATAACATAACAGAGTAACTTAATATAAAACATTCCTCATCCCTTCTCACTTCTGAACCTCTTACATGCAGCACTTTTTTCATGTTCCACTAATCTACTTATTCAAATCAAAATTATATTTGATATCCACACTACCATCTATATTTACTGTTATATAATCAATGATTACCTTTAAAGCATGGTAAACTCTATCCCTCTTTTCGATTTCTTTAAAAATTTGTTGGATATTTTTTACAGATGATTCTTAATTATTATATAGAAATAGTTTACAGGACAAAAATAGATATCTTCTGTAGAATCAGCATTAAATGTAATATAAGAGGGACCCACGATCGTGGGTCATAAAGCCATAATAAAGGCTGTCAGTCATAAAAAACTGCACCTCCAATTATTAGAGTTGTGTCTAAAAATTGGGGTGCCGTTCAGAACTGGTGGTTTGATTACTGATAATTTGACTAATTATTTTAGAAGGAGTCTATAGCGCTTTATATAGAATATATCAATTCCTCTTGTTTTAATTAAAAAGTTAATAACAATAATTAATTGATTGATGATATGGAGGACAGTTATCAATGGTGTTACTGATTTTAGCTCCTTCAAATCTTGTGGTCGCTGGTTCATTCATTATATCGCCTGTCTCTGAACTATCTATGAACACCTCTACTATGTCACCAGCATTAAGCTGTATAATAGTCGAAACGGCTATATCATTATCAAAATCAAGGTCAATTGAAGTAAAAAAATCATTATCTCTAGCTACATCTACACCATTTACACGTATTATTATTCGTACCCTGTAATCTTCAAGAACACCTTCCGCAACGTCAAATTGAATACTAGCTATTAATGAATAAATACCACTACAATTTGGGATGAAAGTAGAAGCGCCAGGATTATACTCATTTCCAAAATCGTATTGTTCATTTGGGTACATAACTTTTAGTATTGTATCAGCTGTTACGGTCTGATTAGACATATTATTAACAGCTCTAAAAGCAGAAGAAGTTTCTTTTTTACAGCAATGAGAGCAATCAAAATCACTTGTGCATTTTTTCTTTTGATAACAACAATGGTGATTATCTAATTTTGAAGTACATGCTTTTTTAGACGAACATGGGAAACAGCAAGAATGGTAATTCTTCCGTTTTTTACATTTTATCACTAGCGTTGCATAAACTTTTTATAAAGTAGTCAAGAAAAAACAACTTGTGTCAATACTAAGAATAATAGGAATTATCAATACAAAAACGCATAAAAAAACCTTATAATAAGGGAATGGTAGTCCTGTCCAAATCCCAAATTATAAGGAGTCTTTCATGGACAATCATACCATAAAAATGGTATTCAAGGAATACATTCATCCATTAGATACAAAAGTTATTCAAAAAATGATTGATATAGAAGGGGTAGACAAGTATGTGAAAAAGCTAGATACCATTGCCTATATTCGCTTATTTATTTACGCACAACTTAAAAAATCAGAAAATCTTGCAGTAATCAGTCAGTCTGTTTCACGCAAAAAAACGGTGCAGCGATTAGTAGGTATAGACAGTATCAGTAAGTCACAACTCTCGCGTAAGAATAGACAAATCCCACATGAAATACCAGAAGCTATTCTTCGTCATCTCATTCAAAAGGTACAGTATACACTAGGACCTGTGAAAGCAGGAAAGGCATTGCTTCAGCTGCATTTGATTGATTCATCGACTATTTCCATGTGTCTTAGTGGCTATGAATGGGCTGATTTTCGAGAAACAAAAGCCGGGATTAAAATGCACACTTCAATTAGGTTGTGCAATGATACGCTCTCGCTAGATAAGATGATTCTAACGCCAGCCCGACCAGCGGATGAGACACAGCTGGATGAATTAATTGTTTATCAGTTAGATGTGCTTCATGTATTCGATCGCGGGTACTTCAACTTTGCGAAGTTCGATGCCTATTCGGAAAAAGGAATAAAATTTGCAACGCGTATCAAAGCCAATACAGTGGTACACGTCGTGGAAGAGTTACTCGTGGATCCATCTTCTCCCATCACACGCCATGCCATGGTGACAATCGGAAACATGAAACATCCATTACAATTGATAGAGACAACAGATAGTAATGGCAAGCCTATTCGGATTGTGTGTAACGACGCCAAGCGCAGTGCGCAAGAAATCAGCGATATCTACCGAAACCGCTGGAAAATAGAGTTGTTTTTCAAATGGATCAAGCAACACTTGGTCATTACAACATTATATGGTAAGAGTGAAAATGCCGTTTATAATCAAGTCTATCTTGCAATGATTACCTTTTGCCTGATCATCCTAATGAAAAATAAAATAGGTTTCAAAGGAACCTTGTTGGAAATGTTGCGTTGGATAAAGGATGGTTACGATCAATCCATGGCAACCTTTATTTTGAAAGTACGTAAAGAACCAGAGCGAGAGTCCAGTGGACGACGAAGGTGGGACAATGAGCGAATTTTTGCAGAGACCCTAGCACAATATGAGACAGGAGACGTGTTACACTTAGATGATTTAACATACGATCCATTCGTTTAAAAGTATATACTATTCAAAAAATGGATGAAGGGCTACCTCTCATGCCTGTTGTCTTTTTTTCATTGTGTACAAATAACATATATCAGAAAATTCTGTTACCTATGTCTCAAATGGAAAATTAACGCTTGACTTGAAGCATTACTTTTTATGCAACGCTAGTGACATTTTATATAAGAAGTACTACAAGGCTTTTTATAAATTTTATTCATTCTAAACACTCCTTTCTTATTACAATCTTCTTTAGTATATTAACTGATAATATGTATTGATTTGGCGTTTGTCATGGTTTTTATAATTTTGGTGAAGATCAGAAAATTTTCGTTTTCCTTTTAGTAAAAAATCTATTCCAACCTCATCTACGTATGCTATATCGAGATAGAGGATATCAGTTTTGCCATTGGTAACTCGACCAACCATGACATAACGGATATCCTCTTACTGACAAACAACTTAATAAATTCCAGATAGCTTTTCAGCGAATTGCTTTACTTTTCAAAAGTCAACACTTAATACTGACGCATTTTAATAATAGATAGTAGCATTCCTTTCGCATCAATCATTAAGGCTTATTTAGCATACCTGAAACTACAGTTAATAACGTAACATATTAACTTAATATAAAACGGTCTCCCATCCCTTCTGATTATTTAACATGCAGTACTTTATATCATGATTTTATAATCTACTTATTCAAATCAAAATTATATTTGATATCCACGCTGCCATCTATATTTACTGTTATATAATCAATGATTACCTTTAAAACATGGTATAAATCCTGATCCTTTTTTTCGATCGTTTTAAAAGCTTGTTGGATGTTTTTCACAGATACTTCCTGTACTTCTTCATTTTTATACAAGAACAGTTTATCCTGGGCTTCTTTTATCTGTTGTTCAAATTCTTTTCTTCTAACTTGAAATTCTACTTTATCAATCAATCTATCAAGGTAAAGATCAACAAGACCTTCGCTTTTCTCTTGATACTTCGCAATACTATTTTCCAATTGCTTCACTTGCTGCTTAGAGTGATTATTTAAAGTATTGTTAAAATCAAGCGAAACTTTTTGTCCAGTTTCTAATAGGCGCTCAACTATAAAACGGCGAAATTCTTCATAGCGAATAGGTACATGATTGTCGCATCCACTCTTCCCACTTCTCCTATAAGCACTACATTTTAAATATCGCCAATGGGTTTTCGTTCCATCTAGTTTTTGGTTCCAAGATTGAATAATCACTATATTAGATCCACATTTCCCACATTTGAGAAGACCACGAAATTCATTCCATGGCGTGATTTTCGTTTTAATGTTGACCTTCTTTTTATTATTTGCTAGTTTCCAATCTTCTTTACTAACAATTGCAGGGTGATGATCTTCAAAAACAATCCATTTTTCTTCTGGGTTGCGTATCTGTTTTTTACGGCCATCTACTTTAATTGTGGTATATTGATTGAGTATGAAAGTTCCACAAAACGTTGGATTTTTAATAATTCGTTGAATAGACGTAATCTGCCATGCTTTTCCACTTCTCGGCGGAAGAATCTCCCCTTGTTGAACACCCTTGTTCAACAAGTGTGTGATTTTTTTAAAGCCAAATCCTTCTTCGTTATACCATTTGTAGATTTGCCGAATTACATTTGCCTCATCTTCTTTAATAACTAACTTCTGATCAATACGGTCATAACCGTATGGGATTTTCCCTATATGCTCCCCTCTCCGTACTTTAGCTGCAAGAGCAGAGCTAATGGAAACAGATAAAGACTTTGGATATTGTGCAGCAAACATCGAAAACATTTCAAATTTCATGTCGTTTTTTCCTTCTACATAGCTATCATAGCCTTCTTCGATGGTTACTACTCTTACACCATGACCAAGCAACACTTCTTTAATTTCCAAAGCATCCTTTAAATCACGAGCTAATCTATGTATAGATTTAAAAAGAACCATCTTTATTTCACGATTTCTAGCTTTTTGGAGAATTAATTGCATGGCCGTTCTTTCCAGGAATAGTGTCCCTGATTTATCTTCATCAACTAACACAGCGTTCTCATTAAATTCATAATGGTTCTGTTCCAGCCAGTATCGACATATATCAATTTGGTTAGGAACAGATTCTTTTTGGCTATCTTTATCACTGGAAACACGAGTGTAAATTAAATATTTATAGTCATTATATTTAGTTATTTCTACATCGGACTGTTTAAACATATTGCCCCTCCCCCATACCAAAATATGCGTACTTCCATTATAACATTACGGGAAGAGTTATGATTGCAGTTGCGGTAACAGGTTTATTATTTCACAAAATGATAAATGGAGAAACTATTTTTTCTGTATCCTACGTAGAGGACACTTTTTCTGTACTCTATTTAGGCTACAAACGAATGTTCCAATACTTATAAAGAGAATTTATGAAAAAGAAAAACCTTGAAAGGATTGGCCAATCAAGGTTCTATGTTAACTACGGTATTATTTTTAGCTATCTCTTTTCCACACACATTGCTCGTCAGTTAAATAAACCGCACTTGGTGGGTCATCGTAGAGAGAGATTTCAACCAATGAACTTTTCTCTTGTTTTAACCAATTATATATACTACTTTCATTAGTAGAAGGATATGTTAAAATTTTATTTACTTTAAATACAGCTGCATCATATTCTGTATAATTTATATCATCCTCTTCTAAACCATTGTCTGTTTCGAATACTGTATCTAGTTCGCCAATAATCCTCAATCCATTTTCCCATTCTAGTATCATGTCTCTATCTTCATAATTTATTAATGCTCCTATTAAAAAGTCATACCCCATATACATCCTCTTTTCTTATGTTTTTATGGTCTGGATGGTACTATATGAGCACCGTCTTTCCCATAATGTATCAATCCTTTAGTAGTCTCATGATATTCACCAGTATTGCGATCATAGTATTTGCCTATTGGTTCACCAAAGTTTATTCTTTCTTTATTTTTGTTAATCGAAGTTCCCTTCCCCGCAAACTTATCGAGCATTTCCTGTACAGTTTTATTATCCCCGTAGAAGATACTCTTATTTTTCCCATTTGCTAATTCTTGTTTATAGTTTGGGGTATTAAGAATATGCTTCTCCTGAGCTCCTGACTTTACTTTAACTGGAAAGCCATTTACTTCACGATAAGGTCCTGCAGGTACTGATTTCTTTCCATAAGAAGGTGCTCTATTCTCCGTATCCCTAACTTTCTTCGCAGTCTGCTTACCCTTATCCGCAAATTTAATAACTCCACCAGCCTTAGCTAGCTTTAAGACTTTGCCCGCTGGAATAATAGAAGCGCCAGTCCATAATCTTTCACCTGTAGAGGCCTCTGAGTCCAGAACGGTTTTTATATCATCTACAATAACAAAGTCTAACGCTTTCTTGGAAAGTTTTAAGCCTGTTTTTCCTGTCTTATATCCTGCTAAACCTACGTGTAAACCTGCTTTAGCTATTCCTTGTGTTGTCTTTTCAATCCAATTCTTTTCCGGATCTTTTGGCTTGTGTCGATCAGAAGGAATAGCATCCACTAGTTCATACTCAGCGTTTCCGGATTCTGATTGATATTTCCTTATAATTCTACCATCTGTCAACGTATAGTAAGTTCCCTGGTGTACTTTTTTATAGTCGGAGATGTTTACTGAGGAAACTACTTAATGTTCAATGGTAGTAAATTCCCTTGTAGTTAAACTATCTCCTGATGCTGCCACAGCTGCTTGCATTGCCCGATAGCTATAATCCATTGTTTGTAGCCCAAATTTTTTCTGTAGATAATGCACGAACAAGTTTGCTGGTGGCAAATGCTGAGATAATAGATACTTGCCAACCTCACCAAGCACCGTCTCTAGCCCAACGGCATTTCGAACAGCCTTACTCCTAATGCCGCTTATTAGATCTTTATGAAACCTTTGATCTGCTAATTGCCGTGCTTGGTAACTGCCAATATGTATTTGGCCATTATTTCCTAACTCGCGGATTTGGCTAATGTAGTTTTTCATCATGTGAATATCTTGTTCAATCGGTTCCAACTTAGCTGTATTATGACGATCCAATTCATACAACTTTTCTAGAGTCTTATGGGTCTTTTTCTTTCCATGTTGTACATTATTCAAGAACTCGCTATCATCTATCTTAGGTAAGTCCACAATATCACTTACCGATTGGATAATAGCATTCGCTTCATCTGTTAAATCCATCGTAACTTGTTCCATTCGTTCTAATCCCCGTCGTACATCTTGAGAAATAAAATCTTCTCGAATAACCCCGTCTTTATCTGGCTCCATGTACTGAATCGACTTTTTCATTTTCTGTAAAGTATCGGTGTAATTCGTAATAAATCCTTCTAGAAACAACAGAAACGGCATGTGCACCTCTTGATAAAAGGCACGAATGGAATTAGCCAGTTTCCCTTTAAATTCATCCTCCAAAGCTATCATAGCTTCTATACTCTTCTGGATGTTTTTCACTTGTGTATGTATTTGTTCTAGGCGTGATATCGTTTTGTCAATATAGCTATGGAGGTCGCTCACATAAAGCGCCTTAATGAACATCCCCTCCCATCCCCATTGGTAATAATTTCAATGTAACCCTTTTAGTTGCATTATACTAAATGCACAAGGAATATGAAACGGTTGATCTGCAATTCATTTTCTATGCAACAAACAATATATACTACTGGTTATAAACGACTAAAACCAACAATCTTTATCCCTTTAAATATATACTGTGATATATTTTATTTCTTTTATATATTGAATTATATATTACAGAATATTATAATGTATATAAAAAATAAATGACATGGGAGGAATTTATATGTTAGCTTTTTCGTTTGATGTGGGGAATGGTTTTGTAAAGGCAAGAAATGATAAAAGGAGTATGATTGCTCCAAGTTCTATTGCTAAAAAAGAAAGCATGGGAAGTTCAAGCATTACAGGCATGTCTTCGAGCTTTGACGTCTCATTTGGTTACCGTGAATTTGAATCTAGCTTAGATGACGGAACAACATATATTTGGGGAGAAGAAATTGCTGATGTCGTGGATCCATGTTCATTACTTCCTACATATACACATAACCACCGTTATACGCAAAAGCGTTTCAAACTTCTGTGCTCTTTCATTCTTGCTGAGCTTGCTAGCGATTATGAAGAAGATGAACTACGTGATGTTATTGTTGTAACGGGGCTTCCGTCACAAGAAGTAGGAACAACAGAGGCCGAAGAGTTTAAGCGCTTTTTACAACAAAAACACATTGTGAAGATTAATGGCAAACAGTTATTCATCCATGTTACTGATGTACGTATTATTGAGCAGCCCTTAGGCACTCTACTTCACCAATACATGAATGAATCTGGACAAGTTCATAAGGAATTTTTAAACAACACATTAACCGTCATTGACTTCGGCGCAGGCACAACCATCATGGACACCTTTAAAAATGTAAAGCGCCTAGAAGATAAATCTGAAACATATTATGTGGGTATGAACGATATTCATAAACGAATTGCTAAACGAATCGAGCGTGAACATGGCATTAAAGGTTTAGATGCAAGCTTTGTAGAAGAGGGCTTTCGCAATAACACAATGGTTGCCACCGTATCCGAGCGAAAAAAATACTCTTTTGAAGACATAGCAAAAGACATCATTACAAACTTTATCGAGAAGCTTATCTCTGATATGGACGCTGTACTAACAAATCGAGATAGTATCGATAAATTCATATTAACCGGAGGCGGTGTTCACATCGTATCCACTTATTTTCAAGACACATTTGGTGAGGATTCCGTTCTTATAGTAGAAAACTCTCAGGAAGCAAATCTAAGTGGCTTTTACAAGTTAGCTTCTACCATTAGTCGTAAAGAAAAAGCTAGTTAAAATAGGGGATATCTCTCCCCTATTTTGCTTTAGGATGAACTATAGTATATACTATTAAACGTATTACATATTAAAATGAAAGGGGTAAACGCATGACTACACATCGGAAATTATTCTCCTATGACAGCTTAGAAGATGCTGATATTCATGAATTCTTTCAATCTTTACCCGATCGCCAAGCTTCCAAATATATTCGCATCGCTATTAGGAAACTAATGAAGGAAATGGAGGAAAAAGGGGAAATCAGCCCCATTTCAAAATCCTCTACCTCTTCCACAGAAAGCAAAGAAGAGAATACAAAAGCGCAACATCAGGAATCAAGTAATGATACCTTTATAAACAACGACGATATTCTTAATTTAGGAAAATAAGATGTATATTGTGCTACTACTGTTTAATATAGCAGTAGCACAATATACTTTTAAGCTTCCATAGAAAGAGCTGCTTCTTTTTGTTTGTTGTTTTCTTTTGTTTTCTTTTTTTCATAAGGTTGCATCCCAAATTCAGCTAATTCATCAGCTGTTAGCTTTCTCTCATAAGCTACAATACCATGCTTTCCTTCACCTTCTTTCCAATCCACAAATCCTTTGGGTTGAGAGTTGTCCCCTATCGGTCTTTCTTTCATTTCATACCAGAATAAGTTGTTCATTGTGTCCTTATTTTCTTCAAATTCATGCTGCTTAGTTTTTTGCTTATTAAACCCTTCTTCCATTGCTCCAATAAATTCTGTCGCTGTTTCTCTTACTTCTTGTAAAAGTTTTTCCTTGTCGTGTAAATCCTTGCCCTGAGTCCAATTTGCTAAATAACTAAGGGAGTAGTCACTTGTATCCATACCAAAGTAACTTGCTACAGTATAAGCAGTCATTTCTGTTTGGAATTCCTTTTCAGCAGTAGAAAGCTTCTGGTGATTTTTATGCTTTACGTGATGTAATTTTGCATGTGCTAATTCATGTAGCAATGTTTTAACATTCTGCAATTCACTATTCCGAGGATTTAAACCAATGTGCCCATTTTTTTTACCAGAATTGTCATAGTAAAAAGCTCCTTTTGCAGCACCTAGTTCCTCAAAAGGTTCTCCGACTGATATATTCATTTCATTGGCCATATTTTTGAGACTATCCAGGGTAGCTTTATAGTTTTCCACCTGTCCGTCTAACCGTTTATTTGGAAAGATATGAGGTAAATCACTTGATGTAGCTTCTGTTTGACTAATATCAAATACATGTCCCACTGAAAAAGAAAGACGGCTTCTTTTCTTCTCCAATTGATTTGCTTCTAATTTTTCTCTTTCTTCATCTGTTGCATCCTCTATACGTTTCCATTTCCCATCCTCTGTTTTAAACTTGGGATCCGTTTTATTTGGCACGAGGATTTGAATCCCTTTTTCCCTTTCTTTACCGGAAAACCATTATCCTTCCAAAACTTAGCACTGGCTACTGCTGTTGCTCCCTGAAATTGGCTGTGAATCAATGCTGTGTTTCTAAAGGAATACTGATGAAAATTTCCTATAAATGATAAATATTCTTTGAGACGTTCAGGAGTTGCAAAATAATCTTCAATATCCTGCTCTATTTCATTCGTCAAATGTTCAACTTGTTGCTTTTTATCTATTTTATTATTACGCGTATAATTATTTTCAACTCCAGTTAAAAACTCGCTCTGCTTGTAACGAGCTTCCATCGTTCTATTATTAGTCCTTTGAGTACTTGCTTCTTTTTTGCTGTTTTTTTGCTTTTCCGCTAATTCTTGATGCATTTTTCTTTCTTTTTCTAATTCTGTTTCTATATGCTGAAGTTTTTCCCGTTGAGCTGGCGATAGATCCATTTCTTTGATTTCATCCAATACTTCTCTCTTAAGCGCATAAACAACATCATAACCATATTTTTGTTCGAATTCCTTCGCTTTGGCTTCGTATTGCTGCTTGTTAAATGGAGTCGCTTCTTTTTGCTGATTTGGTTCAGGCTCACTTAACTCTTCCAAAACTTTTTGCATGAACAGCTTTTTAAAAGCTTCTCTGTCTTTATCACTGTCTAAATCATTCTCCACATTTTGCTTGTACAAGCCAGCAAATTCTTCAAGCTCATTGATCACCTGTTTTTCCATTGTTTCTAACTGCTCTTTTGGTAACTTCGATTTAAGTACGGCATCCCAATACTGCCTTTCTATTTTCTCACGCTCTTTTACATAGCCTTTTTGTTCTGGATACCTCTGTTCATTTTGCTTGGCAAATAGAAGCTCGCTATACTTTCTTCTTAAATTTTTTTCTGTGTTCATATCCTTACTCTCCCTTTCATTGTTATTAAAGATAAAAATCTCCTTTAAAATTTCATCCCTGCATTTTGTGAAAAAAAGCTGTGAACAGGAAGTACCTTGCTCACAGCTTTTTAGGGGGATAATATATCTATTTTTACTTTTGTTAATTTAACTTTTTAACGTTTTTAGCCAAGAAGTCGTCATCTTCAAGCGTGTGAAGGGTGAAATCCCAGCGGTAAGGTGGAGATGAATTGGCTTTCGGTCAAGTACGTCTTTAGACGTGCTAATTGACCGAACACAAGTTACCATAAGAGCATGAAGTGTTCTTTGAAAACTGGATATATGAGGTTGCATGGAGAAACTAATAATGCGAAAACCAAGCGAATCCTTCCATGCGTAAAATATCCAAGGTACGAAAGAAACTCCGATTCGTCGGACATCTAGGGCAGGAACTTCCCGAAGTAACGCTCATGGAGACGAAAGGTTGCTTTCGTCGTGGAAATGAGAAGCTCCCACTTCAAGCGAAGCTAAGTGGTGAGTAGTTCACATTCAACTGATTCTTCAGCTTTACGAATTGTTTCATCATCAAAATCTTCATGGTTTGAGTTCACAACACAACCTCCTAATAGTATAATTGTGATAATAAAAATTGTTGAAATAAAAAGTTTCATTCGTATCACATCCTTACAAGAAATAAGAATGGGAACAGATCCAGTAAAACCTGATACGGACGGAGATGGCGTTCCGACATATTGATCGAAACCCTAGAGTTAGTGATACAGATAGAGGAATTGAATTGGAGTTAGGCTTGTAAATATGGATACAAGGTGGTGTAACATATGAAAAAAAGTAAAAAATACATTTTAACTGATGAGTATTTACAAGATGTCTTAGTGAGGTTGGCTCATCATTCATCTGCAATAGAGGGGAACACAATTAGTTTAGCTGATACAGTTTCCATTATTCTTCACGATACAATACCAGGAAACACTTCAAAAAGAGAATATTTTGAAATAGAAAACCATCGAGAAGCATTTAGATATGTCATTGATCATGTTGCAAATGGAGTAGAGATGTCTATTACCGTTATTAAGGACATACATGAAAGACTAACGGATCGCTTATTAGTAGATAAAGGACAATTTAAACAATCAGAGAATGCTATTTTGGGGGCTGAATTCCCTACAGCAAGCCCCCGGGAAACTCCTACATTAATGAAACAATGGGTAGATAACTTGAATTACCAGTTGAAACAGAAAGATATAATAAGTGTTGTTGGTGACTTTCACATCCAATTTGAACGCATACATCCTTTTTCTGATGGTAATGGCCGAACAGGTCGAATGTTAATGAATTATTCGCTACTTGAAAAGGGGAGTCCTCCATTAATTATAAGAGCAGAAGACAAGGCGGAATATGTAAATATACTAGCTAATAGTGATATAGCTAAGTTTACTCAGTTTGCTACTCAAAGAATACAAGAAGAGTCTAAACGTTTAGAACGTTTCATGAATATGAATGAAAAGGCAATAAGCGATCCAAAAAGTACAAAGAATCATGATTTAGAATTATAGCGTGTAAAAAGCTTCAAAAACGTTTTTGATTGCATACAAAACGCATTCTAAATATATACAACATATAATTACAGACCACCCGTTCTGAACTGCACCCCAATTTTTAGACACAACTCTAATAAATGGAGGTGCAGTTTTTTATGGCTAAATTCACCAATGTTGAAAAAATACAAGCAGTCATTCGCTATCAAAGTGGTGCAGAAGGCGTAAAGTCAATGGCTAAATCCATAGGAGTTGACCATTCAGTCCTCTTAAATTGGATTAAACAATATGAATATCACGGAGAAAAAGCTTTTGAAAAATGCTATACATCTTACACATTGCAGTATAAACTAGATGTACTTAATTATATGAACGAACAAGGGACATCTATCCGGGAAACAGCAGCGATCTTTAATATTTCTACACATTCCACGCTTTTACAATGGAAAAAGCAATTGGAAGCAGAAGGAATAGATGCCCTAGAACCAAAGAAAAAGGGGCGTCCATCCATGAAAAAAAGTTCTGATCATACATCTAAAAAGCAAAAGCCGGATGAAGGGACTCCGGAAGCATTACAAGCAGAAATAGATCGTTTACGCATGGAGAATGCCTATTTAAAAAAGTTGAATGCCTTAGTTCAAAACAAGGAGAAATTACCAAACAGGACAAAGCGCAAGTAGTCTATGAACTAAGGCATGAATTCCCTGTGAAGGCACTTCTGCAGCTGGCAGAGATTCCACGTAGCACGTACTACTATATAGTAAGTAAATTCGGACTTCCGGATAAAGATGTGGAGTTGAAAAAGCTGATTCAAGCTATCTACGATGAGCATCAAGGACGTTATGGATACCGCCGTATCCGGGACGAGCTATGGAATCGAGGGCATAAGGTAAACCATAAAAAAGTCCAACGCATCATGAAAGAATTAGGTTTAAAAAGCCTAGTTCGAATGAAAAAATATCGCTCTTACAAAGGAAAGGTTGGCAATATCGCACCAAATATTTTAGATCGGAACTTTAATGCCGAAAAGCCAAATCAAAAATGGGTAACGGATATTACAGAGTTTAAATTATTTGGGGAGAAACTCTATCTTTCACCTATACTGGATTTATATAATGGGGAAATCATTGCCTATACAATCGACTCTAGACCTACTTATTCACTTGTATCGGAAATGTTGGAGAAATCATTTAAACGGTTATCAGAGGAAGATGCACTGCTTATTCATTCGGATCAAGGCTGGCATTATCAAATGAAACAATATCAGCACGCCTTGAGAGAAAGATTGATTACGCAAAGTATGTCACGTAAAGGCAACTGTTATGATAATGCCGTTATTGAAAACTTCTTTGGCATTATGAAATCAGAATTTCTTTATTTAAATGAATTCGAAAGTATAGAGCATTTTAAGCAAGAGCTAGAAAAATATATAGAATACTATAACAACAAACGAATCAAGGCAAAACTAAAAGGCCTGAGCCCGGTACAATACCGAATTCAGACTTTAATAGCTGCTTAGTAAAATTATCTGTCTAACTTTATGGGGTCACTTCAGAAACTGGTGGTTTGACCCAGCCCTATACATAAATGAATAGGCTTTTTCATCTAAAATAAGCAAGGGTATCTAGTTTTATCAACATAATGTTTAAAAACTAGCGAAAGACGTGTATCATGTTCACCTACCATTGAGGGCGACTTATGTTATTTTGTGCCGTGGGATGTGAAGTAGTAAAACAATCACTAGCTTAAAAATTATAATTTCATTTTCTTGGATGTCACTAATTTGAAAATGCCCCACGCCATTAAAGATACTATAAAACTTTCTAGCAAGGTTCTACCGCTTAATTTAACAGTTAAAAACGCAAATATAATAAAAGTACCATTTCCTAGAATCGCTTGTATAGAACCCTCTTTCAATGTTAATCACCTCCTTTTTCCCTAATTGTAACAATTGAAATCTTTCTTTTCTTACAAAGATCACCACATGCCTTTAACTCGTCTCGATTATGATTGCAGGAGGTGTTTTTATTATGAGCAAAAGCTTGCTATGTATTGAATGTTTAGAAACACGATTTTCATCCTGAGTTTTTACTCATGTTTATTTTTATTTGTTTTATGAAAATTAGACCGAATCGCTTGATTTGTTTTAAAGGTTGGCAAAAAGAATGCGCAAGCCAGAAAAATACCAAAGAAAATTAAAGGTTGATTCCCCGATATAAACCACTCCGTGCAATATATAGATGATTGATAATCCTACTACAAGCGTGATATTATCTCTTATATTTATTGCTTTTATTCTTTTTTCATCGTTATAATAAGATCTAATCTTTTTTGCTGTTAAATATAAATAAATCGCCAAAAATAGAAATACAATTAAAAGAACAATCCACCTGTTTTTTACTCCGAATAAATCAAACGATATAATGCCTCCAAATACTAATACAATTATTAAAACTTTAGAATACCCCATATAAACAACAGATTGAACACTTTTACTAGTTTCACTAGAAGATTTATCATTAAAGTAATCATCAATCAAATCATTAAATTCTTCCTTTGTTAAGCAATCCTCTTCTACATCTTTTTGTTGAAAATGACTTAACAGCTTTTTCATCCTCACTTCAACATAAATATTTATCATCATGAAAATGATGCCTACACCAAATAGATAAATATATGGGATATGAACTAAGTTACTTAGTGCAAAAAAATTAAAAAATAAAACAAAACACCGTGACATAAAATCTATAATGGACAATTTCCTAACCGTTCCACTTAGTATCTTCTTTGAATTCTCTATCATTGAAGTTGTAAAGAGAATAGAGATAAAAGGGGTAAAAAACCACAGAGCTGCAATGCTATTTAATCCAAAGAGATATACAAGTAGGATCAGAATAAAATTGTTTATATGAAAAACTGTATTATAAAACATCAAAATATTTAGTTTTCTATTCATTTTTACATATTCCTCTCCATCATCTTACTCAAGATCCATATTTTATGAAAATGATACCACGTTAATTTGCTTCATACTTTACGTATACCATTTATTGTAATTGATAAAAATTAATTAGTTACTTATAATAAGAACAAACGTTCTAAAAGGTGATAAAATGAATAGAGAACTCAAACAACTCGCTGTGAACTTTATAGCCATGCCTCTTGCAATAGCTGTATTTAAACACGACCAACAATATTTTGATGGTTTTCAAGATCCCGACTTTTATCTGGACTTTACGGATGAAGCCATTAGACTTATTGGAATAGATTTAGCTGCCACTAAAAGGCAACTGTATAGCCAATACCATTTGGATATTAAAAGGATTGGCAAAGCCACATATAAGTGGCAGCATAAAAATAAAACCGGGGTTTGGGAATATACGCCACATCAACTGCGAGAAATGACCGCTAAAATTTGTACCAGATATTTATATAAGGCTGTGGGCTTTGAGCAAAAGAGAGCGACTTATGTTAATTTTATACCGCCGGATGTGGAGTAATAAAATGGTGTATTTAATAAATTCCTAGATTGTAAAATTAAGCGAGACACCAAAAAAGACATGTCATGATATACTCAACGAATAACCAACCAAAGTTAAGGAGAGTGTATCTGACATGTCCTACACCCATCTTACCAAAACAGAACTGGTATTCATAGAGGAATATCATGAATTCGGCCTTTCTGGTCGAAAAATTGCCAATAAATTAAAGCGTGGCCATGAAGCTGTTTATCGTGTTATTAGACAACTGAAAGAAGGACTTACTGCGATAGACGTTTATCTACAATATCAAGCGAATAAAGCGACATGTGGTCGTAAAAAGATTCAATTAACACCTAACGAAAAAGCCTATATTCATGAAAAAGTCCGCGATGGCTGGACGCCTGATGTAATAATCGGACGAAACGAAAAGACTATCTCCTGCAGCATGCGCACGCTTTATCGAAAGTTTTCATCAGGCGAATTTAACCAAAATGATTTACCTATGCAAGGCAAACGCAAACCAAATGGTCACCAGGAAAGAAGAGGAAAACAAAAATTTCGCCGCACCATCCTTGATCGTGATCACGATCACCCAAATTACAAGAAAGAATTTGGTCATCTAGAAGGAGATACCATTGTGGGACGTCATCACAAGAGCGCTGTCATCACGCTTGTTGAGCGTTTAACAAAATGCATCATCGCAATTAAACCAGCTGGTAGACAGGCAACCAATATTGAAACATCGCTCAATCAATGGTTTGAGCGATTACCTAAACACTTATTTAAGTCCATTATCTTTGACTGCGGGAAAGAGTTTTCCAATTGGAAATCCATCAGCAATGAACAAGATGTTGATATTTATTTTGCAGATCCTGGAACGCCATCCCAAAGGGGGCTAAATGAGCATTCCAACGGTCTTCTGAGAAAGAATGGGCTACCAAAAGAAATGGACTTTAATCCTGTGTCACAAGAGTATATTTCTGAGGTTGCACTCCGACGGAATAACATACCAAGGAAATCATTGAAATACAAAACACCAATGGAGTGTTTCATAGATTATGTCGGTCAGGATTTTGATAAAAGCATGTTGTCTCGCTTAATTTGACAAATCAAAATTAAAAATTATTATTTCATTTTTTTCCAAAAGAATCTATGTTTAAGATTTGCAAAAAGAGAAAGACTAAGTTTTTCTCTTTTTTATTTTTTCTTGAGCTTTGAATTGTATTCACTCACATATTTTCTTTAAATATTGATTTTACTTTATTCTTAAAATCAATGTCGGTGGCTATACTGAATATGAAATTATTAAAGATATTTTGTATCCAATATGAATCTTCGGCTTTTTCATCACGCATGAATAGCGAAATAACAATAGAGTGCTCTGCGTTTTCTTTATACAAAGAAGAAGTTAACACAAATGGAGTTGCTCCTCCTTTATACCAGAAATAATTATCTTGATTTCCTTTTATATTTTCCCCAATTAATATTTCACTAAATAATTTTTTCTCTTCATCACTAAGAATCTCTTTTCCAAGTTTATACATAAGGTCTACGTAATCCTTTGTAGTAGAAGATGGAAGCTTCTCAGTTATTAAATACTGAATTTTCCGACTTAACATTCGTGATGTTTTTTCTTTTAAATCTTCACATTCTCCTTGTTCCGTTTTCTTAAATAGTTCTTCTGATAATGATTGGTAGGAAGCGGACTTCATAGTTTCCATCTTTGTAGTTGCTATTTTCTTCTTATCTGATAAATATCCCGGCATTAATACGGAAGGCGTTAGATAAATGATTTTATCGTGTGTATTAATTTGCAAATCACTTAAGCTCTCATTAATAACATCTAACCCAATTCTATTCATTAGATAATCTGTACAAGCATTTGAACTAAATTGCATCATTCCTTTAGCTACGTCTAACAATGATACTTCACTAGAATTATCTATGGATTTTTTCCATTCAGGATGTGCCCCACCATCAGTATTTACAACATAAAACTTGTCAATATAGCTGAGACTCACTTTTTCAGATAAAGAAAGTTTACAGGTTGTAACCAATCTGACAAAATTAAAAGCAATTATTATCTTTACTGTACTTGCCAGTGGGAATTTAACATTTTGATTAAATGTTAAAGTGTCATGTCCATCTTCTTTTATAGTGATTGATAAGTTATCTTTATGTTTCTCTAAATATTCTAGCAAATCATATTCATTATTCTTTAAATTTCGTTTATACTGTTTTATACCAACAAGAAAACTTATAAAAACCATAACAATTACTATTAACGATAATATTATAACGACCATAGTTTCTAGTCACCTACCTTTGTGTCTTCTCTCAAACACACATTATTTATACACTTATTTACTGGTACTAAATTCCTTCTTTTGGCTATGAAATCATAAATCACATTACCAATTCCTAGCCATTTTGATAAGTAAAGAATAGGAGTTAAAAACCATAGTGGAATAATTCTCTTAGTAAGTTCTGTAAAAGAATCTACTCCATTTTGTATCTTGCTATTCTTAACCTTTAGACTATGCATACGTTTTTCTAATTCATTTAAATTAAGGCTCTCATTTTTAATGTTACTGTTATCTCTAAAATCAACATATGTAATTAAGCCAAACCAGTCAAGTCGTTGTAAATTTGATACAGTAGTTAAGCACAGTACACACCATCCGTCATAAAATACGATAAGCTTATAGTTCTGTAGATGCCTTTTGAAAAATCGTTTGTATAAGTAAGCAACCATTATTTGATCTTAATGCCTGTTTTTTGGAGTTTGTTATAAAACGAATAGTATTCTTCATTTGTAAATAGCAATGCTTCAACGGCAATCATAATTAGAGAGAAAGTATATAACTGTATACTGATTCCAATCCCTATATGAAACATACAAATACAAGAAACAATAAATATTTTTGTTTTATTATTAAATATCATGAATGCAAATGCGTATTTTACGAAAATACTTGCATAAGTAAGTATTACTCCTAAATAAACAAGGGAGCCTGTAGCTAGTTTTTCAAAAATAGGAGAGGACATTGTTTGAACTTGCGAAATATAATATAAAGCCGTCCCTGATAACCAAGTTTCGCCCATTAACTGATAAGTTGCCGAAACCATATAAACTATTATAACTTGAGCAACTATAAAAAAACACTGAAAATTCATGCAAAATGAAGGTTAGATTTTTCAAATTTGGGTGTTTTGACTTTCTATTCTTAATGTTCTGTTCGAAAGAAAAGTACTTTGTACAATCAGTAAATATCAAGAAAAACAATGCGATTATCATTAAATTGTCTCCACCATCTCCAATATGGTTAAAACGGATATATAGAGAATAATAAAAGATAAAATTTAATATACTGCTTAACCTTCCCTTTACTCCTAAGGTATATAAAATAGCAACTACTATCCCAACGTTGTAAACTACATCAAAGTACATTGTTGAATTGGAGATATCATAAAGGGATACTCCACTATTTCCAAATGTAGCATAACCATTATTGGTGAAAAGTAAATGGCGTTGGCTATATAATATCACGTAGTTGTATAAGATAATAATACCAAAAATAATTCGTAAGATACTCGTCCCTATAGTAAATCTTTCTTTAGAAAAATAGTCAATTACTCTTTCAGCATTCATTGCTATTACACTTCCTTAATACATTTGAGAAACGTCACTAATTTCTGTCCAATCAAAGGTTTTATTATATTCTATCTTTCTTTCATAATTTTTATCATTTCTTTTAGAAAAAGGGACTGTTTCATATAAAAACTTGCTCAAAGCTTTTTTAGGGGGATAACCTATATTATTACCTTACCATGTAAATCATTGATTTTCGTATAGAATTCGTATTCAAAAAGTATAATTATTATATCCTTGATCATTGTTTTGCTATCTTAATAGTCACAATCTTCATCTTTACACTCTTCTTTCATATCTGGAAATTTTTCGCCTGTTCCAACACTCCCAATTTCAAAGTTGTTGTTAACATCCATATCAATGGAAAAGTTCGCTTCTTTGTTATTATTAACTATGCCTCTGATCATAAATCCTGCCATTGGACTACTATAATTATCACTAAACTCTATTTTATCAATATTTTTATAGTTGTTTTTAAGGTAACTTTCCGCTGTATTTTTTGCTTTTCGAATGGTATTTTCATCCAAGGTTTCTTTATTTGAGTTCACAACACAACCTCCTAATAGTGTAGTGATAATAAAAATTGTTGAAATGAAAAGTTTTTTCATCGTATCACTTCCTAACAAATTAACTAATAACAAAAAATGGTTAATTATTACAGCAAAAGCCAGAGTGATTCTTGATAACTCGAGTTATCTACCTTATTTCAACAAATTAAAAATAAAAAAGCTTGGAACAAAAAAATGCATTGCTCAAAGCTTTTGAGAGATAGAACAGATGACCTTATATCAATAATATACTAGGAGTTTTATTTTATATGTATCATATCTTCTTCTAATAGTCGCAAACCTTTCCTTCACGTTTTAGAGTAATCTGTAAAAACTACATATGTTTCCAAGCAACTATCAACAGCAAGATTTTATAGCATTTTGGGTAGATTTCAATAATTACAGTCTTTTTCTTTACATTGCTCTTTTTCTTCCGGAAAATTCTTGCTTTTTACCACAAGACTTCTAACCTTTAATTTATCAGTAAAGGTTATAGAAAATTCTTCATTACCATTAACTTTACCATCAACTGTCATACTTCCCATAGGCGATTGATATAGCTCACCTAATTCAATATCTTCGACGCCATGATAATTATTGATTAAATAACTCTTAACAATTGACTTTGCTTTTTCTGATGTTTCATCATCATAAGTTTTTTGACTAGAGTTCACATTACAACCTCCTAATAGTATAATAAATATAATTAAAACAATATTAAATATTTTCAAAGCGGTTCACCTCATCTAATTAAAATAATAAGGGGCAGGATAAATTGAATAATCACATTAAAGAT
This sequence comes from Virgibacillus dokdonensis, assembly GCF_900166595.1. Classification (NCBI taxonomy): domain Bacteria; kingdom Bacillati; phylum Bacillota; class Bacilli; order Caryophanales; family Bacillaceae; genus Virgibacillus; species Virgibacillus dokdonensis. Next base: position 1,668,790 of record NZ_LT745763.1, on the reverse strand, counting down.
TTAGAGGCTGCTACTATATCTGAAAATACATATCAAGATGACGTTCTACAAATAAAAATAAAGATAAGTGATGACGTAAAAACTTCTTGGTATCCTATCGAAACCATTAAAAGCGCTGATACTGGATTAGACGGTTATGTGCTCAAAAACCCCGCCACAAATGAAATCGTTATCAGTTTCAGGGGCACAGAGCCAGATTCTCTTAAAGATTATGAAGAGGATCTTCATGGAATTATTCTTGGTGATTACGATTATACCAAAAAAGAACATGGAAAAACACCTTATTTAGGAACCCCATCTCAAGACGCTGCTTTAACAACGGGGAAGGCAAAACTTAACTCCAAAGATAAAACCCTCACGTATACAAATAAAAACCAATTTACAGAAGCTGCGCCCATTGTTGAAAAATATGTTAAAAAGCATGGTGCAAACAATATCGTTTTTACCGGACATTCTTTAGGGGGAGGTCTTGCCCAATATTTCGCTGTCAAACATGACTCAAACGCGGTTACGTTTGCTTCAGCTGACGTGTTTGATCTGTTATCCAAAGAAGATCAAGAACGGGCTTTAAATGGGGAATTTAAAGATAATATTATTTCTTACACATACCATGACGACTTCGTGGGAACGTTTTACGAGCACTCTGTTGGTTCTGTATATTATGTCGGTGATCCAGCAGTGAACAACGGAAAAACTCTTAAGACACATCGTATCAAGAACTACGTAAGTGAGGATATGTATAATGAAGAAGGATATTTCCTTCCCCACTTATTATATGGTGAAAAAATTAAAGGGCAGTTACAATCCTCGCCACTGGAATTGAAAAATAGGGGCGTTCATGACTTTCATATCCGTATTCAAACAGAGCTTATGCATCAATTAGCCATGGAAATGGAGGAAAGCGAAGAACTAATTGCAACTACAAGAGCTGCGCTAATTCGATTACTGGACGATCATCTAGATTCAATGAAACAATTAAGAAATACATATAGAAACATAGTTGGTTTAGGAAACTACGATAAATTAAATACCTCTCATGTGGATGAAATATTTCGTGAATTAACAAATATTGGAACAGATGGAATTCCTTCTTTGATCGATATAAATGAGTTTGAACATCTTTTGGAAAAGCTTCGAAAGAATCAAAATGATACAGGAGAAATAGCTTACCATATGGTTAAAATGAGTAAAAATTTTAAACAAATCGATCAAATACTTGCTCAATGGCTACATATACGTTAATAAGGGATGGTGAAACAATGAGTAGTAGAAGTGATTGGTGGAAAGATTACCTAGAAACTAAAGCACAGAAAGAAGCGTTAGAGAAGCAAATTAAACAGAACTTAGAAGAAAATGTGGACATTACAAAGATGCAATTAGAGCACAGTTACGCTGTTTTGTCACTTTTACAAAAACATCAGGTTATTTTAAGCAAAATCAACCAATATTTTGACGGAAAAGCAAATCACGCCTTAATGGAACGCTTTATAGATAATATAACTCAACTCAAAGAAATGAATCGTATTTACAAGGAAAACTATGAAAATATTCAACTTAAACAATGGTTTTGGTAGGAATCAATCTTAATAAGTGAATCCATTCATTGAAAAGAAAAAGCTTTGAACAAAAGCACAGAAAATATATACAATTATATACTTGGTCTGTCATATTTAACTGGTATCAGGAGGGTTACACATTATTAACATTGACACAATTATTAAAGAGTTGGTAAAAGACATTAAAAAGGAAACAAAATACAAAAGAAAAAATGCTCAATTTATTAAAAGCCAACAAATTTTTTTAGAATGGAAAAACAGATATAAATTAAGCGATTCTAAATTAGAAAACCATTTACTCTTACATTCAAATAAAAATAGATGAACTAGAGTCATACTCTATTAAACATTTTTTAAAGTCCGTTATTCCTTCTACAATTGTTTCTATCCCTATAGCATTTTTAGCTTTTTTATTTACGCTTTCCCTTAAAGATACAGATTCCTGGAAAGATGGGATAGGTACTGTTATGAATATGATTTTTTCTGCATACGGCATGATAGCCCTTGTTTTATTTTTAGTCGGGATTATAATGTATAAAGGTATTTTTTGTACATTATAAATTTACGTTCGAATTTTCAGATAGAGTGTATTATAAATTAATCCAAACTATAATTTATGATCATTTAATTAAAATTAAATTCAACTACTCAGAGATTACTAGATTAAATAAATAACAATTGGATCCATTAGTATACAATGAGCTGTAGTTAAATCTAAATTTAAGTTACAGCTCTAATTTCACAAAAAATAGAAAACTACGATTTCCCCCTGTTCCTCTTCGGGAATTCAAAGGTTATTTTCCCTCCTAAATCCAACATTAAATACGCATCAAACTTCTTCCTTTTCTTACTTTTAAATCCCTTAATCAAATTCGTTCGCTTTCCTTTTAAAAGAGATTGAACAGCTGTTTGCGGCAACTTCTTCGTTAATATTGTTTTAGGCAGGCTAAATGTACATCCCTCTTGGTAGCCACTACATCCGTAAAATTTCCCCTTATCTTGCAGTTTACCGGTTTGACACATGGGACAATCGCCAACATAGGATTGCTCTGATACCTGGTTGATTTCACCTTTTAGCGTTGCTAATTGATTAGGTGCTTGTTCCAATAAATAAGTAACGAATTTCTTTATATTAGCTACAAATTTATCTTGAGATCCTTCCTTTCTCCCTATTTTCGCTAGATAAGTTTCCCATTTTGCTGTCATTTCTGGACTAGCTAGTAATGTCCCATCTACAGCTTGGCAAAGGATTTTCCCTTTTGATGTTACGTACACCACATTTTTCTTTATTTCAATATACTGCTGGTGTTTTAACGTTTCAATAATACTTGCCCTAGTAGCCTCTGTTCCAATGCCTTCCTTTTGTTTTAAAATATGCTTTGCTTCTTCATCCTCAACGTCCTTTCCCGCATGTTTCATCACCTGAATTAAATTACCCTCCGTATACGGTTTAGGAGGTTGCGTTTTTCCTTCTTTTATAAATACATCGACCATGCAAGCATCTCCTTGCTTCATGGCAGGAAGCTGCGCAGGTTGTTCCTTTTGCTTCTGTTGCTTCTCCTGTGGAAATAACACCTTCCATCCTCGATTCGTTTCTACTTTCCCAGTTTTATAAAAGCTTAACCCTTGCACATCAATGATTACTTTTGTTTCTTCATATTCATAATCGGGTGCAAACATGGCCAAGGTTGTTGCTAAAATTTCTCGATACACATCCCTTTCTTTTTCTGTCAAACGTTCCAGCTGTGGAACTTGTTTGGTTGGAATGATGGCGTAGTGCTCTTGTACCTTCGAGCTATCCACGTACGCTTTTCTTGCTGCTGGATACTTCACAGAAAAAGAAATACCTAAAGACTCTTGATAGGCAGTCAAGTTTTGCTTCACATAAATAAATTCATTCTCTGTAATAAAGTGACAGTCCGTTCGAGGATAAGTGACCAATTTCTTTTCATACAAGCCTTGAACAATCTCCAGTACCATAGATGGACTATACTTCCGTTGTTTGTTCATCTTTGTTTGTAACGTAGATAAAGAGTGCAGCTTCGGAGCTCTCGTTTTCTTTTGTGCCTTTTCTAGTTCTTTTACTTTCCCATCCTGCTCACCTTCTTGAATACCATGGGACTGTAAAATATCCATCGCTTTTTGTTTGGTATCATAGCGCTGATTATGTTTAGCTTCAAAGCTTTGCTCATGCACCGTCAAATTTCCTGCGAGCTCAAAAAATGGCTGGGACGTAAAGTTTGCAATTTCTTCTTGACGTTTATAAATCAAATAGAGCGTTGGTGTTTGTACGCGCCCAACACTAAATACCCCTTGTAACCCTTTCTTTTGTAAAAGCAACGTGTATAAACGAGAAGCATTCATGCCAACTAACCAATCACTATACTGTCTTGTTTGTGCTTCTTTATACAAAGCAATGTAGTTATTGCCATCTTGTAAGCGTTGCAATCCTTTTTCAATCTCTTCGACTTCCAAAGAATTGATCCACAATCGTTTTATCGGTTTATGGTTTGCACCAGCTTGTTGCAAAATACTTCTTGCAATATTTTCTCCTTCCCTGTCACTATCTGTAGCGATAATAATTCCTTTCACTTGGTTGCATAAACGCTTCACCACTTGAAATTGTTTCTGCTTATCTTTAGCTACTTGAAACTGAAACGCCTCAGGCATAATAGGCAACTTATTCAAATCCCATTTCTTCCAACTCTGATTATATGCTTCAGGAGGCACAAGCTCCACTAAGTGACCAAATCCCCAAGTAATATATGCTTTTTCTCCATTAAAAAAACGACTATCTTGCACTTCCAGATACCCGTCTCGTTTGCTTACATTTTGAAACACATTGCCATAAGCTTTTCCTTGACTTGGTTTTTCGGCTAAGATTAGTATGTTTCCCATTTAGATATTTCTCCCTCTTTCTCACTCATAATTCCAGCTCAAATGCCATTTGTTTACCTCTTTTTATCTTAGCCTGTTTTTGAACAAAACTGCTATAATCTTCATTTCTACATACATATTCAGGAATATATTTTGCAAATGAATAAACACTTTCTTTTCCGACAATAAAATGATCTAAAAACTGTATATTCAGTTTTTCCAATACCTCTTTCAGACCTTTGGTAATTTGTTTATCTTCAGGACTTGGTTCAGGAGCTCATCAGGAGTAAAATACTAAAAATACTTTAACATCAATACTTTTACTCTAAGAACATATATTTAACGCATTAAATTAAACAGAAAAATACAATATAATTGTTAGAAGACAATTGACTACAGCCAATAAAAATATACCATAAATAAAAAACCTAACTCCTGTTTTATATTTTATCGAGGAATTAGGCTTTTAGTCTGCTACAATCGCACCCTTTAGTTGAATAGTTCTAGCTTGAAATTAAATGCTTTTTAATATTCTGCTAGAAGGTTCAAGAAGTATATTATAAAAACGATTAGAGCAAGAGTACACCTCTTACGCTTGCTCTACATCCCTTTCTCCTAAAAGTTAACGGTTCATTTCACGTTGCAGTATTTCAAAAAATAACGTCACATGGTAACCATCTACTGTTGCGTGATGAACCTTAATATTCACTGGCATTAACAACTGTGAACCAACTTTTTCGTACTTTCCACTGGTAATCATTGGTGTTAAATTATTTTTGATAGCTCCTGAATGAGATGAAAAATGTTCAAAATGCATCCAAGGAATTGATGAAATATTCATCACGTTGGGGGGAGCATCTCCCATTGGTGCGATATCTGTTGTATTTGCATAGTATTTTATAAGCTTTCTGTACTCACGGTTAACAGATTTATAATCCGTTAATCCTTCCAACCATAAACTATAAAATAACTTAGTTTCTTGATTAAAAGCCGTAAACGTTGGCACTAATTCTTGCCATTCTACTAATTGCTTATCTATGTGGGCATACCTCAAATTCGGAATTTCGTTAACCGATCTAGTTAAATTAAAAATAGAGTAAGCATAAAAACTTATAGATTCGTCTTTGCATTTTTTAACTGCTTGGGTAACATCTATTTTTACTGTCATTTCAAACATTGTATCTATCGCCATAAAATAATCATAATAGTTTCTTCTTGGAAAACTTTCTAAATCAATGACTTGATAAGTTGTCATCTATTCCAACCTTTCATTTAATATATTTAATTATTGTAATATCAATGCATTGTTGATATTAGCATTAAAATCAAAAGTACGAAGTTAAATGGGTTAACCGGTATCAATGCTGTCGAATTTTTAGTCCTAATAACAAAGCAAATTGTATCGCTTGAGAGGATGATACTATACATCCTTTTAAGTTCTCTATTGAAACAGTTAAAGAATCAAAATTGGATGAACTTATATCAATTCCTTTTAATGGTGTCTCTTCAAAACTCGCGCCATTAAGATTGCATGAAAGAAATTCTACTTTTTTAAGCTTACACTTATAAAGGTCAGCGCTTTCTAACGCAACATCATCAAAAATCACCTTTTCAAGTTTTGAGCTACCGAACGTAACCATATTAAGAATTGATTCCCTAAATCTTGTATTACCGATATAAGACTCTGTTAGGTTGCTGCCTAGCAACTTACAATTAAGAAACTCAACTCGATTCATGGATGCATGACTCAAATCAGCATTAGATAAATCACAATTCTCAAAAACCACATCGGTAAGATCAATTCGGTTAAAATCCGTATTTGTGAAATTACAATTCCTAATCACTGTTTTATATAGTCGCACTCGATCCAGTGCTTCGTTGGAAAAATTAGAATCCGTAACCATACACATTTCAAATTCCGGATCTTCTTCATAAAAAATATCTGTAAATCTCCTGTCTCTTAGATCTTCAGGTATCTTGGGTGTGTCAATTTTCACTGTATACTCACCTGCTTTCAAGGTATTTAATTCATTTAAAAGATGTCTGGATACAAATATAAAGGAACTAGCGTTCTATTTCAAGACTTGACTTCTATGTATTTTCTGATATATAGAGATCAAGAAGCATACCTTAACTGAAATTGTTTTGAATTCTATAAATACCTTTTGTTGAAAATAGATCTCGTAAATTATATTTCTTAAGTTTATTTTAACACATACCCATAGCGAAAGTTTACACTAATTCGACGAAATAATAGTTATAAGACATACAATAACGCTAAAACAGTTTGCCATGTCTCATAAACTCCCAAATGAACTTGTTCTTTAAATGTTCGTTTTCTTCTTCTAATGACTTTAATACGGTTTTTTAAGTTCTTTATTAATACATCCTCTGAACGGCGTTTTTTACTTGGTTTGCTTGGAGATACTTCACTTATTTGCACCCCTATTAAGGTCTCCACCCTAGTTCTGATGTCTTTTTGTGCAACAGGATTAAAATTAATTCTCTCTTTTTTTCAATGCTATCTCTAAAATAGTCCTTTCAATCCATATTCTTGTTCTAGGACTTTTCTTTTGATAGTTGAATTATGGCAATTGTTTTACTCTTTCTAGTCATCTTAATTTGTCTCCTTTAACGAATGAAAAATTTGCTCTAATTTAATCTTAAAAAGTTTATTAGTTGTTATTCATCCGTATTACCACCGTACTCTATACGAATAAGCAGTTCCTTTAACATAAGAACATCTTTATCTTCTGGATGCTCTTGCATAAACTCCAGTAATTCCTTATGACTAGCCACTCCAAAATAATCTAAAATACTCTGTTCTTTGTTTCTCACTCCAACCATTCCTTTCCCATTTTTTTACGAAACCATTTCGAGGCATTTATATTTATCTTTTATGATTTGCTTTATTTAATAAACGCTTTTTTTCTTAGTACTTCCTTTGGAGATTGTTCAGGATTAATCTTGATAATAAACTGTTCTAGTTCGTATCTATTCAATAGTTTTACTCCACACGCTTTAGCAAGCTCTTTTGCCTGCTTTGTATAAAAAGAATTGGTAATTACCCAAGCCTCATCTGCTTGATAAAACGCTTGTGCTGCATACACTTCTCTTACAGCATCCATACTAACACGATTCTTATAGCCGTATCGTTTTGCTTGTATGACAACTTTATTCTTCCCTTGTAAAATGACATCCGCCCCATAATCTCCAGATTCTTGCGTAACTAAAGGACAATAACCCAACTTTTTAAACAATACTTTGAGATACGCTTCAAATTGAAATCCATCCATACGATCAATATCTTTTATTCCTAACTGCGCCATTCGCTTTGTTACTTTCCACTTTAAAAACTGTTTATAGAACAATGAACTACACTTTACAGCAAGTATAGTTAAAATACAAAAAAACCATCATTATAGCAAGTAGTTCATTTTGCTGAAACCATTCCAACATGTTGTTTCCCCCTTAGTTATTTTTGTTCCATCATTCTGTCAAATTCTTCAATGTTTCGTTCACGTTTATAGTCATGATAAGTTTTCCTTAGACTGTTGTTTAACCTCATCAAAGAATAGTTAATATTTGTTCCCAAGCATGCGGGACATACGTAAAATTAGAATATGGACGACCTTGCTTTTTTTGATAAAAACGCTTAGCACGATCTTCTTTTATCTGTTCTCTCATTTCTGTTAAAACAGCATTTCCCATGCGCTTTTTTAAATCGTTTATTTTTGTCTGTTTATATGCTTCATGCTTGCTATCTTCTCCGTATAATCGTTTAGAAATTTCCACTTGCTCATCTAATAGTTGGTTCAATTCCTGCATTTCTGTTGCATGATTCATTTCTAAATAAATTAAACCATCTCATCAATGTATGGCCTTGCATCATTAACAGACTCATAGCCATACCTCCATTGCCGTAAATCTTTTGGCAAATGAGTCAATGCTTGCATGTACAATTTCTTTGGGCGTTTAAAGGTTGCTAGTGCATTAGCTGTTCTTTTTTAGAATGAACAGCACCACGAATTAACGCATCGATTCGATTGTATTCTTTACTACGATCTAACATTTGGTTGGCAACCTTGGATTTCATTTTGTTTAAAGAACTTTGCTTTCTGTTGCCACGAAACTGTTCTATCCACATATCATTTTCTTCATCATAAAAGCGCACAGTTTCTCTCGTTGGCTTCGGCTCAATCATTGCAATATGCACGTGAATATTATCAGTATTATGATGAATGGCAGCTGCCCAAACAGTTGTATCATTCATCTTTTCGGCCTGGAGCATTTCCTTTACTGCACCTCTGACAATATTCTTCATGCGCCGTTCATCTAACTGTTTTGTTTTCGAATTATATAAACCTTGTTCTTCTAAAAAAGCATTATCAAACGAAAGGACATCCTGCCACATAGGGGAGCCTTTTTTCTGACCCAGTTGAAACTGTTGCTTCATTTCTTTTTTTGTTTATCATCTAATATATTATGATGCTGCGTAAACAGTTCTCCTTGCTTTTCTTCCTCCCCCATGTATTCCATATAGTGGTGAAATATCTGAAAGTCATCCTCATGATCACGCTTAAAGTTCAATTGCTGTTTTACTTTCGCTTCATCTCTATCGATATTTTAATATAATCTTGATACTCTTTGGATTCGGCCATCACAAATTTACTGACTAAAACAATACCTGGACTGGACAAATAATCACCTCAAAAAAAGACTTCCACACTTTAGTGTAGAAATCTCCTTTCATTCATTTTAATTATCTTATAAACATTGCTGGTATTCCTAAAACCATGATAGCTATACCAGTTATTAATGATGGATATATTATATAAGATGGTAAATCTAACTGTGGAATAATAACACTTAATAAAATACCTAATGTAGACATCAATATAACATAAGTATCTTTTCTATTTCTTATTTTCATGTTCATCTCCTTACACCGAACTTTGTGAACTCTTCTTTAAGGTTTTATTATGAACTATTATTTTCTACTACTTATAGACTACTGAATACCGAATTTAATCACCCATAATATTTAATTATATTTCGATTTTATTTTTGGAATGACTTTATAAAGAAATGGTGTTAAAGCTAAATTATGTTGTAATTGATTATTGGCTATTTTATTTTTTGCTGAATCAAAGTCTAAGCTATCCATTAAATCATCAATAAAAGGAATGTCATTAGGGCTTGTGCTTGAATATGCCTCTACTGACTTTTCAAAAATCGTCGAATTTAACCCCCAATCTTGTGCGATTTTGTATATATCACTTCTCTTTTTATCGTTTTTCCAATTTTCAAATGCTTCGTCAAAGTTGATCTCACTTGATATGTTACCAGGCTCAAGTTCTTCCATCACAAATTCTTTTAATAATTCCGCCTGTTCATGATCCCCCATATTACTTAGCTCTTCAATTTGCTGGTAAATAATTCGTAATGTTTCCGTATCTACCGTCTGCTTTCCGTTAGATGAGGTGGTCTTGGAACCAATTAAATTTAGTATATGGCTTGCATCAATTACTTGTGTACCTGCTAATTTCGTTTTTCCAACTAGCACATTTCCAGGTGTAGAAGGCGCTGCTTTCCCCGGTTCCCACGTAATATTTTTATATGCGCCTACATAGCGCATCCACGTATGCTCATCAAGTCCAAAAGCAACGTCATCCCATTTATATTCATAATACTGTTGAACTAAATGAAGTTGCTCAGCCGCATCTTTATAAGCAAGAATAAATGCTTCTTTCTTCTCTTCATCGTGTATAATTGTTTGCCAACTCGTTGGGTCAGGTAGAGTTGGAATCATTTCACTTATGTTTAGTGCTAGTTTTTCCACTGCTGTTTGATATGGTTCTACAATTGCTTTACTACTCTTTCCGCCACTTCCATATAACCTCAATGCTTGATTTACGATTTCTTCAGTTATTCTAGGGTACTGAAAATTTATAATAGAGCCAAATTCTTTGTTCCAGCCATATACACGATTCGTTCTCGAGTACGCTTGAATTAAGCCTTGTAATTCGAGTGAACGATCAACATACAGTGTATTTAAACGCTTTGAATCATAGCCTGTCAAGAGTTGATCTGCTACTATGACAAGGTCGATATTTTTTGGATGACGTCCACTACCACCACGTGTCGCTCTCACTACAACATCTTCAAAGTAAGCTTCTTCACCATGCTTTTTATCTCCTGCGACAAATTCGATTCCAGTAAATGCAGCATAATCTTTAAACATTTCTTCTACAATAAGTGGATCTAGCGGCTCAGGATCATCTTCATTACCGAAACTAAACGTCATCGCCACATTCAATGATTTTCCCTTTTTTTTCATCTGTTTCTTGAATTCATGATAATAAGCAATGACTCGTTTCTTATAAGCAACGGTTAAAATTGCATTAAACTTTCTACCTTGTGATTGAGATTCCCAATTACTCAATATTTCTTCGACAACACGTGGAATATGCGTTTCATCATGATAATTAAGGATATTTCTTTGTTTTGCCTGTTTTTCAACTTCTAATTCAGACCAGCTGTATACAAGTCGCTCGACTTCTCTTTCAACTACATCAGGTTGCTCTTCTTTCATCTCAGATATGATTTGTTCTCTTAAACTATCATAGCTTTCAAATTCACCTGTGTTAATATAATCGACATGAAAACCTAATACGTTCTTATCAGCAATTGCTTCATCAATGGTATATTGATGTAATAATGGTCCAAATAACTTCTCCGTTGTATTAATAACTTCACTTTTTTCATTGATTTTTCCTTTTACTTTATTTTCATCAAACAAGGGTGTTCCAGTATAACCAAAAAACAAACTATTTTTCTTAAAATATCGCTTGATTGTTCCCATCATTTGTCCCATTGTCGTCCGATGGGCTTCGTCGATAATAAAAACCATTCGTTTCTCGGCTAAATTATTATCTTGCGCTTCTTCTAATTCTTTAACTAAAGTATTTAGTTTAAATGTTGTTGTAACGACAATTCCATTATTGACTGATGTTAACTTTTTCCTTAGTTGATACGTGTGTTTTGTATCATCAACTGAAACGGACTCGTATGCTGCGTACGCTTTAAAATTTTCACTTGTGCGGTTATCCAATTCTTTTCTATCAACGAGAAAAACGACCTTATCGAATCCTACACGAGTTGATAAGAATAGAGCTGTTTTAAAACTTGTAATCGTTTTTCCAGAACCTGTCGTATGCCAAACAAATCCTCCATGTGGGATTCTATCTTTATTATCCCAACCAAAAGCAGCAGCTTCAACTGCTTGTAATGCATGAACTTGATACGAACGCATCAGCATATGACGTCTATTCTCTTCTTCACGCGCTTCATCAATGACTAGATAATCTCCAACCATTTGGTGCGCCATGGGAATCATTAGAAATTGGCTAATGACTTCTTCCCAATTATTAACGGGTCGATTGTTTTTATCTGCCCAATGGAAAACAAAACTTGGGTTAAAATCGTGCACCGTTTTAGGTGTCGCAAAATAGCGTGTGGCAATTTCTGATGTAATCACCATCATTTGCGAAAATGCCATGAAGTTATATGTATACTCTCCATCTTGGTAATACCTTTTAAATTGTCGAAAAGCTTCGTCTAATGTTTTATCTGTACGCTTTTGCTCAATATTGATTAAAGGCAATCCATTAATAAGCAAAGTGATATCAAAACGATTACCATTCTCTGACTCTACTTCTCTGGCAATACGATAACTTGAATCCCCACCACGTACTTCCGCCTTTTTAAAAATAGTTAATGTAATTTGTTTTCTCGTCACATCAGGGTGATTATCACGATAAATCCCATCAATCTTGCCTTTTGATCCCTCCATCGCTAATAGTTTTGCTGCTTCAAAACTATTAGCGATTTGGTTAACTTTTGTCATCACTTGACCAAACTCATTATCTGTTAGTGGAACACCTTCTAATTGGTCCACATTGATACGATTTAACTCACTACGCCAATGGTTAATTAAATGTTGAACGGTTACCTTTTGTTTATTTCCATTCAGTTCCTCAGGCGCTTCCCATTTATACTTCTGTAGTCTCTTAATAAAACTTTCTTGAAACGTCTTCTCAGTAGCGTTTTTCGGTGCATTGCTCATCGAGTTCACTCCCTTTTACACAAACATCTCATGTAGATATGCTTGTTTTAACGCTTGTAACTTTTCTAATTTACGGTGGTGATTCGTGATCATGGTGTCAATACTTTTGAAGAATGCTCCTATTTTTTTTTGTTCTTCTAGGTTTGGCACAACAATTATTTGTCCCTTTACTATTTCAGAATTAAGATTAATCTGACTCCCAGGTTGTCCATATTTATTCCACATTGGTCGAAACATCTCTAACCATTGAAACATAAACTCACGGTCAAATTTTGGATTCATAAAAATTAAGAATCCATCATGTACTCCTGTTTTCACATAATTAACAACTGGCTTTCCTACGGTTGCTGCAATACTCAATAACAAATGTGGTTCATTTAAAACACGAGTTTTTTCTTGACCTAATTTTGATAAGCGTTGTTCCAAATAATTAATTCGACCGTTTTGTTCAGTTACGTCAGAAATTCGTAACCACCCAATATTAGATTTCTTATCAAACCATTTTGGTTCTTGAATTGGTCTTGGGGATGCTCCCCTAACAATCTCTGCCAAATTTCCCAACTTCCACTTTTCCCATTCATCAGTAAATCCTGCAAATCTTCTTTTTGGCAATCGCTCGCCTTCAGCAGGAAACATTTCAGCAAGATAGGCAGATTTTAACGCTTTTGTTTTTTCTAACTTACGTTGTTGGATAGTGATCATATCATCAAGTTTTTTGAAGAAATCACCTATTTTTTGCTGTTCTTTTCTCTCAGGTACATTGAAATTATAAACATTTAGTTCTTCACGATTTACTTTAGGCATTCCTGTTCTAGATGATACAGATACAGTGTATTTATAAAAATCATTAGTTTGTATGATATAGTAAAGAAATTGTTGTTCAATTCCATTTTTTCCGTTTAAAATGTATGCATCGGCACTAGCCAGCCCTTCTGATTTTGCCATTGTGTATTTGGCTAATTGCGGATTTATTTTCCCATAAATTATGTCATTTTTAAAAAAATGAAACTTACCGCTAATTAAATTACTGTCTTTCACCTTTATAATATTATTTAACAATCTTCCCGTAAAAGATTCTATATTTCCTGGACCTATATGATATAAATCAGCGTAGTCACTCTTCCTAGGATTTACCATATTTGTGGATATTTCTACTGCATCTCTCCAATTTATTGTTTTCCACTCATCTACAAACCCATTAAATCTTCTTTTGGGCACTCGTTTTTTTTGCTCCATCACTCATTCACCATCAATTCATGCATCATTGCTTCAAGTTGTTTTTCTAATTGTTCACTTTTTTCTTCTATTGTAGATAACGTCTCAGAATAACGTTCCTGCAACATTTCAAGTATATGTAGCTCCTCTTTTAAAGGATTTTCAATTAGAATCACCATTTTATCCACAACATTCCCAAACCATTTTTCATACATTAACATATCAATTTCAGCATTTGTTAATGTTAAGATACGTTCTTCTGTTGCTTCTTTTAATTCTTTTTCTAATTTCTTCACTTTTGTATTTAACGTTGCTTTTTCGTTTAACAATGACTCTACATTTTTTAATAATGCATACTCTGTTGTATCCTTTTTTACTTTTTTTATTTCCGCTCTAACAGCTCCAACAAGAAATGCATCTTCTTTTTCATTTAACGTTTCCCCTAATGCTAGTTCTTCTTCACTATCTTCTACTTTGGTAGCTTCTACTAAGTCAGCTAATTCTGTTTCAATTTCTTGTAATCTCATTTTCTTAGCTTCAATTGCTGCTAACTCATCCCTATATAAATGCTTTGTAATTAAGGCATTAGGCACAATGCTTCCCATCCAACCATCTTGCTCTAGACGTTTTTTCTTTCCTGTTCCTTTTGTTACCATACGCGGGACACGTGTACGACCTGATGTATAAAAACCATTAGATGCAATAATTTCAGTATCATCTGTCAATGTGTGTTGCCAAATTTCCGCAATAATCTGATACCCATCATAGATATTAACATGATTAAATTCGGATAGAATGTTTTTAATTTCGATAAGCATTTCATTTTTCAAATCTGTTATTTGATTTACATTATCTATATTTTTAAGTAGTTCCCAATACTTATTCATGTAAGCTGTTATTTTAACTTCCATTTCATTTGATTTCTCTATGACATAAGGATCTTTTAATATATTCTCCGTCATCTCATCGATCGAACTTGATAAGACGAAATAGCCATTACGAATTTCTTTCAAAGATTGTTCCAAAATGTTAGGAACTGTTGATGTTAAAACGTTTAATTCTGCTATATTTGAACGTGGTATGCCACCAAATAAATGCGCATCAACATCTTGAGGGACATCGTCTGCAATTGATTCAATATAACGTGGAATGTTTAAGTTATATTCATTTTTTATGATTTCTTCTCTTGTTGCTAAATGGCTATAACCTTTTTCTTCTCTACGCTCTGTATACGTATCGGCAATTTTTGCAATATCTTTTTCTTGTAAGACGTTCTGCTTTCCTAGTTTCATAAAATCTTTTGACGCATCAATAATTAACACTGGATCACCGATGTTTCGATTCTTTTTTAAGATGATTACAGTAACTGGAATGCCTGTATTTGTAAACAATTTATCTGGTAATCCGATAATTGTATCAATATAATTTTTATCTACTAAACGTTTACGAATTTCACCTTCTGTTCCACCTCTGAATAATACGCCATGAGGTAAAACAATTGCCATCGTACCATGCTGTCCTAGATGAAATAGTCCATGTAAAAGGAATGCATAGTCTCCTTTCGAATCTGGAGGTAACACTCCAGCAATTTCAAATCGTGGATCACTTACTTTTAAGTCTGATTTATTCCAGTTTTTTGCGGAATAAGGTGGATTCATCACAACCGCATCAAACTGCACACCTTCATTTGGTCGCTGTGGGTCTTCAGGCCAATCTTCTGCTAACGTATCGCCATTTCGAATGGTCATTCTATCAGGACGCACACCATGTAGTAATAAGTTCATTCGGGTTAAGTTATATGTTGCAGTATTTTTTTCTTGACCGTAATAAATTAAACTTTTCTGTGCATCTTCATTCAATTGTTTCCTAACAGTTAATAATAGGGAACCCGACCCAACAGTAGGATCATAAATGGACTCAATCCCTGATGTTTTAGCTACAATTTGCGCCATTACTTCGCTTACTTGGTGGGGCGTGTAGAATTCCCCCGCTTTTTTTCCTGACTCCATTGCAAATTGTCCAATGAGATATTCATACGCATCACCTAAGACATCTCCTTTTTGTAAGGCAACCATATTTAAGTCAGCAAAAAGCAAAATAAGCGATTTTATATTTTTGCTACGTTCATTCAAATTACTACCCAAAGCAGTGTCTGTAAAGTCAATTGTCGAATTTGAAAATATCCCTTTAAAGTCATCCGCATCACCAGTCACAGCTACCGTTCGTTCAAAGCTATTTAAACTATCCGTTACTTTTTGAACTTCAAATTCTCCTGCCTGTATATCTTCTATCCAAGTTTGATATAAATTATCAGGTAATACGTAATAACCAAGTACATCTCGAATCATCGTTATCAATTGTTCACCGTATTGTTCATACGCTTCGTGATAGGCTTGTACGATTTCTTTCTCGTCACTTTGCTTCATACCGCTGCTCTTTTTAAATGTGTCTAATGTTTTATCACTTAAAAACTTATAAAACATTAAGCCTAACATATAATCTTTGTATCGGCTGGCATCCATAGAACCTCTTAATTCATTGGCACCATCCCAAAGCCTTTTCTTTATTTCCTCTGATGTAATCATTGATGCATTCTCCTTTTTGCATGTTAACTAGTATGATTTTGACCTTTCTATAAAAGCAATGATTCTTCCTACAGCATTATTAGTTTGGACAAATTCTCAGCAGCTCTTCACCTAAAGATGCTTTGTTCACTTTAAATTGTGCCCATTTATCAATGTCGGATTTAGGATTAGCGCTAAAACGATAGGATTTACCTTCAGATATAGGATACGCTAATTCTTCAAATTTCTCTGATGGTATTAACCATACTTTAGCCACTTCTAAATCATCAGGAGTAAAATACATAAAAATAATGTAAAATGACGGATGACTCTTGAAAGTGTGTAATCCTACATTCTGAACAAAGTGCTTGTTTTTATTTAATATGAATCGGCTCTTCACTTGCACATAAACAGGTCTAAACGCACGTTTCAAATTTACAATGATATCAATTCCGTCATCATCCGAATCTGGGGTATAGCATGTTAATTGTCCTTGTGGGCCTCTGCAACTCTACTTTCTGTTATATATCCTTTTTGCTTAGATGAAATTTTATCTTCTAAGTTTAATACTTTCACATACTTTCCCCCCAATAATAGAAATATTATAGATTAGTATTTTATATTTTTACTTTTTTTAAAACATAAGGGCTGTGAATATCCAGCAACCCAACGTATCATTTTCTCTTTGGTTTGAAAATTATATAGAAGATGAAAGTGAAATAGTTGTTTTACATTTTTGACGAAGGCGTACTTGAAATAAAATCGAACACATGCCTCAGGTTTCCTTCTATTACATTTCACTCGGAAGCATCTTGTTTTCTACATGTTTTTTGCTGTGTTGCTCGAATGAAGCTATATACTTACGAGAAATTATTGTGAAGCATCGTCATTAGAAAAAAAATGCAATTTATTAAACTGAAGTATCACCTTTGCTTTTCGTTGATTTTATTAATTCTATTAGCACAAGCAAAGAAATAATCCCCATAAATGTGGCGTCCACATAATCGTCAGCATTAACATTTAAAAAGGTTACAATAACAGATAGAATAAGCGATATAGTAAGTGCTATTCGATCCATCATAACACCTCTTTTATTCATAAAACTGTTCTCATATAAACTAGTTTTATCATAACATATTATTCCACTTCAAGGTTTATACATACTTAAAAAATCACCGCTTAACTTTCTTTTCTGTTCCCTTCCCTGTTCTTAAACAGTTGTTTCGAATTAAGTTGGCCTAAAGATACATAGTTATCAGGATGAGGAAATGAATCTAGTTCTATTCTTTGATCTATATTTTTTTATAGCGACCAGTTTTAATTTTGTTTTAGCCAGTATACAGCAGTTTTATCCCTCCTTATTTTTATACAAAGAAAAAGCGCTCCATCTCACACATGGAGCGCTTCCTACAACGTATATGAACATTTGTTTGATACTAATAACGTAATACGGATTATAGCTAAAATCGTACAAAAAAAGTACACGAAAAGTATTTATCCAAAAAGTTTTCATTTTGTGTCAAAATCAGGTATAATTATAGATAGAAAGACATACAATAAAAAAGACCGTCTGGTGCTGTGACACCAAACGGTATAGTGTATAGCCCTTCAAGGGTGCAGCTCACAATGTAAAAAGGATAAAATAACCACTTCCACATGCTTGCTAAGGCGCTATGGGTGGTTATTTTTTTTGATGAAACGATAGCACCGCAACAATAAGTGAAGAAAGAGCGACGGAAAACATTAACGTTTCAAATACTGTCATAAACTCACCCCCTTTCTTATTAAAGGGGTGAGCCACCAACCATGAAAGCCTTATACACTTAGGGATATTATAACATTGTAGCTATGGAAATCTACTATATATTTGATTAATCAAATATAACTTATAGAAAAGTGCATATCATGATAAAAGGAGAGCTAGTTTGAAACTCTCCTTTTATCTATTAAACTTTTTTCTTCTCAGTAGAAAGAATGAACTGATACCGATTAGTAGTATGGTTGATACTTTCTCTTGTCGAGCCCTGTAGAGAAGAAATTAATTTAATCTAACTGTTCCGTTTTTTAAGAACATCTTTTCAGCCATTGCCGTGGTTTCTTGGTTTCCGAAATAGGCGTTAATATGGATGTGTTTCCTACAGTTAAGCTTTTATGTTCCTGAGCAGGACTAACACCTACGAATATGAACGTGCTGGCAAGAAAAAACTAGTACGGGTTTCAAAAACTGGTGTTTATATCAAGCCCTTTTGGTACAGTGTGCAAACTGCTATAGCCAAAAGTGAAAAATATCCTAAAATCCGAAACCGCTTGCACGAATGTTGTTAACTGCAATTTATCACTTTTTAAAGAAAAAAGAACCTTATAATCCAGAGTTATATCAAAAATCATTAGAGACTATCACTCAAATCAGAAATAAAAAAATTGGTAACAAAGTCGGTATGCAACAACCAACTTATACCTTGCAAAAGAAGTATACCTATTATAGTCCTAATGAAACGAACCAAATTGTCTTTATAAAATTTAAAATCAGTTCAAACCACCCATTGGAAATATTAAGAAATTAAGAAACAGTTTGCTTCTTACATTGTCTAGTTCAAGCTAGATTTAAAGTGCATTCTTAGAATTTATGGATTGCTCAATCAAAATTCATGACCAAACAATGCTCTTCCAATGCCTTTTTCTTCATTTGATAATATTTGGCTCGTGAGATATTCAATTTTGGATAAATAACCTCATCTTCATATGTATGTCTATTTCCCCATCTTTGTAAATAATTCAATTAAATTAAATTGCTGTAATTTATCGGTAGGTTGTATTCTTCCTTAAGAGGGGATTAAAATCATTTTGATGAAACTTTCTGTTGTGATTTGGCTTAGTTGTGGGATGTTAAAGCGCTCTGAATTTTTATTTTGCTTTCTATGAATTGAACACTCCCACTAAAACTTCAGTAACAAAACGGTTTTTTGTCTTTACCTTTAAATCGGCGAGTTTGAATTCGACCACCTATTCCAATCATGATGCATTTATTCATGTAAGTCGCTAGGTTTTCAGCAGTTTTTTAATTTCACAGGAATCAGGCATAGATATAAGATTTGCAAGCAGGCCAAATAAATTCCAAGCTCAATTTATCCCTGTCCTGTAGCATAATTTATAGCCTTTACAACTATATCTTTTAATGTTTCCTCCACCCATTCGTTACACCTCACACACTCTTTTATAACACTTGTCTAAAGTGGAATAGCATCCATGAATTTTCCTAGGACGTAAGTTCGTACAAATTGAACTTTGTATACGTAATACATGCTTCACCACATTGAAGGCTTTCTCCAACCTGTAAACGTTTCATCTTTTGGTAAAGTGGGGCAGTATACACTCCTAGGTATTCTTATTAATGCACATGTTGCATTTTCAAACACCGCCTCGTTAAATATTTGCTTTATTCGTATAATTTTTGATTTATAATGAACAGTGAAGTAGATATGTACTTGTCCATCTGAAAAAAAGGAGGCTTATTCAAGCCTGCTTAAATAAGTGCTCTTTGCTTTATCTGGATTGAAATAGGGTTCAAATGCTTTTCGGAAACATTCTTCCATTGGCATGTCGCCAAACGTTTCCTTTCCAAGCTTTAAATGACTTTTTCTCTTTGGACGCTTCTTTTCATTTTGCTTCGTCATGAAATCCCCCCCTCTTCTTAACATATGCAAAATGAATAGATGGACTGCCCTATCATTTTTAGTTACTTGCTTTTCTGCATTAAAAACTCCGTTTGGGGTAATCTCATAAATGCACATATTTTAATACAATTTTTGAATATTTGATCTTGCTTTTTTCCTTTAAGCACACGGTAAATTCGGTTCGACAACAGAACCTAAATACTTAAAACAAAATTTGGGTATTAGGTAAATAGATAGCTTTTGATCAAGGAAACGAATCGTTTGCTTTTTTTCAAAAAAATTTTCATCAATTGATAAACCATAATACGCAGCGATGTTTTTCGCTAAATGTAAAGAAGGGGTTCTATCTCCTCTTCAATAGAGACAAGCATTTATGGTGTAATACCATTTAGATACTTTTTGACGAGATTTGTCTCCTCTACAATCCATTATTTTTGATGTATACTAGCTTCAACCTCCAACAACAGAAACATCTTGCGTCCTTTATAGACTAGAAACACTTTATTTCCTATAATGATAATTAAAGGTGAAAAAACGTTAAAAAAACGACTTGTTTATTTAAGAAAACAAAAAAATATAATCCAATATTAAACTGCTTCTAGAGGTAAATTAGCGAATTATGAACAAGGGACTTGACGACCTGATACGATACACTAAAACAATTTAGCTGATTTCTACGATGTATCTGTAGACTACTTACTAGGTAGGACAGACAAAAGAAATGATAATCGGAATGAACTAACCGAAAAAGACGGGAGATATATTGCTAAAAAAATGGAAAAGACTAAAGAGGATTTGCAAAACGCTGATGGATTAAATTTTTCTGGGGAACCAATTAGCAAGGAAGCTGTTGAATCCTTGTTAGAAGCTATGGAATATGCTGTTTGTCAAACACAGAAAATTAATAAGAATTATATTCCTAAAAACATAGAAACGGTATTTGAGGTTTTGTAACTAGCTAGTTTTAAACCCCTTATAACCAAAGTCACGAGAGGTTCAATAAAACATATCTGTCACCTTCATAGTATTATTTTGATTGGGTTATACTTTCATTTGCTAACTCTAAAGCTTTTTTAATAAATTGATCGTGAGAAATTTCTCCATTTAAGCTTTCTCTGACTAAATTAGTCTGTTCTTCACTTACCTTTAAGTTCTCCATTTCAAGAGTTTTCTTTGCATATAGCATGCCTTTTTTTATGCTGCTTTCCTTCATCCAAAAACCCCTCTCAAAGATTTCAAAAGTCTATTGAACAAGACGTATATAGCTATTAAATCCCACTTATAGCGTGTGGGGATTTAATATTCTTATTTTATAAAACAAGCTTCTTTTCTATAATTTCATGTTATCACAATAAGAACGTTTTCTATTTCTTTATTACATACCTGCTATTTTCAAGATTGTAAACTTCACCAATATTTCCTGCAATAGTTTTATAATATTCTTTTTTTGAAAGACGTTTATAATCCCCTACCATGTAAAATTCTTCTTTTGCTCTTGTCACAGCCACGTTAATTAGATTAGGCTTAGAGCATGACCAATCGGCAGCGCTATCGCTTTTTTCATCTGTTCCAGCTACAAAATAAACAATATCTGCCTCCCTGCCCTGAAATGTATGAACGGTTCCTATTGATTTAATAATCCAGCTACTTATATCTCGAATTGGAATACCTTCTTGCTTTAAGCGTGCTCTTACAATGTTCTTAATACCGTCTTTAACAGCGGTAAAAGGAGTGATTACATATATATCTGGTGGCTCTATACCATTTTTCCATTGTGAGGAGATCTTTTCCGCAACAAAGTATGCTTGTTCTTTTACAAATTGGCGATTAATTGCACTACCTATACAATGAAACCATGCGCTTTCTCCAAGCTTTTCCTTTTTAGCTAAGACCATTTTATTATCATAAGCAATTTCATTAGAAATGGTAAACATTGGACTTGAACACCTTCTATGAACCCATAAAGGAATTCCAATCCACTGTCCATACTTATTATATACTCCAAATCTATTTGCATTATCAGCAATAGATTGTACAGAGGATCCTTTATCAATATAAATAGAATCCACATTATAGTATTTTTTAATGTCTCCTAGAATTGTTTGATCAATAGTTACGACTGGTTCTATTTGAAGTGGATCTCCAACTACAATAGCATTTTTGGAACGCCATAATGCTCCTGCTGCTTGCTGTGGACTAGCTTGCCCAGCTTCATCAATAAACAAATAATCAATAAAATCTTTGCTTACCCCTTTATACATCAAACTAAAACTTGCAAAAGTAGTACTTATTAATGGAGTTATCAAATGAACAGCTTGCCAAGCATATTCCAAGTATCGTCTATGTTCACTCTGGTTTAAATCTAACTGATTTCGGTAATTTAATAAACGAAGGTTAGATCTTACCGCTTTGTAGTTGAATATTAATATCAACTTATGAATCTTCATTGCTTTTAAAAATAACAATCCTCTTTCATGGTTTAATTCATCTGTGATCCAAATTGCTTTTTCTTGCCTATAATCGTATGCAGAACTACTCCAATATTTCTCATCAGGTAGCACTAAATTTTGATCTTCATATTTTTCCATTACACGATCATAGTAATCTATTTTATTTTTTTCTTCCTTCATAACTTCTTGTGTTGCATACTTTTTTAAGTTCAATTGATGTAAAGTATCTGCTTCTGTCTCAATTTTTGCATTAATTTCTACTAATTCAGCTTCTAATTGTAATATTTGTTCATTCTTTTTACAAAGCACTTTTCTAATTACTCTCTTTAAAAGCCCTTCTCTTGAAGCTGTTTCAAATTCTTCTTCTAATAATGTTTTTCTCTCTTGGTAATGTTCTAGTGTCTCTTCTACTCTTTTCTTCTCTTCTTCAATAAATATTAAAGTTGTCTCCAATCTATCTAATGCTCTTGGTAACTTATCAATATCTTTAAGCTGCTCACATAGGAATTGTAGTTCTTAGTTTATATTGTTGAAAGCAACCCAAATAATAGCGAAAATGTAGTTTTTCTTTACTAGACTCTTTTAATTTCACCTGCTCCCACGGCTTTTCTGATAAACTAATTTGTATCACCTCTCCAATACCCTTTACCTCGCTTGGAGACAGAGATTCAACTAGTTTCCAAGCCTCTAAAACAGATTTCACATCTTCTTTCCGCATTGTTTCACTCCTAAATATTCTTCCTTACCAATTGAAGATTAGTTTACTTCATAACTTAAATGCAATATCGTGGTCAAAAGTACTATGAGCTTTAAATAAAAGTGAATCCGAATTTATAACATTTTAATTTTCAATTTATTCGCATAACACATTAAGTCTTTCTTCATAACTATTATAATTAAACAGAAAATGAATAAATACATTCATTAATAAATAAAATCAATCAAATATTCATGCCTTATTAACGAATGTCAACAAATAAAGAAAAGACAAATTTCTACTGAATATATGATTTCTAACTCGGCTTTACCTAACCTGACGACACAATTTATACTTTTTCATTTTCACACTATTTACAAATGCATTCCTATCCACTTCCAATAGGTGAAGTAGAAAGCCATAGCTGTCAACAAGTATATGGGCAGAAGTATGCACTGATTTTATATAGCTTAATAGAATTAAAAGATACTTCTACGTCTTCATAATAAATTAATAAAGCTTTAGAACTTACAGGGAACGTTAAACAGAAATTCATTCCTATTAAACTTAAGAAAACAACTGTTTCCGGATTCATTTTGCTAATTAATATCAGACTCGGAATAAAAACAATCGCTCGAGTTGTATGTGACGTTATATATAGATAGCTAGTTGTCGTCAAAAACAGGATAAAAACACAATTAACCAATCAGGCACATTTACAAACAAATATTATAAAATCAAGCCAATCTTATATTTTAGATGGCTTGATTTTTTACTTGTTTTTCAGTTAATTTTTATTAGTTATCTTTTATATAAAGAACATTGACTCTTCGCTATTTAGTATTGAAGAAGCTATTAATGATAGAATCATAGTCGGTTTAACAGGATGTGTCAATAAGTTTTTTGTAAATCGAGATTAGAGGGTCTCATCTATCTATTATACTTTTCTTCAACTCCTGCATAGTGTATATTTCATCACAAATTTTAGTTAAAATATCCATTTCATGACTAATAACAATTAACCCCAGCTTTCTCTTTTGGCAAATATTTAATAGAGCTCTCCAAATCTGCACTTGCGTTATACTATCAAACATCGTTGTGATTTCATCTGCAATAATATATTTAGTTTTTAAGTGTAGCGCTCGTACAATCGAAAATCGTTGAAGCTCACCACCTGATAGCTCTATCGGCCAACGCGATAACCACTCTTCCTTTATACCAAATTGCTCTAACAGCTCCATTGATGGGATATAACTTTCAGCTAAAATATCTTTCATTTTCCAATATGGGTTCACAGATTTTTCCGAATGTTGCAATATAAGCTGTACTGGATTAAAATCTTTTTTGTCTACTATATCTTGGTTAATCAAAATTCTTCCTTTTTGATAAGGTAAATGGCCTGCAAGCACTTTAGCTAACGTTGTTTTACCGCAGCCACTCATCCCAGAGATACCTACAACTTTTCCTGGTTTAACAGTTAAATATACACCCTCAAAAAGCCAGCTTTGGTTATCATATGAAAATCCAATATTTTCACATTGTAACATTATCTAAGCCCTCCGCATGCAAAAAATCATTAGTAGGCAATGCTCGCCACAACGCCTTCGCATAGGATGTTTTTAACTGCTCCCCTCTTCCTTCAAACTTATTAGCAGATGCTGTTTCAAGCGCAGTACCATCCTTCATTATAGTTACTCGATCACTAATAGATAGCGCAGATAGAATATCATGTGTAATGAGTAGTACTGCCATACCGTTATCAGCAAATACACGTAGTTGCTTTAGCACCTTATCTAAAGCTTCAACATGGATACCAGGTGTAGGTTCGTCTGCGATTACTAACTTTACGCTATCTCTAACACTAGTTGCAAACAGCACACGGCGGAGCATACCCCCTGATAGTTGAAAAGGGTATAAATCACCGTCTTGCTTTTGTAAATCATATGCCTCAAACAACGATTCTTGAATTTTTTTCTTACCCTTCTTAGGCAAACCAATTTGCACCTGTTTCTTCACTTTCATTAAGGGATCTAAATAGTTAATAGATTGTGGAATGAAAGCTATTTTTTCACCTTGCAACTGTTTAATCTTTTTTGGCATAAGTGGTTGACCATCATAATAGATCTCTCCAGACATCTTAGCATTTGAGGGTAAGATCCCCATAATAGCATGTGCTAACAAACTTTTTCCTGAACCACTAGCACCCACTACAGCTAAAATCTCACCTCTATAAATCTCTATATTCAATGAGCGGACTGGTGTAATCTGCTCAATAGTTAGTTTAGGTGTATATCGCGAAAATGAAATATGTAAATCACGTATTGATAAAAATGGTTCGTTCATACTAAGTATCATTCCTTTCACTGTACTTAAGGCACAAAAATTAATGAAAGTAATTCTTCCTCCCCCGAAAAAGTTGCTATAATATAACTGATAGGCAGCTACACTACTGAGCACAGGGAGTTGAGTGGTACAGTTTTTTACTTCGCGCCCGTATACTAGCCATTTTCCATTTTTAGGTGCAAATAAGTATGGCAATGAGCACGTAAATTAATCCTTTTATAAACAATTCCAGTTTATTACGTGGCCAACAGTCAATGTCTTGTCTTTATTATTCACTATTAAATTAGGTGAGAATTTGTTTATGCTAAAGATTGTTTATCAAATTTGCTATGGAATTAATGACCAAAAAAATTTGTTGTCATAACGGTAGGTACTACATAACCAAAGGATGGTTAATGAGTACCAAAGACGTTTACAGGAGATTCACTTCATCTTCGAAATTCGTTAAAATCTCTATCTTGCGCCCATGTCTATATAAAATCTACAGAAAAAAGCTGACACCCTGTGTTTAATTTATTGGAAAACGATTGTGATATTGTCGTCGCTAACGTAAAATACGTTAATGGTATCCGTAGTAAGAAAAACGATATAAAAGATTCCATTTGGCTTTGTAATTTGCACAAGCACAGTTTAATTCAAGTTAGTATTACACCGTCTTTAGAGATTCATCAAATTCGTGAGTGATTTGGTATCAATTTAAATTAATCAATTTAAAATTAAGCGAGAAAAAGAACTCGCTTATCGTTACCAACTTCCAGCCTCTTGTACAGGCTTGTTTGTCTATGCGCTTTTTTATTTATAAAGATGTTTACATTCTTTCAAACTACACCTTTCTATAACTTGGTTGTTGGAGGCATCCATATAAGTTTTAAGGATTCACCAATATTATCAAAGCTTTTTACCAGCAATATAAGCAGTACGCCTGGAAATACAGCTAACCACCAGTCGCCTAATGAAATATGCTTAACAGCTTCTGACAAAATTAAACCTATAGATGGTACCTGTGCAGATAATCCAAAACCTAAAAATGTCATGGATGCTTCATGTATAATCGCATGTGGGAAAAGCAATAAAAAACCTATCATGATTTGTGGGAAAATAACTGGCAAAATATGCTTATGTAAAATATAAAAGCGTGTCTTACCTATATTTTTGGATATTTTAATATAATCAGCACTTTTAATTGCATCTACTTCATTTCGTATAACACGGGCTAAAGTAGGCCAATGAGTTAAACCTACAGCTACAATTACGCCTAAGGCTCCCTTACCAACAGCAAACGAAATTAATATCATAAAAATTAAATGTGGCATACCGATAAATAAATCAATTAACCACGAAATAAAACTATCTACCTTTTTTCCGAACATCGCAGCTGAAACACCAAGTCCAATTGCAAGCACTACACCCACCAATGAGCCAATAACACCCACTAACATGGAAAAGCTAAGCCCTTCAATCGTTCTAATAAACATATCTCTTCCTAGCCAATCCGTACCAAATATATGGTGTAGACTCGGAGGCTGACTTTTTTGTGTGGCATCTGTCAGCAAGTTGGTACCATCCAATAGCATACTCAAAAAAAGAATACATACAATCATACCACTAGAAAAGGCTACGCTAATAATCAGCTTTTGTTTTAAATTTGTTGCCGCCTCCATTTATATCCCTCCTCTTTTTAATTGCGGATTAATTGCTGCATTAATAATATCTGCAATCAAGTTACCGAAGAACACAAATAATGCACCAACAATGACAATACCTAATAATAATGGCGTATCACTTTTTAACCCTGCTTCTGTTAAAGCTGATCCTAAACCAGGATATGAAAATACCTGCTCTGCAAGCACCGAGCCTCCGAATAACTCACCAAAAGAAGCAAATTGAATCGTAATAGCTGGCACTATGGCATTACGAAATGCATGATTTTTTAGAATTTGCCACTTACTTTCTCCTCTAGCATGCGCAAATAGTACATACTCACTGTTTAATGCGAGTATCATTTTTTCTCTTGTGTGTAAAGCAACATTAGCGATACCTAAAATACTCAGTGTTAATACAGGCAATATCAAATGATGTATTTTTTCAATAAGCGAAACATCTTCAGCGACGACACCTATAGGTGCTGATATACCTATGGGGAACCAACCTAACCCTACAGAAAACACTAATAAGATAATTAACCCTAACCAAAATGTAGGAACAGAAACTTGTAAGTACGATAACCACCGAATCATTTTATCTATTAATCTACCACGATATAGTGCTGCAATAGTACCTAAAATAATGCCTAGCACACCCGAAAGAAACCAAGATATCAACATCAATGCAGCTGAAGCTCTCGCTTTATCTTTAATAATTGTACTAACGGGTGCATGATGAATTAAAGAATTTCCCATATCACCTGAAAGTAGGCGTTCCAACCACATAAAATATTGAATCGTCACAGGCTTATCCAAACCAAGATGCTGTTCAATTGCTGCATACTGCTCCGGAGTTATTGAAGTGTCATAATCAACACTTGCCATAACAGGATCTACTGGGGAGTTTTTCATTAAAATAAAGGTCAGTATTGATAGCCCTATAAGTAACGAAATGCCTCTTAAAACAACTTGCACTACTTGCTTTATTCTAGGATTCACAATAAACTACTCCTTAAACTTTTAAGTAAGGGATGTATATACATCCCCTACCATTACTATTTAGCGTCTTCATCCCAAGTCCACTCAGCAATATTATGCAATAATGCCCAGTCATGACCATGACTATGAATCGGTTGTTTACCAACATTAATACGCTTATCACCTAAATACGTATGATTAATACGAACTAACCATGCATTTGGTAAATCGCCTAATACACTTGCACCTTCTTTGCCATCCCATTGTGCTAGCTTCCAATATTTATTAGCTTCTTCTAAGTCCGTTGAACTGATTGCTTTATCCATATAATCTAATACAACAGGATTATGATAAAAAGTAATATTTGTCCATCCGTGACCTGCTAACTTTAAATCATGTGACGTATAAAATTGGTTAGGGTGATGACGTCCTCCAGCATATAATAAAGAGTCACTATGTGATTTAGTCACCATTTCATCCCAATTACTCCCTATTAAATTAATTGTAATACCTAATGCTTTAGCCTGTTCTGCTGCAACAATAGCTACATTAGTCCGTAATTTGTCATTTGTAGGATAATACAAATCAAATTGCGCTTTGGTATCTCCTTTTACGCGAGTTCCATCTTTATTTAGCTTCCAACCTGCTTTCTCTAATAGCTCACTTGCTTCTTCGACTCGATTGTCTTCAATTGCAGTTTCTTCATGCCACCATGGCATACCATCAACAATCGAATAAGCTGGTGCTCCATGACCATTTAAGACCGTGTCCACAATTTCTTGTCGATTCAATCCAATATTCAACGCTTTGCGAATAGCAGCATCACTCGTTACTTCATTACCAACAGGATAACCATCAGCAGACTCAACTTCTCCTGGCTTCACATACGGCAGAGACAAGCCTCGCACGTCATTAGACTCATACTCAAAAAGTTTCCACCCAGGAATTTTAGTATCAGCAAATTCTGGAAGTGCATAAATCATATCCACTTCACCTGATTTTGCAGCAGCTAAAGCAGTGTTTTCATCTAATGTGACCCACGTCCATTTTTTAAAGTATGGTTCCTTGCCATGCCAATGTGGGTTCACTTCAAATATAGCTTGCTCATCTTTATCATACTGAGTAACCATATATGGCCCCGAACCAATTGGATTTTGAGAATAGTTTTCGTCATAATGTTTTCTAGGCAATATAGGAACTTCTGTTAATTGCGCCCAAAAAGTTGAACGTGGCTCACTTAAGTAAAATATAACTTTATTCTTATCAGGGATTTCAATCTTATCGACAAATGATAAATCCCAATGCTTACCGTCTTCTATTAACGTTTCGTATGAAAACTTCACATCTTCTGCTGTCACAGGATCGCCATTAGAAAACTTAAAATTATTATGTAAGTCAAACGTCCATTGCTTACCATCTTCAGAAATCGTGTAATCCTTGGCAAAATCTCCTTCTACTTCTAAATCTGGTGTTTTCTTTAACAATGTACTATGAATAATACGAGCCTCGTTATACATTCCCCAGCGTTTCTTAGGGTCGAATTCGTGAGGGATACGCTCTCCCATTGATACTACTAACTCTCTCTTATCCTTTTCCGTTTGATTCTTAGCAACATTATCACTACTACAAGCTGCTAAGACTAATGTAATAAGCAACGCAAACAACATTAACCATAGCTTTTGATTATCATATCGCATGACAATTCGACTCTCCTAAACTGTATTTTGATATATTATTTCCCTTAAATTAAAAAGTTCACCTCATCATTCACTATAATTGATAATGATTATCATAATCAATTATAGTGAAGTTTAGTCAAAAAAGCAAATCAGCAAAGAAGCAATTGTTTTAAGTATTTTCGGTTTTTTTAAAACTTTATATATAATAGTTTCGTTCGAACTTTAATAGCGATTTAACGATGATATCTTATATTTCATTTATATATTAGTAGCGTTGTATTAACTTTACAGTTAAAAGTCAAGCAAACTATTTTAATTTTATATTCGTAATATTAGCTGTTTTTTCTTATATAATCTTTTTAGGAACAGAAGTAGCACAGCAGACTATTTAATATAACTTTGAAATAAAAAAATAGAGTAGGAAATACGGTAGAAGAAATGGAAGCAAAGCGGTAAAATATCTTTAAATAGTGCGGTATCAAAAATTAAAGTCTATCCATTAAAAAGCGTCAAACATCCGGCGCCTATAGGCGGAGAGTATTTAACGCCTACTTTGGTAAAACATTTAGCAATAAAACAGGGAATCACATTTTCAATTGGTATGCATAGCATTTGAAATATGGTTTCGGACAGTTTTTTCTGATATGAATAATTCCTGGGCAATTTCTTTTGTGGTTTTATCCTGAACTAATAGTTCAAATACTTCTTTTTCCCGTTTAGTTAATAATTGCTTCGGTTTATACTCGTTGTCCTTCAAATGGTAACCCCTCCTTGCTGTCAATAGAGCTGCAAAATGAAGGGAAATTATTTAGTCAATAATAGCTTATGTAAAAGCAATTAAACGGTGCGTACATTTATGAGGGGTCACAGAAATCTTGTGAACTAATCCCTTTACTTACCACCTTGTAGATTGCTTGAAGTGGAGGTTTCTTAAGTAATCGCCACTTTTAGTAACTGACGAAAAGGAAAAGACAAATGAAAAGCATCTAGGCTACCATTCACATGCTGGAAGAAGAACACTACTTCCCGAAACAAATTTAACTGTATATTTAGAAAATGAGGGGTTTTTTATTAACAAGATTAATGCCACCACTTTATTCTCTAAATTTAAAAAAGAGATCGATTACAACGTTCTGCAACTTGTAAAATCGACTCTCTCTAATATAACGTATACTATTTCTGTTTACTTTTGCGCCAAAGCTATTCTCATTGATTCTCCTAATGATATTGGCTTGCCTGTTTTTGCATGAATGTATACAAGTCTTCCTCTTCCAGTCAAAGCAATTTCTTGTTTATCATCTAAAACCATATAATGTATATCTACAGAAGATCTACCAACATGATGTGCTTTCACATACACTTGGATAGTTTGATCAAAGTACAGTTGCTTTAAAAAATCGCATTGTAAATCAGATACTACTGGTATTCCCTCTGTATTCGTATTCCCATCAAAAACACCTGTAGCCTTCAAAAATTCAATTCTTGCCTGCTCAAAATAAATAAACGCAGTAGTATTGTTCATATGACCAAATAAGTCTGTCTCAGAAAAACGAATCGTAACTGGTATAGAAAAGGAAAAAGTTTTACTCCACTCATTTAAATTGTCAATATAAGATATTCGCACATTTTCACCTCTTTAAAAAAATAATGTATGGGATTGGACAAATATAAGCTTGTCACAGTCAATTCATTTAATCTACTACCTCCGCCGCAACATGCCGCTAGTTTGATTGCTAAAAAATTTAACGTAACACGCACACAAACATTTAGCTATAAAAGAATCTTCACGTAGTCTTAGAACTTATTCGTAGCGATGAACGTTGTCATTTTTCCTACACTAAAACCTTCAAATTGCTTTTTTTGCAGTACAAATTTTAATTTTTAAAGTCAGCTCTTAACCCACTTCTATTCAAAGTAAATATAATCATCATTCTAAAATTTCTCATAATTATTAGTGAAAAACAGCCCTCAGCCTTCTTAGAGGCAGAGGGTCGTTAGTATAGCTAATTAAATTAATGTGCGTTGTCACTTCCAAAAAAGTTTTTAAACGCTTGGATATTTGTTGCTCGGTTCATGGCAGCAATAGAAGTCGTCAGTGGAATGCCTTTAGGGCAAACTTGTACACAGTTTTGCGAGTTTCCACAACCATCTATACCTCCATCTTCCATCAACCCATTTAAACGTTCACTTGCATTCATTTCTCCAGTTGGATGTGCATTAAACAAACGAGCCTGCGAAATAGCTGCTGGACCAATGAAATTGGATTTATCATTGACATTTGGGCAAGCTTCTAGACAAACACCGCAAGTCATACATTTCGATAATTCATATGCCCATTGCCGTTTCTTTTCAGGCATACGTGGACCTGCTCCTAAATCATGTGTACCATCAAGTGGTATCCAAGCTTTCACTTGCTTTAACGCATCGAACATGCGGTTACGATCGATAATTAGATCGCGAACAACTGGAAATGTTGACATTGGTTCTAGTCGGATCGGCTGTTCAAGCTGATCTACAAGTGCTGCACAAGACTGTCTTGCTACCCCATTAATCACCATGGAACATGCACCACATACTTCCTCAAGACAGTTCATATCCCACTGAACTGGTGTTGTTTTCTCTCCATTTGCATTAACCGGATTTTGTCTAATTTCCATCAATGCAGAAATAACGTTCATATTTGGCTTATAAGGTATTTTAAACGTTTCTGTATAGGAGTTAGAATCAGGGCTGTCTTGTCGAGTTATAATAAAAGTAACTGTTTTATTATCAGCCATTCTTACTTACTCCCTTCACTTTTTTTCGTGTAGTCACGCTTACGAGGTTTGATTAATGAAATATCTACATCCTCATAAGAAAATTTAGGTGCTTTTTCTTCCACGTCAAATTCTGCAATCGTTGTTTTCAACCACTCTTCATCATTTCGATCTGGGAATTCAGGTTTATAATGAGCACCACGGCTCTCATTCCGATTATAAGCGCCTTGTGTAATAACACGTGCTAAATGAAGCATGTTTTCCAACTGACGTGTAAACATAACACCTTGGTTACTCCAACGAGAGGTATCATTAATATTAATGTTTTCAAAACGTTGCAGTAGTTCTTGAATCTTTTCATCTGTTTGCAATAATTTTTTATTATCACGCACTACGGTTACGTTATCAGTCATCCACTGACCAAGTTCCTTATGAAGGTGATAAGCATTTTCTTCGCCATCCATGTTCATTAATTTTTCAAAGTGGTCTTGTTCCACTTTTACATTCTCTTCAAATAAATGAGATGGCAAATCATCGACATGCTTCTCTAAACCTTTTATATATTCCATTGCCTTTGGACCAGCAACAGCTCCTCCATAAATAGCAGACAATAATGAATTAGCACCAAGACGGTTAGCACCATGCTGCGAATAATCACATTCTCCTGCAGCAAAAATACCAGGGATATTAGTCATTTGATTAATATCGACCCACAGTCCGCCCATGGAATAATGGACAGCAGGGAAGATTTTCATCGGCACTTTTCGAGGATCTTCGCCAACAAATTTCTCATATATCTCAATAATTCCGCCTAGTTTTATATCAAGCTCTTTTGGATCTTTATGTGATAGATCCAAATACACCATATTCTCGCCATTTATACCAAGTTTTTGGTTCACACATACGTCAAAAATTTCACGTGTGGCGATATCTCTTGGTACGAGGTTACCATAAGCTGGATATTTTTCCTCTAAGAAATACCAAGGTTCTCCATCTTTATATGTCCAAATTCTGCCCCCTTCACCACGGGCAGACTCACTCATTAATCGTAATTTATCATCACCAGGAATAGCTGTAGGATGAATTTGAATAAATTCACCATTGGCATATTTTGCACCTTGCTGGTACAACTTACTTGCAGCAGATCCAGTATTAATCATAGAATTAGTAGATTTACCAAAGATAATTCCAGGACCACCAGTAGCAAAAATGGTTGCATCAGATGGAAATGCTTTTATCTCATGCGTTTTCACATTTTGAGCTACAATCCCTCTACCAACACCTTCTTCATCAATAACTGCCCGCGCAAATTCCCAGTTTTCATATTTTGTCACAAGACCTTCTACCTCATAACGACGAACTTGCTCATCCACCGCATAAAGTAATTGTTGTCCTGTTGTTGCTCCAGCATAAGCTGTTCTATGCATTTGCGTTCCACCAAAACGACGAAAATCTAGCAATCCTTCAGGTGTGCGGTTAAACATAACACCCATCCGATCAAACATATGAATAATTCCAGGCGCTGCATCACACATCGCTTTTACTTGCGGTTGGTTTGCTAAGAAATCTCCACCGTACACTGTATCATCAAAGTGAAGCCAAGGAGAATCCCCTTCTCCCTTAGTATTAACTGCACCATTTATTCCACCTTGAGCACATACAGAGTGAGAGCGCTTTACAGGAACAATGGAAAATAAATCAACACTTACTCCTGCTTCTGCTGCTTTTATTGTTGCCATTAAGCCAGCTAAACCTCCGCCAACTATGGCAATTTTCCGTTTACTCATAACTTGTCACCCACTCCCTGTTCCTTTGAATTAAATACCGTAAGCAAATGTAAGAATTGTTCTTACACCGACATAACTTAGTGCTAAGAAAACAACTACAGTTGCATATGTAACTACTTTTTGTGATTTAGGTGTTTGTGTAATACCCCAAGTCACACAGAAGCTCCATAATCCATTGGCAAAATGGAAAATAGTAGATAGGACACCAATCATATAGAACCAGAACATAAATGGATTGGAAAGAATCCCTTCCATTAGGCTATAGTCGGCTCCTTGTGATCCTAACTGTATTCTTGTCTCCCACACATGCCAAACAACAAAGACAAACGTAATAATACCCGTTATTCGCTGTAATAAGAACATCCAATTACGGAAAAAATTATATCTTTTCGTGTTGCTTCGTGCTACAAATACAATATATACCCCTAAAATAGCATGAAACAAAATTGGAATAAAAATAACCCCGAATTCCAATACGAGTCTAAATGGTAGACTGTGCATAAAATCGGCTGCTTTATTAAAATTCTCTTCTCCATAAACAGCAAAATGATTCACCACTAAATGTTGAACCAAAAAAAGACCTATTGGAATTACACCTAATAACGAGTGCACTCTTCTTGTTAGAAACTCACGATGCTCTGTCAATGTGTTCCCCCCCTTTAATTTGATCATTAATTAGTTTCATAGTGTTGTACATATTTAAAAGTTCAACTCTTAAAGGAAGTACGGCGAGTTGACGTTGTACAATTGTGACATGTTTATTGTACTTCTAACTATTGCAAGCGTCAAGAAAACGGTACCTTTATTTCTATTTTTGCATGCGTTAAAAGTATTCCCATTACTTGTACTTTTTCAAAAAAATTATTTTAATGCATACACCTTGCCCATTTATATATTTTCTAGCATTTAGGAAGCATCTTAAGTATGATAAACTAGTAGAAGCTCAAAGATTTGTGACTTGCACGTACTAAAATTATTTAAGATAATATAACAAGCTACATACATATGGTAGTGAAATCAACGTAAATGATGGTCTTCAAATCATGGAATGATGTAATTATTAAGTACTACTACAAAAGGAAAAAGTATTAGAAAAACTTGGCTTGTCGCCAATTTTTATGACGAAAGCTGTAGTTTTTCTTATTCTATATACCTTACAACTTTTTATACTTTTCTATAGTGTAAACTAAAAGTACGCTCTATAACCACTCGTCGTTTACTATTAAGAGAGAGCTGCAAGCTTTAACTTTTAAAGTATTCATTATGAAGAAAAAATGTTCATTGTAGGAAGATGTTTATTTACCCTTACTTTACGGGTATTTCAGAGAGGATGACATGGAATGACAAACCAACAAACAACGGTTATATCCGTTCACGATTTAGAAGCATTACATACAGAAGGTGTCGGCTTTGATATTTTACGATATGTTAGTTTACCAGAATTACTAGGTGAAGAATCTCCAACCCTGTTATATTTCATGGGGAGAAAACTTGCCAGAAAGTTTGATATACAAACCGTAGATGATGTCATACATATTTTCACACTTTTAGGCTTCGGGCGATTAGAAGTTGTAAAAGATAAACGTAAATCAATGACCTTTCAATTGATGTCTGATGCAGTTGCGTCACGATTACAAGCTTCATTTTCTACTGATTTTCGTCTAGAAGCTGGTTTTTTAGCAGAAGCTCTACATATAATTGAAAACAGAGATTGCGAGTGCGTAGAAACAATTAATAAAAGAATTCATCAAGTTGAGTTTAAAGCCATGTTTTCGGTGGATTAATAGAAATAATACAAAAATAGCAGCTTTCATTAGCCTGCTTGAAACAAGAGCTCTTAACCCCCTATACTACAAATTTTTTACTATACATTGTTATAGAAACATTTCGTTGGTGCAAAAAAGCAAGATCCGACCGATATCCTTGATCTTTTAATACCCTTTGGACACGCACCTTAAATGTCCGCCAGTAAAAAAGCAGTAGATTGCCAGATCATGGCGCTACTGCTTTTCTATGTTAGCTGCTTGAAAATGGGTAATAATATTTTCAGCGACGTCACGTGGAATACCCAATTTTATCAGGTCGTCCATACTAGCTTGTTTTATTTCCGTAATTGTTTTAAAATGTGTTAGCAACAGTCTTCTTCTTTTTTGACCAATACCTGAAATATTATCTAATTCAGATTGTACAACGTTTTTCCCACGTAATTGACGATGAAAGGTAATGGCAAAACGATGCACTTCTTCCTGCACCCTTTGGACAAGATAAAATTCATTCGATTTGCGATCTAAATCTATAATTTGAGGTGGAAAACCATATAAAAGCTCACTTGTTTTATGACGATCATCTTTTGCTAAACCACATAAAGGAATGTCTAGCCCTAACTCATTTTCTAGCACATCCAACGCGGCACTCATTTGACCTTTTCCACCGTCTACAATAATTAAACCTGGTAATGGAAGTTTATCTTTTAAAACTCTCGTGTAACGCCTTCTAATAACTTCTCTCATTGTTTCATAATCATCCGGTCGATCAACATTGCGAATTTTGTATTTACGATACTCATTCTTAGCTGGCTTACCGTCTATAAAAACAACCATCGCAGAAACTGGATCAGTCCCTTGAATGTTGGAATTATCAAATGCTTCTATTCGATGCGGTGTTTCAATATTAAGAGTTTCTCCTAAGCGCTCTACAGCTACAATTGTTCTTTCTTCGTCTCGCTCAATAATAGAGAATTTCTCATTTAACGAAATGCGTGCATTTTCTTCCGCTAGCTTCACTAATTCTTTTTTTCTTCCACGATATGGCGTATGCACATCCACCTCAAGTAAATCTTTCAATAGTTCTGTATTGGTACCAAGAGGAACAAGAATCTGTTTTGGCTTCGGATGGTTTTGATGGAGATAAAAACGGCCAACATAACTAATAAATGTTTCTTCAGCTTCATCGAAAAAAGGAAAAACAGCTATATCTCGTTCAATCAAATTCCCTTGACGAATAAAAAATACTTGGATGCACATCCATCCTTTGTCATAACTATATGCAAAAATATCCCTATCTGCTTGGTCGTTTAACGTCATCTTCTGTTGTTTCATGACAGACTCAATGTGATGAATTTGATCTCTTAATTCCTTCGCTCTTTCAAAATTCAACGCTTCACTCGCTTGCTGCATTTTCTTCGTTAAGTCTTTTTTTATTGCTTTATATCCACCATGTAAAAAAGATGATACATTTTGGACAATTGCTGCATATTCTTCTTTTGTAGGCGGATTGTTACTACAGGCGTAACATTGGCCCATATGATAGTACAAGCAAGGTCGCCCAGGAAGGTTATTGCATTTTCTAAGAGGGTAAAGTCGATCCAATAACTTTTTTGTTTCTCTCGCCGCGATAACATTTGGATAAGGACCAAAGTATTTGCCTTTATCTTTCTTTATTTTCCTCGTAATTAGCAACCTTGGATGGCGTTCAGATGTAATTTTTAAGTAGGGGTAAGACTTATCGTCTTTGAGCATAACATTATATTTAGGATCATATTTTTTAATTAAATTCATTTCTAAAATAAGTGCTTCTATCTCGGAAGAAGTTACAATATACTCAAAACTTTCAATCTCTTGCACTAAACGTTGCGTTTTTCGATCATGTGCTCCAGTAAAGTAAGAACGCACCCGATTCTTTAATACTTTTGACTTTCCAACATAAATGACGCTTTCATATTTATCCTTCATCAAGTAACAGCCTGGCTTTGCTGGTAAAACCGCTAGTTTATCTTTTATACTTTGGTTCATCTACATTCATTCCTTTAACAGACATGTTCTACCATGTAAGACTCTAGAAAATCCCTTGTCACTATTTAGCAACAAGGGATTCTTCATCTTCTATTCTAAAGAATAGTATACCATTTGTTAAGCATGTTTGTTAATTAAATCAACTAATGCTTCTTTCGGCTGAAAACCGATTACTTGGTCAACGACTTGACCATCTTTAAATAACAACAATGTTGGAATACTCATCACACCAAATTTACCTGCTGTTTCTTGGTTTTCGTCAACATCTAATTTTACAATCTGAACTTTTTCAGACATTTCACCATCAATTTCTTCCAATACTGGTGCAATCATTTTACATGGTCCACACCATGGCGCCCAAAAATCTGCTAGTACTAAACCTTCTGCAGTCTCTTTGGCAAACGTCTGATCAGTAGCATTAATAATTGCCATTCTTTCATTCCTCCTCGACTTAGATAAAGCTTTACCGCTTATTACGTTGAGTATATCATCGTTTAAATAAGCATCCTAATTATTTGCTTATGCATTGTTTATATCATTTCTAAAGCCTAAAAATCAATACATTTGTTTCTTTTGTTTTCCTTATATGTAAGCACACCTAATGATTGCTCCGGAAATCTCCCCCTCTTAAAAGTTGGACCTAACGGCAAGGCTCTATGGAGAGAAAATGAAATTCTATATTTCCAGGAAAAGATGTGTTTGCTTTGCCACAGCATGTGGAAAGCAAACAGTTCTTTCACTTCGATAGGGAGAGTTTCCGGAGCATTTGCTATCCTTATTTTAGTATCGTTAGCACCTTTTTCTTCTAAGCTCCTGTTCCTACTTTTGCTTTCTTCACTTCCTCAATCAAAAGTGGAATGATGTCAAACAAATCTCCAACCATACCGTAGTCTGCTATATTAAAGATGGTCGCTTCTGGGTCTTTATTAATAGCTACAATTACTTTGGAATTTGACATGCCCGCCAAATGTTGAATGGCACCAGAGATACCAACTGCAATGTATAAATCTGGTGTAACAACTTTTCCTGTTTGCCCAATTTGCAAGGAGTAATCACAATATTCTGCATCACAAGCACCTCGTGAAGCTCCTACTGCACCACCTAATACTTCGGCTAATTCATAGAGAGGTTTAAATCCTTCTTCACTTTTCACACCGCGACCACCAGCTACAATTACATTTGCTTCAGATAAATCAACCCCCTCAGAAGCCTTTCTTATTACATCTTTAATAACCGTGCGAATACTAGTAATTTCAACTGCTTTGTCAGTTACCTCTCCCGATCTGGATGTATCTTTATCTAGGGCTGCAATATTATTAGGGCGAATAGTGAAAAATGTTAAACCATCCGTAATAACTTTCTTCTCAAATGCTTTTCCAGAATAGATAGGACGGACAAATTGAACTTGATCATCAGCTATTTCAATGTCTACTGCATCTGAAATGAGTCCAGTATTTAGCTTACTCGCTAGCTTTGGCGTAAGGTCTTTTCCTATGGATGTATGCCCCATCACAATTACTTGTGGAGATTCTTCCTCGACAACAGCCATTACTGCTTGACCATATCCTTCCGAGGTGTAATTTTTTAAGTTTTCATGTGTTACTGTTATTACACGGTCTGCTCCATAATGAATCATTTCTTTTCCTAATGAAGACATTTCACCATTACCGCATACTACACCAACTACTTCACCATCAGCGGTAACCTTTTTTGCTGCTGCTATCGCTTCAAAAGAAACATTTCGTAATACACCATCTTTCACTTCTCCAATTACTACTATTTTTTCACTCAAGTTCATTACTCCTCTCTGTCTTAAAATTACAGTACTTTCGCTTCCGTTTTCAATAATGTAACAAGTTCTTTTACTTGCTCTTGTGGTTCACCTTCTAGTACCTTGCCAGCTTCCTTCTCCGGCGGTAAGAAGATATCTACTGTTTTCGTTTTCGCTTCTACGTCATCTTCATCTAAGTCTAAATCGTCTATTTCCAGTTCTTCTAATGGCTTCTTTTTTGCTTTCATTATTCCTGGAAGTGAAGGATACCTTGGTTCGTTTAGCCCTTGTTGGCAGGTCACCAATAGTGGCAGAGTTGTTTCTACTATTTCCACATCTCCTTCCACATCTTTTTCCACGGTAGCTGTATCTCCACTAACCTTTAAGTCTGTAATCGTTGTCACATATGGGATATCTAGTGCATCTGCAAGTCGCGGACCTACTTGCCCACTTGCTTCATCAATAGCTACATTTCCAGCAAGGATTAAGTCAGGTTCTTTATCCTCAAAAAACGCTTCCAAAATTTTTGCTGTTGTATATTGATCACCATCTTCTACATCATCTTCTGTATTTATTAACACTGCTTTATCTGCCCCCATTGCTAAAGCAGTACGTAATTGTTTTTCTGAATCTTCATCTCCAATTGTTACAACGGTGACTTCACCTCCATGCTCATCCCGTTGTTTAATGGCTTCCTCAACGGCATACTCGTCGTATGGATTAATAATAAATTCAGCACCTTCATCTTCAATTTGCCCGTTTGATACGTTAATTTTTTCTTCTGTATCAAATGTTTTCTTGAGTAACACATAAATTTCCATTATTGCTCCTCCTTTTTGTTTAGTTATCCTGGAAGTTCGGTTTCCGTTTTTCAATGAATGCTTGCACGCCTTCTTTCGCATCCTCAGATCCAAAAATTTCGCCAAATGCTTTTGCTTCTTCTGATACTCCTTCTGCAAATAAACTAGTCTTTGCATAGGGAATTAAACGCATGATTTGCTGAATAGTTAATTTGCTCTTAGAAACTATTTTTTCAGCTAACTGTTTTACTTCTTCTTCCAATGCGTCTTCTTCCACTACTTTATTTGCCAAGCCATAAGAATATGCTTCTTCCCCATTGATTGGCTCTCCAGTCAATATCATTTCATACGCTTTAGCCGAACCAACAAAGTGCGGCAAACGTTGTGTACCAGCAAAACCTGGTATAATACCTAATGTTATTTCAGGTAAACCAAGTTTTGCCTCCTTCGTTATAATTCTCATATGGCAAGCCATAGCAAGCTCCAGTCCTCCGCCTAGAGCAGCACCATGAATAGCGGCAATAATGGGAATGTGGAACGTTTCCATGCGAGCAAACAAATCTTGCCCTCGTTTTGCCATAGATTCATAGTCAGATGCTTGTTGCAAAGCTGTAAATTCTTTTATGTCTGCTCCTGCTGAAAAAAATTTCCCTTCTCCTTTTAAAACAATCGCCTTTATACTTGAATCTCCCTCTATCTTATTCAACACTGCTTCCAAATCTTTTAATAGAATACTAGATAAAGCGTTTGCTGGCGGACTTTGGATCGTTACATAAGCAATAGAATGATTCGCTTCCAAAAATAGTGTGTTCGTCAAACTTCATCCCCCTTTGTTTTATTGTTCTACTACTTTGATTGAAGTCCTTCTGTTAATAATGTATGAACTTCCGTTGCTAAATCAACAAGATTGTACTTTCTATCTTTCATCACCCAATTTGTAACCGTTTCATCTAGTGTACCAAAAATCATCTGACGAACAAGTCGTAAATTCAAATTTTTCCGAAAAACTTTTTCTTCCATCCCTTCTGTAATGATGGTATCGATGACATTTAAATAAGGTTTTAACACATTATTGATTTGTAAACGCAAGGAAGGGTTCGATTGCCTCAACTCCAACTGCGTAACAATAGCTAAATGGTGATCTTCACTTAACTGGCGAAAATGTAGTTTAATTAGTTCGTAAAGCTTTTCATTTGCATTTTCCTTCTTCTGAATGGCATCTGTAATATGCGTAATGAATTGCCCCATTTTTTCTTCAAAAACAGAGATTAATATATCTTCTTTGTTTTTAAAGTACAGATAAATTGTTCCATCTGCTACTCCTGCCTGTTTGGCAATTTTTGATACTTGAGAGGCATGGTAACCATTCTCTGCGATAACCTTTACTGCCGCCTCAATAATTTGATTGTATTTCGGTTTATTTTTCTTCATGATTCTCTCCTAAATTCCATACAATAATGAATGATTGTTCATTCATTATTGTATCTCTTTCTAAGAGAACTGTCAATGCCATTGCTTGTACAATGCTAGATAAAAAAGAGCCGGAAAGCTCAATTTACTTGTAAATTTTCTTTTTCTTCATCAATAAGTTGTCTCCTTAGAATTTTACCAACCGCTGTTTTAGGAAGTTCTTCACGAAATTCATAAATGCGAGGTACTTTAAATGCTGCTAAGTGTTTTCGGCAATACGTATTAAGATCGTCTTCTGTTATTGCATAACCTGGCTTTAAAACTACATAAGCTTTTACTGTTTCCCCTCGATACGGATCGGGAATACCAGCCACAACAGCTTCTTGAATCGCTTCATGTTCATATAACACTTCCTCTACTTCACGAGGATATATATTGTATCCACCAGCAATAATCATATCTTTTTTTCGATCTACGACATAAAAGTAACCATCTTCTGTTTGGTATCCTAAATCACCTGTAAATAACCATCCGTCTTTTAGTACTTGGGCTGTTTCTTCAGGATTGTTCCAATATCCTTTCATGATTTGGGGACCTTTAACAGCAATCTCTCCAATCTCTCCGATCGGCGCTTCTTCCATCGTTTCTTCATCAATTATTTTAGCATCTGTATCTGGCCACGGCACCCCAATACTACCATTTCTCCGCTCATGCCAAACAAAATTTGCATGAGTAACAGGTGATGTTTCTGTTAAGCCATAACCTTCTACAAGTTTACCTCCTGTCACCTTTTCAAATTGTTCTTGAACCTCTGTAGGTAATGGTGCAGAACCACTTATACAAGCTTTAATCGATGATAAATCATACTGCTCTAATTTAGGATGATTTAATAAAGCCACATAAATTGTAGGTGCTCCTGGGAAAAGCGTTGGTTTATGCTTATCAATCGTTTTCAATACTTCTGTTGCATCAAATTTAGGTAACAAGATCATTTTAGCACCCATCATAATCGCATTATTCATAACTGCTGTCATTCCATAAACATGAAAAAACGGTAATACTCCTAATACGATTTCCTCACCAGGATTCGTTTTATAAATCCAAGCTTGACACATTTGGACATTAGAAACTAAATTATGGTGGGTAAGCATCACTCCTTTTGGATTTCCAGTTGTTCCACCGGTATACTGCAATAAAGCCAAATCTTCTTTTGGATTAACAGCAACCTTTTCATAAGCAGACTGAGCGACATCCATCATATAATCCCATACATGTATATTGTCGGATTGTTCTACTTTTACAACCATATTGTACTGTTTCTTTTGTATATAAGGGTAAATTAAGTTTTTAGGAAATGGCAAATAATCTTTGATGCTTGCAACAATAGTATGTTGGATATCTGTATTATTTTTTACATTTGTAACACGGGGTAGTAAAATATCTAGACATACAATAAAAGTCGCGCCAGAATCCTTCAGCTGGTATTCCAACTCCCTT
This sequence comes from Virgibacillus dokdonensis, assembly GCF_900166595.1. NCBI lineage: Bacteria > Bacillati > Bacillota > Bacilli > Caryophanales > Bacillaceae > Virgibacillus > Virgibacillus dokdonensis. The sequence goes on along the minus strand of NZ_LT745763.1, from coordinate 1,625,174 downwards.
TCTTTATACAGTGGATTTGTTTGTACAACGATACCACCTGCCATTAAAGCCCCGTAATACGTGACAACAGATTGTGGACAGTTTGGCAGCATGATAGCAATTCGATCTCCTTTTTCCATACCTAGTTGTTGTAAATAGTTTGCCATTTGGGTTGCTTGATTATAAAGTTCTTCATACGTCAAATCCTTCCCCATAAAATGAAGCGCTTTCTTTTTGGGGAATGTTTCAGCACTTTCGAGTAAAAATCGATGGAGCGGCTTTTCGTCATAGTGGAGTGATGTTTTTATTTCAGGTGGATAGTGCTGAAACCAACTTTTCGTTTCTCCCATGTTTTTTCCTCCCTTTGCTTTATGCTTATTTACATTATACCGATTAATCGTTATTTTTTGAAATATTATTTAATTATTTTTCAGAAAAACTTGATTACCTCTAAATCTTTATGGTGAAAACCCTAGTTTGCCTAATACGATAAAACCTTTTCCTATAAAAAAACTTGGCAATCATTGCCAAGTTTAATAATACCTCCTAATAGCATACAACTTAACGTTAGACCATTAACCATACGATCCCTACACCAATAAATAAGATAGCTACAACAATTAATATCTTTGCTAAACGATCTAACACCATAGGTTTCTCCCCCTCTTACCCTATGCTAGCACCAATAACAAAAGCCAAACCTACTGAAATAATCATTGAAATAAATCCTACTGCTTTGTTACCATTCCCTATCTCTTCATCGACTTTCAGTACTGGTGTCAAAAACTCAAATACAAAATAACTTAGTAATAACAAGATAAAACCATATACACCCCACCCAATACTTTGAACCAATGTATCATTATGTTCAATAGAGTAACGAAAAATAATCGCAATACCAAATATTTTCCCACCTGTTGCCATGGCAACTGCAAAATTTCCTTTTTTAATTTCTTCCCAATTTTTATATGACGTGACTATTTCTAAAATTGCTAAGAACACTAACGTGCATAAAATCACCACACTGTATCTGGCTGCAGTTTGTACGACTACATTTTCCCAAAAGGCTACTCCCATTTCCATCCTATTCACCTCGAATACTCACTCTTATTTCAAATTAATGACCGTTACTCCACTACCGCCTTCTCCAGCTTCACCTGCCCTGAAGTTAGCTATTCTCGGATGTTGTTGTACAAACTGCTGAACACCTTTTCGAAGTGCTCCAGTTCCCTTTCCATGTATAATGGAAACCCTTGGATAACCAGCAAGTAGCGCATCATCCACATACTTTTCTAATTTTAACAGCGCATCTTCTAACCTTTCCCCTCGAATATCCAATTCTGTTTTCACATGGTAGTTGCTTCCTTTAATGGTTGTAATTGGCTGCTCATATTTCTCTTTTGTTTTACCCATGTAGTGTAAATCTTTTCGATTCACTTTCACTTTCATAATGCCAACTTGAACCAAATACTCATAATCGCTTATTCTTTCTAACACTGTCCCCTTCTGATTAATCGTAAGTAATTTAATATCATCACCAGGTTCTAGTACTTTTTCTTCTCGTTTTTTGGAGGGAGTAGAGGTGTCTTGTTTTGCCGATAACTCCGGTTTAGCATCATCAAGCATTTTCTTAGCTTCAATCCATTCATGCTCTTTCCACTCCGCTTCACTACGCATGTTGCGAATTTCTTGAACGATAAGCTCTGCTTCTTCCCGTGCTTTTTGAATGGCTTTATCAGCTTTCTCTTCAGCTTTTCGGTACAGTTTTTCTTTCTTCTCTTGCCATTCATGCCAAATATTCTTTACATCTTCATAGAAGTTTTCTGCTTGTTGTAGCAAGTCATGAGCTTGCTCGTAATCCTTTTCTGCCTTCAATTGCGATTGCTCTAAAGAAGCAATCATATTTTCAACATTTTTGGAATCCATGCCGACGTAGGACTTTGCATGATCAATAATTACTGTGGAAAGCCCTAAGCGCCGAGATATATCAAAGGCATTACTTCGTCCAGGTATGCCTAATAACAAACGATACGTAGGACGTAACGTCTCAACATCAAATTCTACAGAAGCATTTAAAACTTGTCGTCGATTAAATCCGTAAGCTTTTAATTCTGGATAGTGAGTCGTTGCTATTACTCTAGCTTGTCTTTCAATCACTTCATCGAGGATTGCCATTGCTAAAGCTGCTCCTTCTTGAGGATCAGTACCAGCACCAAGCTCGTCAAACAATACAAGTGTTTTTTCATCAATATACTTTAAAATGTCTACAATTGTAGTCATATGTGATGAAAACGTACTTAAATTTTGCTCTATTGACTGCTCGTCACCAATATCTGCAAAAACATGAGAGAACACAGCAAGCTCGCATCCATCCAATGCCGGAATTTGCAAACCAGATTGAGCCATTAAACAACAGAGTCCGACCATTTTTAAGGTGACCGTTTTCCCCCCTGTATTCGGTCCTGTAATTACAATTGCTGTATAATCCTTGCCTAACTTAATATCATTCGCAACAACGTCTTGTGGATCAATTAATGGATGTCTAGCTTGGTTCATTTTAATAAAACCGCGGTCATTCATTATTGGTTTCGTACCTTTCATTGCCTGACCGTATTTTGCACGGGCAAATATAACATCCATTTTTCCAAGTAAATGAACATTATGCTCTAAAGCATTTACTTCTTCTGCAATCAAGTTGCTAAGTGAAACTAATATCCTGTCCATTTCTCTCTTTTCATTAACAAACGCTTCTTGTAATTGATTATTTATATCAACAACAGCTTTTGGCTCCATAAATAGCGTTTGACCTGAAGCGGATTGATCGTGAACAATTCCTCCGATAGCACTGCGATATTCCTGCTTTACCGGGAGAACATAGCGATCATTTCGTATTGTGATGATAACATCTGACAATTTGTTGCTATGTGTTTTCGTAAAGTTGCTTAATTTCTCTCTGACCCTACTTTCTAACGTACGAATGGAAGAGCGTATTCCTCGTAACTTTTCAGAAGCGCTATCTAGCATATGACCGTCATCATTAATACAACGATTGATTGCTTGTTCTAATTGTCTTAACGGAGTAATCTCCTTTGCCATTGCACTAAGAATAGGAAAATCTTCCTCTAATCGATCGACAAAGTCTTTTGCCATCCTTGCGCCATATATAGTGCTAGAAACCTCAATACACTCGCCTGCGGATAGCACTCCTCCAATGGAAACGCGTTTTAAACTTGGGCGTATATCAAAAACCCCTCCCAAAGGTAGCGTTTTGTTTAACCTCTCTATATGCGTTGCCTCATCCGTTTCATCTTGCAAGCGAACCACTGTGTCCATATCTGTAGAAGGATGCGTTTGCTGCAATGCTTGTTTCCCAATAGATGTTGCTGCATAATTGGTTACTTGTTCAATAATCTTATCAAACTCGAGTACGCGTAACATGCGCTCGTTCATGTCAATAACTCCTTTTACAGATTGTTCAAGATAAATAGGAGCTTCTTCATAACCTCCTATTTTGCTTTTTCGATCTTCGTGTTGTACAACATACACCAGTTATCGGAGTATATCTATAGGATCATTATTTATTTCGTTTAAAATAGGCAATCAGCTCTTGCGTAGACCACGTGTTCATAACCGTTTCTGGTTTAATCCATCCTTTTCTAGCGACGCCAACTCCGTATGTCATATGCTCTAACATTTGATAATTATGAGCATCCGTATTGATCGCTAATATAACGCCTTTCTCTTGAGCTTCTCGAGCCCACTGGTAAGATAAATCTAGACGGTTGGGGTTTGCATTCATTTCTAATGCTGTATTTGTTTCTTTCGCTCTGTCAATTAAAGCACTAACATTAACTTGATAACCATCTCGCTTACCAATTAATCTACCTGTAGGATGAGCAATAAGTGAAACGTAAGGATTTTCTAATGCTGCTTCTAATCGATACATAATTTTATCTTCGGGTTGGTTAAAACTTGAGTGTATGGACGCAATAACAAAGTCGAGTTCACGCAGAAATTCATTCGAAAAATCAAGATTTCCATCAGGTAGTATATCCATTTCTACACCTGAAAAAATATGAATATCAGGATATTTTTCATTTAAACGTACTATTTCTTCATGCTGTTTACGTAATCGCTGTTCAGTTAGTCCGTTAGCAACTTTTAAGAATTTGGAGTGATCTGTAATGGCGATAAATTGATACGACTTTTCTATCGCTCGTAAGACCATTTCTTCTAATGATTGTGCTCCATCACTCCACGTCGTATGCATGTGTAAATCCCCATTTATATCCGACAGCTCTAAAAGTGGATAAGGGGATTGAAATACCTCTGTTTCTCCAGTATTTTCCCTTAATTCAGGAGGAATATAGTGCAGATCAAAATGATTAAAAAAAGCTTTTTCTGAATGAAAGGTAAGATTTTCTCCCGTTTCTTCAACTTCTACACCATACTCGTTAATCTTTTCACCACGAGACTTTGCTATTTGACGCATAGCAACATTATGTTCCTTTGAGCCAGTAAAATGGTGTAGCGTAGAAGCAAATGCATCCTTCTGAACCATACGAAAATCCACATTTACATCATATACATCTTCCATGACAATAGATACTTTCGTTTCCCCTTTAGCAATTACGTTTTTTACCCCATCCATTGCTAATAAATGGTCTCTCACGATAGCTGGTTGTTCTGTTGCAATGATAAAGTCGATATCTTTGACAGTTTCTCTCATCCGCCGCAAGCTTCCTGCTCTTGAAAAACGATCAACTTCTTTTATTTGGTTCAAGTAGTCTTCCAATTTTTCAGCTAAAGGCAGCATCATCGCAATTGGTAAACGTTCTGGGCGTTTATTTGCTTCTTCTAGTGCTGCTACTATTTTTTCAACTGTTTTTTTACCAAATCCCGCTAACCTTTCTACTCGCCCAGCTTCGCATGCTTCCCTTAATCCTTCAGCATCTGTAACACCTAATTCATGATAAAGTTTAGCAATTTTCTTACCACCAAGCCCTGGAAGCTGTAGTAATGAGAGCAAACCTTTTGGAACTTGCTCTTCTAAATCTTGCAAGGTCTTAGATTGTCCTGTTTGTATGTACGCTTGAATAACAGCACTTGTTCCTTTGCCAATCCCCTTGATTTTAGAAAAATCATCGATTTCTTCTAAAGATCGATCATCTCTTTCCAACGCTTGAGCTGCTTTACGATAGGCACTAATTTTAAAAGGGTTCTCTGCTTGTAATTCTAAATACGTCGCTATCGTTTCCATTAATTTTATAACATCTTTTTTATTAATCTTCATACTATTCACCAATCTCCCCCCACAATGAAAATCATTATTTATTGGCTACATATGTGAACCAAAGCTCTCTAATTTCATCTGAGAAATAAGGAGTACGTTCAATAATAAATAACGCAACTGAAGAATCGTTTATCCATGTTTGTATTTGAGCAATCGGTATTAAAGCTGCAATATATAGGAAAATAAAAAGTAACAAATATGTTTCTACAAAGCCCAGAATGGCTCCTAATAATTTGTTTACAGAATTTAAAATCGGTAAAGAAGCAACAAAATCAAGCATAGAAGCTATAATTTGTAGAATGATTTTTACCGCTAAAAAAATAACCAAAAATGCAATAGCATTATAAAAACCCGCTTCAAGAGGCAAGTCTTGTAAAAACGTCGCCCATTTACCATCTTCCTCTAAATTAGGATAAGGGATCCATAATTCCAACTTAGGCCCTAACTCATCGTAATACAAAGCTGCTACAACAAAAGATGCTATAAACCCAATGAGATGGAATAGCTGTAATATGAATCCTCTTTTTAACCCAATAAAAAAACCCATCACTAATAACAACAATAATAAAATAGTAACCATATGTTCATGTTCCTCTTTCTAGTTAGTCTTCCTTTTTCTTCATCGAACCTAATAAAGAAGCATACTCTTCTTTTAATTTCAAATAATCATTCATCGTATTTACAGCAGTTAGTACAGCTAATCTTGTCGTATCAAGCTGCCTATTTGCTTCTTGGATTTCATTCATTTTTTGATCCACTAAACTGGCAACCAATTTAATATGATTTTGTGGCTCTGTTCCTATAATTGTATAGGTACGATTATGTATCTCTACAGTTGTTCGAGTTTTTTCCTCATTGGCCACGTTTAAATCCTCCCTGATAAAGAAAATTGTCCATTTTATCTTAACATGAAGAAGGTGATTAAGGAAACGATCCACTCCTTCACAACTGATTTTGTCAATGGTTTGCGGAAATATAAATTTTCCTTTAGTATAAAAGAAAACTTCTATACAATCGTAGGTACTTATCTTACACTTCGGCATATTTTGTATACACCAAACCCTTGAAGTGAGAGCCTACAACATCATATATGCGAAATAAATCAGGATGAACTGGAGAGAACCAAATGTCACAACAAGTATACCAATTTTCTAACACAGTCATAGACAAAATGAAAGCTTATTATGCAAGTTTTTTAATTACGCCACCCCAAGGTGCTCTGTTTCGAGCAAAAACAAACGAAGCCGTTATTACGGCATATAAATCAGGAAAAGTATTATTCCAGGGCGCTTCTCCAGAAAAAGCAGCTAGTCTGTGGACAAAAGATGCTAAAACTGCCTCCGCCCAAGCTACTTATTCCAACAAAGTGAAAACAAATTCCTATACGCCGAGTTCCCAACTGTTCTCTAGTAATCATATCGGTAGTGATGAAGCAGGGACAGGGGACTATTTCGGCCCTATTACTGTGGCTGCAGTCTATTTGACGAAAGCCCAAATTAGTGAATTAAAAAGCATGGGCGTAACAGACTCCAAAGCATTGACAGATTTAAAGATCCGTCATCTGGCAAGGGATATCATCCAATTAAACATCCCATATTCCCTGATTGCTTTACGTAATGAAAAATACAATCAATTACAGAAAAAAGGGTGGACACAAGGTAAAATGAAGACGATGCTCCATCATCATGCCATTCAACGCTTAATCAAAAAAATCGATCAAAGCCCATTAGATGGAATTCTTATTGACCAATTTTGTGAACCTGTTGTGTATAAAAAACATTTAGCCTCTGAAAAAGAAGTGCTATCACCATCCACTTTTTTCATGACAAAAGCAGAGAGTTACTCTACCTCCGTTGCCGCAGCTTCTATCCTTGCAAGAACTAGTTTTCTAAAACAGATGGATATATTATCAGAGCAAACAGGCATTGAATTGCCAAAGGGAGCTTCTCGAAAAGTGGATCAAACTGCAGCTGTTATTATGAAAAAGTACGGAGAACATTGCTTAACTCAAATCGCAAAGGTTCATTTTGCAAACACAAAAAAAGCACACGCTTACCTAAATTAGAACATCCCCCTTTTTCTCTGTAAGCAAACTTAACGCATTACCAACATGATGCTAAGAGTTAGCCGCTTATCTTATATGATAAAGCTTAAGGTTTCATAATCTTGCAGAACTTTGCAAGAAATTTTTTCTTCATACATTTTGCTTGCTCTTTTGAAGCTATTAGGGCTGCCTTGAGTGTAAAAAAGCTCCCACCTGTTTAGCAATTCATGCTTGAACAAGTGGGAATTCAAGTTATTAACAAAAGTATATTTCAACTGAAGATTTTTACTCACTTTTCAGATAAGCTTTCCCTATTGCTTAAGATCGAATATATGCGTTAAACTTCTGCTTGACTGCTTCTATTATTTGTTCGTAAGACGCTTGAACCTCATCATCTGTTAATGTTTTCTCAGCATGCTGATATACTAAATGAAACGCTACAGACTTCTTGCCTGCTTCTAAATGCTCTCCTTCATAAACATCAAATACAGATACATGTTTCACAAGCGGTGCTCCGACATCCATAATGACTTGTTTTACTTCAGCTGCAAGCACAGTATGATCAAGAACAAAAGCAATATCGCGTCCAATAGATGGATATTTAGGTATTTCCTCATAAGTAGGTTCGTTTTTATACGCCTCTAATAACCCTTCGACATCGACATCAAATACATATGTTTCTTTTAGATCAAATTGCTTTTGTAGGTGTGGGTGTAGTTGACCGATAAACCCAATTGTCTCGCCTTCCAAATGAAGAGATGCTGTTCTTCCAGGGTGCATGTCTTTATGCTTACAAGGCTTGAAAACGACTGCTACATTTAAGTAATTAAAAAGTTTCTCTAAAATTCCTTTTACAACATAAAAATCAACTAGTTTATTTTCTTGTTGCCACGGATGATGAACCCAATTTCCTGTTACAGCGCCAGCTAATCGAAGTCTTTCTTGTGGTTGTTTTGTTAAAGTGCTTTCTGCTGTCAAAAATGTTTTGCCAATCTCATAATAACCTAGATCAAATTCATTACGTGCTCTGTTATGAGTTAGGATACGCAAAATCTCAGGTAAAAAACTTAGGCGCAAATATTTATGTTCTTCACTCATCGGTAAAGCTAATTCAATTGGAACATAATTTGCTTCTGTTAACTCAGGGCTAATTAACGTATTAGCTGCATTTTCACTAATTAAAGTATATGTGCGACTCTCCATCAACCCTGATGCTTCCATAAGGCTTTTTATTTTGCGAATTAATATTTGTCTTTCTGTAAGGCCCCCAGCTTGCCCAGCTCCAACTGGCAATGTGTATGGCAATTTATCGTAGCCGTAAATACGCGCTACTTCTTCCAACATATCTTCAAAAATGCTAATGTCCCCTCTACGCGTTGGAATGTATACAAGATATTCTTGACTTCTTTTTTCAAATTTAAATTGCAAGCGTTGCAAAGCATCTTCTACATCAGCAGGCTGTAATAATGTACCCAGACGCTTGTTGATTTCAGTTACATTCACTTTAACCTGTTTTTGCTCACGGTTTAATGCATCATACGCTACTACTCCTTTTGTAATTGTCGCATTGGCGTATTTTTCCATTAACTCGCACGCTCGAAGTCCCGCTTCTTTTACTCGATTTGGATCAACGCCTTTCGTAAATCGTGTACTTGAATCACTATAGAGACCCGTTGCCTTCACTGCTTTCATTACCGTACTAGAATCAAAATATGCTGCTTCAAGTAAAACATTTTTCGTTGTATCTGTGACTTCAGTCGATAAACCTCCCATTACTCCTGCTAGAGCAATCGGATCTTTCCCATCCGTGATAACTAAATGATCTTGTGATAATACGCGTTCTTGCTCATCCAATGTAACGAGTTTTTCATTGGTTTTAGCGTGGCGAACAACGATTTTCTTCGCCCCTAATTTATCATAATCAAACGCATGTAGGGGCTGGCCGTATTCCAGCAATACATAATTCGTTATATCCACCACGTTATTAATTGGACGAATCCCAGCTGCTATTAAATAATTTCGCATCCATAATGGTGATTGTTGGATCTCTACATCACGAATAACAAAAGCACCATAATACGGATTAGCTTCCTTCGCTTCTACTTCAACAGCAATATAGTCTTTTGCCTCTTCCGTCCCCTCTTTTGGGTTTGAACTCGGCAGTTTTACCTTTCTGTTTAAAATAGCCCCTACTTCATACGCAACTCCTAACATAGATAGGCAGTCAGCACGATTTGGAGTTAAATCAAATTCTAAAACAGCATCATTTAAGTTTAATAGTGGCTCCACTGACTCACCAATTGTCACATCATCAGGAAACACATAGATGCCATCAGCCACATCTTTTGGTACATATTTTTCTTCTATACCGAGTTCTTGTAGAGAACAAATCATTCCATTTGATTCAATCCCACGTAGCTTAACCCGTTTAATTTTGAAATTATTTGGTAGGACAGCTCCTGGTTTGGCAACAGCCACTTTTTGCCCTTGTGCTACATTAGGAGCTCCACAAATAATTTGTAACGGTTCTTCCTCCCCAACATCTACTTGGCATAAGTTAAGCTTATCAGCGTTTGGGTGTTTCTCACAGGATACAACGTAGCCTACGACGACATGTTCGCTTTTCTCTGCTACATATTCAATGCCATCGACTTCGATTCCTGATTTTGTAATTTTACTAGCTAACTCTTCTGGACTTATATCTGTTATATCTACGTAATTTTTTAACCAATTTAATGATACTAACATGCAAACTTTCCTCCCTAAGCATTATGGTATTGCGTTAAAAACCGAATGTCATTCGTGTAAAACTGCCTTATATCCTTAATTCCATATTTCAACATCGCAATTCGTTCAGGTCCCATACCGAAGGCAAATCCACTGTAAACCTTTGGATCATAACCAGCCATTGATAATACATTTGGATGTACCATACCCGCGCCTAAGATTTCAATCCATCCGGAGCCTTTACAAATAGAGCAACCTTTTCCTGCACATGCTTTACAAGAAATATCAATTTCTACAGATGGCTCTGTAAACGGGAAAAAACTTGGGCGAAAACGAATTTCTCGATCATTGCCATACATTTTTTTGGTAAAGACATCTAGCACACCTTTTAAATCACTCATTTTCACATCTTTATCTACATATAGACCTTCAATTTGTGTAAACTGATGGGAATGAGTGGCATCATCTGTATCACGACGATAAACTTTTCCAGGAGATATCATTTTTACTGGCTTGTTACCACCATATTCAAGCATCGTACGTGCCTGTACAGGAGACGTTTGTGTACGCATTAATAACTCTTTCGTAATAAAAAAGGTGTCCTGCATTTCCCTTGCTGGATGATTTTTCGGTAAGTTTAATGCTTCAAAATTAAAATAATCCGTTTCTACCTCAGGTCCTTCTCTGATTTCAAAACCCATTCCAATAAATAAATCTTCAATTTCTTCAATTACTCTAGTTAATAAATGCGGACCTCCGAATCTCACTGGTCTGCCAGGAAGTGTTACATCAATCGTTTCTTTTTCTAATTGTTCTTCTAAAGCAATTTCTTCCAATTTCTCCAGTTGCTTCTCAAGGCTTAAGGTTAAACGTTCACGCACTTTGTTAGCAAGTTCTCCAATAACCGGGCGCTCTTCTTTAGAAAGTTTCCCCATCTCTCGCAACACACTTGTAAGTGAACCTTTCTTACCTAAGTAGGTTACTTTAATATCTTGCAGTTCTTTCGTAGTCTTAGCTTGTAAAATCTTTTCCAAAGCTTCTTGTTCAATCATTTTCAACTGCTCTTTCATCTTCTTATTTCCTCCTTTATTCATTCTTACATAGCTTAAAAAGCAATATAAAAAGCCTCCTCCCAGCAAGGGACGAGGCATATTTTCGCGGTACCACCCTAGTTCATACAATGTTTCCAAAGTATCCACTTCATTCCGATAACGGGAATAACCCGGAATACCTTTACTCATTAAGAATGAGGTCCAAGTATCTGCTCCAGAGTGAAAGGATGAACTTTGCTACGATGAAATGTTTTCAGTCTATGACATTTCTCCCTGTATACGTAATAGAGGCAAATTCTCCGCTCCTTCAACGCTTTTGCTATTATGTTATATATATTATAGATAATTACAACAAGGTTTGCAACATTATGAGCGTAAATAGTACATTAATATTCCAGAAGCTACACTGACATTTAGTGATTCAGCTTTTCCATAAATTGGGATAGTGACCCATTTATCTGCTAACTCCATTATTTGTGTTCTTACACCGCTTCCTTCATTTCCTACAATAAGTCCTGTCTTCAGCGTTGGTCTTACTTCTGTATAATTGAACGCATCCTCTAAAGCCGTTACCCATATTTCAAAACCTGCTTTTTTAAGCGAAGCAATTTCCTCTTTTAACCTGGCTTTCCTAATAGGAATATGGAACAAAGAACCTTGCGTAGCCCGAATGACTTTATGGTTAAAAGCATCTACCGTTCCTTCTCCTAAAATTACTTCTGAAAAACCTGCTGCATCTGCCGTCCTAATCATTGTTCCAAGATTACCAGGATCTTGCACTGCATCGACGATAAGTACAGGACTTTGCTTTATGTCATATAATTCTCTCATAGCCACTACAGCTGCAATTCCTTGTGGTGCATCCGTTTGAGATATGGTTGAAAAAATAGGTTCTTTCACCACAGTTACGGGAATGTCTTTTACCCACGTAGGTACAGATATACCTTCTTGAATAATTAACTCTTTCATCGTCCATCCACTTAGAAAGGCTTCTTCAACTATGTGAAAACCTTCAACGAGAAACGTATTTGTGTTTTCTCGCTCTTTTCGAGTGTGTAACTTTTTCCAATTTTTCACTTTTGTATTTTTAACAGATGTAATTATTGACTCCATACGTATCACCCTCATTCATCTTACATAGTATACATATTTTATCCTTATTCGGTCAAACTAATTTTAGCGTGCAAAGGTTAAAATTATGTTGCCGATAATTTCACCTATATAGTAGGAAATCCATTAGCACATCCTGTAGTCCTTCATTCTATATTAAATAATCTGCCCTATTCTACAGAAAACTTTAGCCGTGCAACGTAATCTCTTAGGCTTTAAATTTGCAAAGGAGGAATTGTCTTGGATTTAAATTTACGCGAAGCAATACTTAGCAATATTGCTTCCAATGACCAATCCCAATTGGAAGCAACTATTGTTGATGCTGTCCAGAGTGGAGAAGAAAAAATGCTTCCTGGACTAGGTGTATTATTCGAATTAATCTGGGAGAATGCGGAAGAACAAGATAAAGACCATATGTTAGAAGCTTTAGAACAAGGTGTAAAGCAAGCTACAACACAGTCCTAAACCTTTAAAGAGTAGCACTTAAAAAATTAGTCAAGTGCTGCTCTTTTGCACGATAATAAGAAAAATTTGTTTATTGACAAGTCTGTTTTGTACTATAAACCAAAAAATTTTATACGGCTCTTATGGCGGCTCTGTATTAGAATTTTTTCTAATTGAGCTTCTTGTGCTATTGTACAAACTGTCTCGGTATACGTTCACAAAACAGAAACAATGACTATTAAAAATTAGTCGAATCTACCTAAAACCTTATACATTAAGAGCCAAATGGTATGATTAGTATAGCAAACAGACAATTTGTCCCTCTAAATGAAGAGGTATTATTACCTTTTTTACTATGATTTTTTAATCACACACCTTATTTTTAATTTTTCCCTACTTGGACAAGAATTGGCACAATTTGACTATATATTTACAAAGTGATATAAACATAAACAGATACTTCATTGTCATTATTACAGGATTATGTAATACAATTAAATCGGAAGTATTTACAGAGAGGGGAAAAGTAATGGAGGAAACAAAGAAACGTAAGTTGTCACCCAAAACATTGATTGGTATTACTATAGGGGCAGTAATACTAATTGGCGGAACTGTTGCGGCTTATATTTTCGCAAATTTATCGGATAAGCAGAAGTACTTTTTAGCAGAAAAAGAATCAATAGAGTTTATGAATGAACAAATTGAACAACGATATGAATCAGAATTTGATTGGTTAGAAACTACTAGAGAAAAGCCGACGGAAACAAATTATGAATTGTCAGCGGAATCCGATATTCCTATTATTCAAGGTGGTATGGGGATAGATCCTGCTCAACTAATCAATAATTCTACTATTTCTTACACACATGCTGCTGATATGAAAAATAAAAAAATATCTGGAAATCTATCAGCGAATATTGGAGAAATTAAAGTGGATAACATTACTTTTCATTTAAATTCCAAACAATTTATGGTAGGTTTACCGTTTCTGGAACAGTTCATCTCGTTAAAAGGTGAAAATGTTGGCAATTTATTGCAAGAAATCGATTCAGCTACTTTTACAGGCGAAGAAAAGATTGATTTTAATATATTATTTGAAGAAACACTATCTGAAGATGATAAAGAGTATATCCAAGAAGAATACGGCAAGTTTATTTATGACCAATTACCAGACGAAGCTTTCAAAACAGAAAGCGAGACGATTAAAGTCCATGATAAATCATTAGAAACTGACAAAATTACGATGCAATTAAGTGAAGAAAAAGTAAAAGAAATTTTAAGTAAAACTTTAGAAAAATTACGAAAAGATGATAAAATGAAAGAGCTTTTCCGTCAATTGTTAGAAGAACAATTAATGGGATTGGCAGGCATGCCTGAAATAAAAAAAGAGATGGACCAAACAATGGAAGATTATGATACTTCTTTAGAAAAAGCAAAAGAAAATATAGATGGATTTCAAATTCCAGAAGGTTTAACATCTACCATTTGGGTGCACGATGATTTAATTGCCCAACGAGATTTTAATATTCAACTCGGTCAAAACAAAGAACGACTTACTACAATCGAGTTTAAAGGTACACAACTTCTCCAAGAAGAAAGGCAGCAATTTAATCTCGCTTTAAATATAGAAGGCGGTAAAGTAAGCCTCTCCGGTGATTTGTCATGGAAAGATAAAAAGGCGGAGGATTCTCTGAAACTAGCGTTTGACGAACAAGCATTTACTTATGACGGTAAAGAAACGTTAAAAGATGGAAAACGCGATTTTAAACGTACGATTAGTTTTCAAGATCCATATACAGGTGACACACAACTCATTTGGAACGGTACATCTAATTATAAAAATGACCAAATGAACGAGGAACACAGCTTTGCTTTTACTGATCCAAATGTTGATCAAAATTTATTCTCACTTCATGCTAATGTTGAAGGAAAAACAGTAGACAGTGTAGAAATTCCGAGTAAAGATAAAACTACAGAAATTGGAACAATGAATGAACAAGAGCTTATGGAATATTTCGAAACGGAAGTTAAACCTAAATTCCAAGGCTGGATGGTAGAAATGCTATCAGCTACCGGAAACATGGAATTCTAACGATAAATACAAGAACGAACGGAAGTGCCCATTATGCATTTCATGAAAATAACATTATTGTTTATAAGATATAATGCACTGCAATTAAAGAGGAAGTGGTATGCACTTCCTCTTGTTTTGCTTCTCCCCATTTTTATCGTCGGCTTACTAGCGTATATTACCATAACATTTGTTACTCCAGATGAACAAAATCCTATACAAGTTGGACTAGTTGATTTAGATCAATCAAAGGAAACGAAGCTATTCATTGATATGTTGGATGAAACATCTGAACTTGGCAGCTTTATACATGTACATAAAATGAGTGAAACAGTAGCGAAACAAAAAATGGAGAATGATGAGGTCAGCTCCTACATACTATTCCCAGAGAAATTCACGTATAATTTATATCAAGGAAATCCAGTTACTTTATCAATGATAGGCAACCCAAATCAACCTATTCAAAGCCAAATGGTTTATACAATAATGGAGAGTGTGACAACACATATAAGGGCGTCTCAAGCAAATGTGCTCACGTTAAATCAATACGCCAAAAAACTCCCCTTAGATGATCAAGAACGAAATGAGTTTGTCTTTGAACAATTTAAGGAGTTTGTATTTTACACTTTAGGAAGAAAGCAGCTTATTCAAGAGGAGCAATTAATTAATCAGGCTACCGCCAATCCCGCTTCTTACTATAGTCTTGGTGGCTGGTTTATCATATTCACAACATGGTTACTACTTATATACACAGGATTACACCGTGATGTAACAGCAAAAATGGAACAAAGAATGATGCTCTACAATGTACGACAAATTCAATCGATATTTGCTAAACTAGCTGTAACATTGGGCTTCGTTTGTATGCCTGGTTTAGGTCTGTTATTTGTACTTCATATATTATTAGGTTGGGATATTCAACTCGTAGACGCAGTGAGGATTATGCTTGTTACTATTTTATATAGCTTTTGCTTCTTATTAGCCATTTCTATCGTAGAAGCTTTCATTCGTTCTCATCGGATGCGACTCGTCGTACAAATTAGCCTTACTTTGGCAATTCTTTTATTAAGTGGCTCTATCGTTCCAACGATTTATTTGCCGCTTTTATTTCAGCAAATGCTTCCCTTTACTTTTTCTTCGGAAGCATTCTACTGGCTGCAAGAATTATTACTACATAAACGCTTGTATGTAGACTACATTCCATTGTTACTAATGACTGCCATTGGTTTTTTTGTTCTTTCTAGTATTACCATTGGAAAGGAGCGCCTACATCGATGAAATCCATTATCCAAACCCGCTTCTTGCATTGGAAACATCATTTCTATTCCTTTGTTTTTTGGCTGTTTTTCCCTCTTGCTAGTGTGATTTTTCTTCATTATTTGCTAATAGACGTTCAGACAGAAAGCAAAGTCCCGGTGGGTCTTGTTATAGAAGATCAAACAAACACCGCTTTTGAATTGGTAAAAGAATTGAAACAATCCTCTCTTCTTCGTATCTACGAGTTAGATGAAGACAAAGCGCTTCAACAATTGAAAAAACATGAGTTGGATAGTGTTTTTATTATTAAAGATGGGTATGAAGAAAAGATGCATAGAGGTAGTCGAAATCGGCTAATTACTAGTTATCAATCAGATTTATCGTTCGCTTATACTTCTGTTTCGGAAATGGTAGCCTCTTTTGTGCAAAAAAATACAGGACGGATTAAAACAGCTCATACTGTATTACAATTGGAGAAGCAGTTGACCAACAGGCAGGATTGGACAAAAGATGAAATTATTACTACAAGTAAAGAGATCGAGACAAATCAGAATTTATTATCAACTCAATTTCAATATCGAGACCAAGTAAACAAAAGGGAAAAACAAGTATCATTATGGAACCCCTGGGGGATATGGATCTTATTTGCAAGTTTGGCCACTTTCTTTCTTTTTGATTGGGTGATTAAAGAAAACAATGCAACCGTTAAACCACGATTTGTATTTATTCGGTTTTCTTTTAAGAAATATGCGTTACTCAATCTTACATTATATACATGTTTATTACTTTTCATAGATGTTATTACAATTTTTGTTTTTCACTATATTCTTGAGATACCAACCCATTTCTCACAAATTATTGCCATCGTCACCATAAGAATGATATTGAATGGTTTTTCTTTTTTATTCGCTCTTAAAATGAAACGTTTAGTTACGTATTATAGCCTATCTTTCATTATTACATTATTACTTGCTTTAACTAGCGGAGCAATTGTCCCTATTGATCATCTAGTTAATAACCTGCCAACTATATCTGTAATTCACCCGTTTATTCCATTTCTCGAAGGGGCATTACATAATATTTGGCTTTATATTGTAGGCTTACTGATTATTATTTGGTATGCAAGAAGGGAAGATACATATGCTTAACGTAGAACGTATATCTAAAACGTACAATAAACAGCCTATTTTCACTGACTTATCCTTTTCCATACATCCTGGTGAAATTATCGGTTTGGTCGGTGAAAATGGGGCAGGGAAATCGACTTTATTACATGTATTAGCAACTTTACAGATGCCTACAACAGGGTCCATTCAATTATACAACTGGTACTACCAAAAACATCGTAAGCATGTACGACGCCATATCGGATTTGTACCGCAAGATATCGCTATATGGGATAATTTTACCGTTCGTGAAAATATGGTTTTTTTTGAAAAACTAGCATGGAAAAACAAATCAGAAAAAGAGTTGAAAGAATTATGTCTTGATATGAATTTAGATCGTTGGCACGATAAAGTTCATACGCTGTCTGGTGGCATGAAACGAAAACTCAATCTAGCCATTAGCCTTATTCACGACCCAGCTCTGATTTTATTAGACGAACCGACAGTCGGAATAGATTTAAAATCAAAAAAGGAAATTGCTACTTACTTGCAAAAGTTAGCGCGTAATCAACGAAAAATGGTCCTTTACACTTCTCATGATATGGATGAAATCAAAGCTTTATGCTCCAAAGTTATTTGTATTGGTGAAGATCCTTTTTATAAAAATTTATTACAACATGCTGGCAAAAAAGTTGTCTCACTTTAATAACTCATTCCCTAAATTATAAACTTATAGTAAAATAGTATATGACCGTTAGGAAGGAGAACACAGTATGGAAATAAGAGAGTTGCAAAAAATGATGCAGTATGAAGCGATGTCTATCCTTACATCTGGCTCAAATGGGTTTTCCAGTCATTCACCAATGATGGAACTTGCCTTTAAGCAATTGTTACAGGAACAGTTAAACAAAGCAAACACACTACAAGCTACTCATTCTTTACCACCTAAGAACCATACATATCCATTAAATAATACGTTAGCAACTACGTATTCAAAGATGACACAGACAAGTGATACAACTACTAAAGAGATAGATACGCTCATTCAGGATGCCGCAAGGAAGTACCAAGTAGACGAGCGTCTCATTCGCTCTGTTATCCAGACAGAATCCAATTTTAATCCGCTAGCTAAAAGTAGCGCCGGGGCTCAAGGTTTAATGCAATTAATGCCTGCCACCGCAAGAGGCTTAGGTGTAACAAATCCATATGACCCGCAGCAAAACATTCAAGGCGGTGTCAAATATTTAAAGCAAATGATGGACAGATATAACGGTCATACAGAATTAGCTTTGGCTGCTTATAATGCCGGGCCTGGAAATGTAGATAAACATCAAGGAGTTCCACCATTTAAAGAAACTCAAAACTATGTACAAAAAGTAATGCATCAATATTTAGCTTAAAAATTAAATTTACTTGAACGCCCGTTTGTAGCCTTCATACTTCATGGTTTTCTTTTAAAAATAAGACTAAAATCCGAACTTATTTAAATTCTTAATAGAATTTTAAATATGAGTTCGGATTTTTTCACCAATAAACTTGTATACAAGTAAGTCTTTCTTAAGCAAGAATTAGTTCATTTACAGTATCACGATCCAGCTTTTTAATCGTCTCCACAATTAATTTTACTGCATGCTCAAAATCATCTCGATGTAAAATACCAGCATGCGTATGGATATAGCGTGTGGCAATTGTAATAGATAAAGACGGCACACCGTTTGCTGTTAAATGAATAGAACCAGAATCGGTACCCCCGCCAGCCATCGTCGCAAATTGATACGGAATGTCATTTTCTTCAGCCGTTTTAACAACAAGGTCACGTACTCCTTTATGAGATATCATAGAGGCATCGTATAACACGATTTGTGGCCCTTTACCAATTTTGCTATCTGCTTCATGATCTGAAACTCCTGGCATGTCACCAGCTATTCCTACATCAACACCAAAACCAATATCTGGTTTTATCGTGTTGGCAGCAGTTTTAGCACCGCGAAGTCCGACTTCTTCTTGTACAGTTCCAACACCATAAACGGTGTTAGGATGCTTTTGTCCTTTTAGTTGTTTTAAAACCTCAATAGCAATTGCACAGCCGATACGGTTGTCCCAAGCCTTAGCCAACAATAGTTTTTCATTTTTTAAAGGTGTAAACTCAAAATATGGAACAACGGAATCTCCAGGTTTTACACCAAATTCTTCCGCTTCTTCTTTGCTAGAAGCACCAATATCGATGAACATATTTTTAATTTCTACTGGCTTTTTCCTTGCTTCAGCAGAAAGAATATGAGGGGGTTTCGATCCAATAACACCTGTTACCTCTCCATGACTTCCCATAATCGTAACACGCTGGGCAAGCATTACTTGGCTCCACCAACCACCAGCCGTTTGAAAGTAAAGAAAACCTTTATCATCAATTCTTGTAACCATAAAACCAATTTCATCCAAATGTCCAGCAACCATTATTTTAGGACCATCCTTGTCGCCAGTTTTTTTAGCGATTAAACTACCTAAATTATCATACATGACTTCATCTGCATATGGAGTAATGTAATTGTTCATGACGTCACGGGCTTCTTTTTCATTGCCTGGTATCCCTTTTGCATCTGTCAAATCTTTAAACATGGTTAATGTTTCATCCATCTTCGTCATATGTATTCACCTCTTCATTAAACTATTATCTATTATACCTCTTTTAATCAAATTTTAAAATTTTTTAAAGCATGCACATGATTTATAAAAAAATTGTTATTTCAGTATAGAAATGTATAAAACTTTTGGGTTTATATAAGCGAAACAACTTTTTTTGCCATAACAATTTGGCAATAAGCTATTTTTTTACGTTCTTCTAATATCCTTCGTCTTGACGTACGAAATTCACTTCATTCTTTTCTAGATAAGCTCTATGAACATCTTCTTCCGAAAATCCTAAAGCTTGACCTAGATGCAAGTATGTTTCCCATAAATGATCATAATTAACCGACGTTGGATGTTGAAAAAATTGATGACAGGCTGTGTACACGTTTAGAAATAACTTTGTTTCATCCTCCATTTTATTTCTAGAAACGTTCCCGCTAAAATAATGACCCTTTGTAATTCCTAATGAGAGTAAAAAGTGAACGCCATCAACATATTCTTCTAATATTGTCTCTCTTTCACTTCTCGGCTTATTACTCCAAAATTTAAAGCACCTTGTCTCATTGGCTAATTCTCCCAACTCCACAAGTAATGCCAAATACTTCTTTTCGAATACATCTTGTTTCTTTATACCTTGGTTCGTTTCAATATATGTATCTAATTCGTTCTGTAATTGATATAATTTATCCCAATTCATGATAAGACCTTCCTCACTACATCTTTTTCTATGATTGTAACATATAAAAATAAAAAATAGTGAAACCTTTATATATGTCATTCCGTATTACAAAGGAATAATGATCAGGGAGACGATAGTATGATAGTCATTTTATTTCGCGTACTGATTGTGCTAGCTTTGGCATTGCTTATATATACTTGGATTCAATATTATCGTAATCCCCAACGAAAATTGCAAATAGCTAAAGCAGAAGGAACATATTATTTTTTAGACGAACCTGGAAATAGTAAAAAAAATCTTCAATTTGTTTATAAAGGATGCTTGTTTGAAGGTGAAAAATATGTTGGAGCTACAGAAGATTCTTTTGAAGTAGTTAATATACACGTTACAGCCAAAGATCCTCTTGAACTTAGTGGTTTGCGAAGGGACGACTTATATTTTCTTGAGGAAGAAATCCTCATTCGTTATCCCCATTCAAAAATTGAATGGAAACATCCGATTAATCAATTGCTAATAGGCTCTTTGGATTAAATTATTATCGAGAGATGGGGTACTACGATTAGTAGAAAATTTTGGCCTTTCAACAAGAGATGAATGATCGATGTGTTACTTTTGAACGCACTTTCTGACCATCCCTTTTATAGTAAAGTTTTCATCTGCTATAGCTTGTCCATCATGTTATGGTAATCTAATGTGGAGCAACGTATTTAAGAGAACCTCTACTGTTATTTGCAGTGCTATAGCACGCGTTTGGTTCATTGATGAGAGTGCAAGCTTAATCAGGATAGATGTAAGGTACTATAAAGCAACCCTTTAAAAGCATTGAAAAATACGAAGCGGGAGATAACAGATCTATTGACAGAAGATTTTAAGTCATCCTTATGTAAAAACTTGGTTTATTGCCCTTAAGAATTGCGGATTAGCCAAGTTTTTTAAGGGTATGAAAAATAATTCCAGGTATGAATAAATGCTTTTGTTCGTATATGTGCTACCTCTCCACTCTCATTTCATTTTCTGCATCGTTTCCTATCTCCTCCCCTATGTACTTTCCCTTGTTTGAACATGAAAAAATTTTTGCCATTTAATATAAATTTCTTTTCGGCGCAACAAATAAACAAATGGCAAAAGTATGAGTAAGCTTAAACCAATGTAAAGTGGTGTCAAATTTGAAATCCATTGACCAATAGATGTATAAATAAATGCTATCGGAATGTTAGTCAAAAAAGATGATTTTGTATAATCTTTTAAGCTCGATGATATCTCTAACAAACATAACGAAAGTAAGTGGAAATGGATAAATGGTATCAGTCGAAGCAACGCTATTTGCGATGTTGTTAAAGCTGTTTGCTTACCAATTATCTTTCCTTTTACCTTTTGAAATCGTTGCATAGACTTCGGCATCTTATATACAAAAAAGTAAAATATAATACTTGATAATGTAATACCTATAAGGGAATATACTGTCCCTGCAATAGCTCC
Organism: Virgibacillus dokdonensis; assembly: GCF_900166595.1. Lineage (NCBI taxonomy): Bacteria > Bacillati > Bacillota > Bacilli > Caryophanales > Bacillaceae > Virgibacillus > Virgibacillus dokdonensis. The sequence continues at coordinate 1,603,305 of NZ_LT745763.1, read as the reverse complement.
AAATAATATACCTCCTGATATACAAATAAATATGACCGGTAAAAAGAGCAAAGGCCTTAATAAATGAAAACTGATAAATAATATAGGGGCGAATAAGCCTCCTCCTTCAATGAAAGCAAGTAAATAATTCCCCAATACTTCCATCTTAAGCCTCCTCCTTGTTGAACTATTACAGACACAAAAGTACTTACTAGTACATGTATATGACAGGAGACGAGCCTTTATGACAAGAAAATAATAAACACAGGTTCCAGAAGAAATAGTACGTTACACCAAGCCATTAAACAAGTAGTATATCAAAAATACGCAATGACCAAAGAATATTACCGGGATACCAAAAACGAATCGCCTATGTCTCGTTTTGTGGCGATATAATTTCATTCCTAACCAAATTCCCAACGCACCTCCTAAAATCGCCAACATCCATAGCGTCCTTTCTGGAATTCGATATTGTTTCTGTTCTGCTTTACGCTTATCCATTCCCATCAACACAAAAGCTATACTATTAACACCGAGCAAATAAAATAAGATAGTATTCCACTGATTCATCTGTTCATTCCTCCCGCTTCTATTCTACATAAGTATTCTTTTGCGATTAGAAAGACTTGGCTTATCGCCAAGTCTTTCCTGCGAATCCTCTAGCTTTCCGTACATTACAAATAAAAAGGACCAAATAACTTTGCAATCGCAAATATTTGGTCCTTACTTTTTTTATTTCAATGCTTCTTTTGCTTTCGTTACTAATTGCGTAAAAGCTTTTTCATCATTAATTGCTAAGTCGGATAGCATTTTACGATTAATATCGATTCCAGCTACTTTTAAACCATGCATTAATTTATTATAGGACATGTCATTTAAACGTGCTGCTGCATTAATACGAGAAATCCAAAGTTTACGGAAATCACGTTTTTTCTGTTTACGGTCACGATACGCATACTGACCTGATTTCATTACTTGTTGCTTTGCTGTTTTAAATAACGTTCTTTTTGAACCATAATAACCTTTAGCTAATTTAAGGACGCGTTTACGACGTTGACGCGTTACTGTTCCACCTTTAACACGTGGCATAATAATTCCCTCCTAGTACAAATCAAAAATATATTTTACCGTTCTTTTTCAAATGCTTGCTTATTTATAAGGAAGCATTGTTTTAATTCTTCTGTAATCACCAGCTGATACTGTGGTTGTTTTACGAAGTTTACGCTTTTGCTTTTGAGATTTATTTGCAAACATGTGGCTAGTGTATGCATGGCCACGTTTTAATTTTCCAGTACCTGTTTTTTGAAAACGTTTCTGAGAACCTTTATGGGTCTTCATTTTTGGCATAGTATTTTTTCCTCCTTATAACTAACTATCTAAATCTACTTCTCATTTACTGGAGCAAGCATCATAAACATATTACGACCTTCCATTTTAGGCTTTGTCTCAACAGTCGCAATATCTTTTACTTCCTCAGCAAATCGATCAAGTACTTCTCGTCCTAATTCTTTATGCGTAATAGCACGTCCACGGAAACGAACAGCCGCTTTTACTTTGTCGCCTTTTTCTAAGAACTTACGAGCATTTTTTAGCTTCGTTTCAAAATCGTGATCGCCAATTCCAGGGGTAAATCGAACCTCTTTTACGTTAATAACTTTTTGTTTTTTACGTGCTTCTTTCTCTTTTTTCTGCTGTTCAAAACGATATTTCCCGTAATCCATAATTCGACATACAGGTGGTTTTGCGTTGGGAGCAACAAGCACTAAATCAAGATTGCGTTTTCGAGCAATTTCTAGAGCTTCTTGACGAGGTTTAACACCTAACTGATCGCCATTGGCATCAATTAAACGCACTTCACGAGCACGAATTTTCTCATTAACATTCATTTCCTTGCTAATTATCATCCACCTCCAAATATTTTCACTGCGATCTTTTTGACAAGTTGCATTCGTTTCAAACAACTAACTTAGCAAAAGCTAAATTTTAGACGCTAGCTTATAAACGATATATTTATTCCAACGTCTAAAAAGCGTGGGCAACACGGGCACCCACACTTCTCCAATCGTCTATATGAATCGGTAGAACCAGTCAACTGCCATCAGGCGTCGAGCAGGTGAGAAGCGGGTGCTTCTTCTTGTCTTCAGATCATTTAATTATCAACTACATTATAATAGCATATGTATCGTATCATGTCAAAGAGATTTTATAAAAAGCACCAAACCATATTGCTTTTCGTTACCCTTTCTCATTTCTTACCATCGTGAATTATTTCCATAAGTCGCTGTTCGTTTTCTGTAGTTACACCTTCTGATAGTCTTGCAGCTGCGATGATTGGAGCCCACTGAAATATCTCTTTTCGTTTTAATTCACTCATCTTGCAGTAATAAAAAAGATATTTTTCCGCTATTTCTAACGAGAATTGAGAGTACAACAAATACGTTCGATATACATCGGCGCCAATATTACCGATACTAGCATCTACCCAATCAATAATTGTCACACGATTATTAGATGCAATTAGGTTAAAAAAATGGTAATCTCCATGGCATAAGCTAGCGTCCTCAGATAACACGTCTAACAACTGCATAAGGTGTACTTTTTCCGATCTTTCCAACTGATCAACAGCAGCAATTTGACGCTCTAGCTTTTGTTTCATCCGCTCCATGCCGCTCGAATGAACTGTCTTTTTATAATGTATTTGCTGCTGCACAGCCACAGATAAGGTAAGAATGTCATCTAAGGAACGGATTTCCTCTTGATACATTTGCCCTAACGTTTTCCCTTGGATATATTCCATTATAATCGCTTGCCGATTATCCATTTTTCTTACTCCCCAAACTTTCGGGACATTGATACCACATGAATAAACAAAAGCTTGTTTTTTTGCTTCTCGTAACGCCTCATTAGGAGCGGATTTTTCATGAAATAGCTTCACAATGATATCGTTGCATATATAAATATCAGCGGTATTTCCTCTTGCAATTGGGCTTCCAAACTCCAATAAGCTCCCTCCCTTTTTCTATTATATATTTCTCTATTTGCCACATAAATCCTTTTTTGCACTATAGGAAAAGTATAAGAAAAACAAAAGCTTTCGCCATAAGGCTTGGTAACAAGCTAAGTTTTTCTATAGTATAAAGAAACCAAAAACAGCCTCACCTTGAACAAGGAAAAGCTGTTTTATGCTATGGAATGCATACAATATAAAGGTTTATATTATGAGATAATGAACGAGAGCTTTCGCCATAAAATACCAGCGATAAGCGAAATTAGCTACTATTATTTAGCTTTGTGCAAAACTTTATTGTCAATTTCCTGCTTAATCATAGCGATAAACGCATCAAGCAAAACCGTTTCTGTTTCTTTTTCCCCGTAACGGCGAATATTTACAGCATGTTCGTTCACTTCATTATCACCTAGAACAAGCGCAAATGGTATTTTTTGCGTTTGGGCCTCTCGAATTTTATAACCAATCTTTTCATCACGCTCATCTACTGCAACCCTTACTCCTTCTAACCTTAATTTATCAGCAACCTGTTTCGCATAATTCAAATGCGCCTTTGGAGACACTGGAATCACTTTTACCTGAACAGGAGCAAGCCATACAGGGAACGCACCTTTATATTCTTCAATGAGGAATGCAACGAAACGTTCCATTGTAGAAACGACACCGCGATGAATAACTACCGGGCGGTGATGTTGACCATCTTCACCAATATATGTTAAATCAAATCGTTCAGGAAGATGAAAATCAAGTTGAACGGTTGATAATGTTTCGTCTTTTCCTAATGCTGTTTTCACTTGTACATCCAGCTTTGGACCATAAAACGCTGCTTCACCTTCAGCTTCTACATAATCTACTTGTAGTTCTTCCATGGTCTCTTTAAGCATTGCTTGTGCTTTTTCCCACATCGCATCGTTGTCCACATATTTCTCTTTATCTTCAGGATCACGATAGGATAAGCGGAAATAATAATCCTTAATACCAAAATCCTCATATACTTTTTGCACAAGCTCAACAACACGAATAAATTCATCTTTTAATTGATCTGGACGAGCAAAAATATGGGCATCATTTAAAGTCATGGCTCTCACACGCTGTAACCCAGCTAATGCTCCAGACATCTCATAACGATGCATTGTTCCAAGCTCAGCAATACGTACAGGAAGACTCCGATAGCTGTACAGCTGATTTTTGTATACCATCATATGATGTGGGCAATTCATTGGTCTTAGTACTAATTCTTCGTTGTCCATCTTCATCTCTGGGAACATATCTTCATGATAGTGATCCCAATGCCCGCTCGTCTTATATAACTCGACACTTCCCAATACAGGCGTATAGACATGGTCATAACCAAGACGTTCCTCTAAATCAACAATATAGCGTTCAATAATTCTACGGATTGTCGCACCTTTTGGAAGCCAAAGCGGTAGACCTTGTCCTACCTTTTGCGAGATAGTAAAAATATCTAATTCCTTACCTAGTTTCCGATGGTCACGTTCTTTACGTTCTTCCAACAACTTTAAATAAGCTTCCACTTGACTTTGTTTTGCAAACGCCGTTCCATAAATGCGTTGTAATTGTTTATTATTACTATCCCCACGCCAATAAGCACCTGAAATACTTAACAGCTTAAAAGCCTTAATTTTATTTGTAGAAGGTACGTGAATTCCGCGACATAAATCAAAAAACTCTCCTTGTTTATAAATCGTAACTTGTTCATCTTCTGGGATGGCATCAATTAGCTCTAGCTTCAAGGGGTCGTCTTGAAACATTTCTATAGCATTTTCTCTTGATACTTCTAAACGTTCTATTTCTAGAGCTTCGTCTATTATTTTTTTCATTTCTTTTTCAATTTTCGGCAGATCTTCAGGTGTAATCGAATGCTCCATGTCCATATCATAATAAAAACCTTCTTCAATTACTGGACCGACACCAAAGTTCACATCTTTATACAATCGCTTAATCGCTTGAGCCATTAAATGAGCTGTCGAATGACGCATAATTTCTATACCCGCATCATCTTTGTTCGTAATAATTTCTATGGATCCACCATGGTCTAATTTACGTCTTAAATCAAACGGTATACCATCTAACTTAATAGCTAATGCCTGTTTTTTTAATCCAGAGGAAATGGAACCGGCAACCTCTTCGCCAGTTACGCCTTTTTGAAAAGCTTTTTCTGCTCCGTCTGGAAATACAAAAGTTAATTCTTCTGCCATTATCATCACTCCTCGTCAAATTAAAAAACGCCCATCCCTTTGCTTATTTGCAAAGGGACGAGCGTTGGTCACGTCGTGGTTCCACCCTAATTCCCGTAAATCATTACGGCTTCATTCATCTATAACGTAGATGGTACGCTGTTGCTTTGCTATCGCAACAGGGCTCGAAGGTGGTAAACCATTCCTAGTAAGCGGGAACTTCCAGCCAATGATTCCCTTCTCTATCCTACCTCGTAAATGATTCTTGTCCTTTTCATCGCCGATTGTTAAGTTAATAATAATATAATTTGTATTATAGCGCTTGATTATAGAAAAAGCAAGCCTATTGTTGTTCTTTCTGCATATAGTGAGAGAATGGAAACTTGCGAAGTGGTTCAAAAGTCACTCTTTCCTGAAATACATTAATCACTGTTAACGTTTTTGGTTCTGACGGCTCATCTCCATAAATATAAATATGCTCAGGTGCCATCGCAATAAGTGGAGCTAAATTAAACTCATTATCATCCAAACCTACTAAATACAATGGTTCTTTTTGCATCAACATTCGTAATTCTAGCCGTGAAAGAGGTTTACCGTTGCCATTGTAAAAAGAAAATGTTTCACCTTGTACCATATAAATATGAGGTACAGAAGATTTACGATTTAAGACGAAACCTCTTAGCATATTAATGAATTCTTGGTGCTCTTCTTCTCTTTTATACTCATCAATTGCAAGACCGACATAATGAACAACATTATCCTGAAATACTTTTAGTCGAAATTTCACTAATGAGTCATAGTGAATGGTCGATGTATCTTTTATGTTTGCAATGAAGAGTGATTCAAGTAGCTGCTGTGGGTTTTCATTTTTTCTTACAAATAGGCTATCTTTATCCGTACCAGTCATTACCCAATTCGTTAACTCTAAGATCTTTTCCTTTTCATTTGTATCTGTATAAAAATAATAATCTTCTATAACCGACGTTATCCATTTTCCCATACGGTGTGTAATAAATACATTCGTTAAAGATTTCGCAATCGCTGGGATAAGTACTTGATTTGGAATATTTGCATCAAATTGTAAATGATTCCCCCATTCTTTATGTGTTTTCCAATACAGGTTAATCTGTTTATTATGCTGGCGCATCTTTTCACAGAAACGAATGACTTCTTTATCTGACTCGATAAATAATTCCACCAATACATATCACCCTCATCCAACCAAACTGTTACATTATATGGACAAAGGGTGAAAATAATGAGTAATCAGTAAAAACTAGTAAAGATCGATAAAAATAGAAATGTTAATAATGCTTTTTTATTATAATAGAGGTATTTAAATCCTACCTCTTATTAGAAAAACTTGACTTGTCGTCGCCAAGTCTTATGGCGAATGGCATAGTTTTTCTTATACTATAACCCTTAAAACTTTTATACTTTCTTATAGTGGAACAAAGGCTCAGGGTGGCAAGCCCCTTTTTAGTCGGTCTTCCTCTTAGCTAAGAACCAATGATGACTTATCATAGGCGTTTTCGTGAAGTCGCCTAGTTGCTGGGCGATGGAGAAGGACGTGGCTATTCGGTTTTTTCTTTATACACAAGCACCTAATTTGTGCTTTCTTAACTTATTAGAAAAAAATTGGCTTATCTTTATTTATAGTGGGAGCTGTAGTTTTTCTTATACTATAAATCTTTAAATTTTTATACTTTCTTATAGTGTAATTGGAAAATCCAAGTGAAATTTTCACTTGGATTTATGTTCTCTCTTAGGTTAGAGATTCATTTCCATGATAGAGGAACGGTCCATATCAATCACCATTATTCCAAAAAGAAAGAAACAAGTTTACTAGAAATATCAATGGATTATTACGTTCGCCTGTTTTCAGCAAAAACGGCTACTGGTTGGCTCACTTGTTTCATTCGCTCAATGATACGACCTGCTTTCACTTCTTCCACACCATTTCTAGTAGAAGCTAAGTGTGTTTCAAGTTCTTCCATGCTGTAATTGGAAGTGAAAAATACGGGTAACCCTTCCATCATACGATACTGCAATAAAGACCCTAGAATTTCATCGCGAAACCACGGGGATTGCATCTCCGCACCTATATCATCAAGCATAAGAACATCCGTCTTTTTAAAATACGCCAATTTTTTATTCAACGAGTCATCTTTCATCGAAGCCTTCATTTCTCTTACAAATTCAGGCATATAAATTAATGCTGAAGAGATATACATTTCTTTTAATTTATTAGCAAGCGCCCCGAGGAAATAAGTTTTTCCTACACCGAAAGGACCGTATAAATACAATCCCTTAGAAGGAATTTCTTGTTCACAACCACTTATAAACTTCACAATTTCTCGAACAGCTTGGCTACGTTTTGGATCAGCATCAATATGATCAATTTTAGCTTCCAATATCTGTTTAGGCATATATAAGCTTTGAACTAATTGCTGTTGTTCTCGCTGCTTTTCATAATCAATTCGCCGATAACATTTTTCATAGGACAAATGGATCTCTCCACCTTCGACGTTTAACACGGGGGAGTACCCTCGAATCATATTCATGCAATCATTAAAACATGTACAGTGACTACATTGTTTAGACTGTGTCTTAAACTCATGTAGTTTAATTAAGTTTTTATCTATTTCTTTCTTAGTTAACTCTGGATGCTCAGCTATAAGTGCTTTTATTTCCGGGTCACTTAATATTTCTTGGCGAATTTTAGCATAGTGCTCCTGAAAATTTTGGTTTTGTCTCATCCATTTTTGCAACGTCGATTGTACTGGTTTCATATCCATCATCCTTGATAATGCGTTTATTTGTTATAGCTTGAATACTGCTTTAACAGCATTTCAATTTCTTTCTGCTCTTGCACTTCATCCACTTTGTCTTCCTTCGTAGCAGCAACTTCCTGTTTTTGTTGCTTTTTTTGTTGTTTAAACCAATCGGGAACGACTTCTTTCGATTGCGTTTTTCTAGTTGGCTTTTTTGAATTTTTATAATTAGTTACTTCTTTTTTCGCAAAAGCCATTGCTTCTTTCGCAGTTTTTAAATTAGCCCTAGACCAATGACTAGCAATCTTAGATAAATAATTTTTAGATAACTTCATATTTGTTTGCAAAAGTACATAATGTATTAAAACATTCATAACAGGTGCTGGCAATCCTTGTGATGTCATAATGTCGCCGATTAATCGTAGGTCTTGTTCAGAAGCATGATGGCCACTTGACAAATCTTCCAACAATTGTTTAGGCGAAATATGCTCCAAATGATAAATGAGCTGTTCTTCTTTCGTACTTCCTACTGGTTCTTCTCCCTTATGCACTTCTTTAGTCGCTTTTTCTACGAGACGGACAGACTTTTCCTGATTTTTCGACTGAAATAAATCAAAGCAAGCTGCTTTGAATTCATTTATATGCAATCTATTTTCTTCCGTTAAAGCCCACAAAATTGCTTTTTCTATTTCATATGTTTCCAACTCATATAGTAACATCATCTGGGTTATTACTTTACGATTGTAAGCTGTAAGTACCTTTTTAGTTGGAATCATACGTTGCTTCAAGCTATGTTCAACAGAAGTAAAATCTACATTATCTAAATTCACGCCTTGCTGTATTTGCTTCTGCTCCTCCTTTGGCAAGGAATCAGGAATAATCGTTTGAAATACATCTTGGAAGGAAGCAGTTATATTATTACCATCTACTGACTGTTTGTTTACAGCATAATGTTGCTCTAAATGGGCATATTTTTCTCTACCAATATGATGGTATAAAAGCTGAGAAAGCATTGGATCTTTAAAAAATTGCCCAGGCGAAAAAGCAGGCTTTAACACATACGTAAACACTCGATTATCATTGCTATTCAACTCATAAGTTTTAAGTAAACCAATGCCTTCTAATTTGCGTCTGGCAACGTAAATCCCGTCTAAAGGAAGATTTAAGTAATTCATTAAAGTGTGATGCGTCTGAGGAATTTGCTTATCAGCTTGTAATTCTCGTTCATGGAGTAATGTTTGATACAGGATAATAGCAGCCATTCCAATTAAAGGTTGGTATAAATGAGTTAATGATTTTGCATAATCCGTTGGCAGATTTCCTTGAAATTCCACCCAGTATCCTTCAATGGGTAAAATTTTGCCTATCCTGTTCATCCCCATCTAACCCTTTCCATCCGTGTTATATTCTTTATTATTATTCATAATATCCTTTAGCTCGTCTAGGAAAACATTTATATCCTTAAACTGTCTATATACTGAAGCAAAACGTACATATGCAACTTCATCGACCTCAGAAAGGCGGTCCATAATTTGTTCCCCTACATCTTTACTATGAACTTCTGAAATACCTTCATTTCGTAATTCTTTTTCTACATTTAAAGCAATCTCTTCAATGGTTTCTAACGGTACAGGGCGTTTTTCACAAGCTTTAATTAAGCCACGAACTAACTTATCCCGACTAAATTCTTGCCTCGCGCCGTCTTTTTTCACTACGATCAACGGTACATCTTCAATCCGTTCGAATGTTGTAAACCGGAAGCCACAACGTTCACACTCTCTTCTTCGCCGAATTGCTTGTCCTTCTTCTATTGGTCTGGAATCGAGTACTTTTGTGCTTTTATTTTGGCAATTTGAACATCTCATCGTTCTGCCCACTCCTCATTTCAACCGTTACCTGTCTTGTTTCGTGATGAAAGGTAATGCTTTATTTATTTCTCTATATAATTGTTGAATGACTTTTGTACTATAACCAAAATCTATTGGTAGTTGAGATTCTGTTGTAACAGAAAAATCAATAGCGGTTTGATACGGTCGTACCATAATTACTGTTGCAATAATAAATGCTTTTTTCCCTTTTTTAACTTGTATACTTAATTCTCCATGCTCTTTAGATATAGCATGAATGTCATATTTTGAAGACTGTTCAAATAAATTTTCAAGTGCTTGCATTGCTTTTTCTTTCGTTGTTTTATAATAATGTGTTTGTAAACTGGCATTCCAATGATTATCTTGTGTTTCAGCATGATTACTAAAATATTTGGAAATGGTATTCCGAAAACCCATTTTAAAAAGCCACCTTCATAACATAGATATTCTATTGTATAGTAGTTTCATTTTAACATGTTTTTCATAAAACCTCTATATCACAACAAAAGCAAATAGCGCATACATAACAAAAGCCTTTGACATAACAGACCTTACGTACATAAAGCATACTAGTAAATTACTTCAGAACTAATTCTTCTAATAAACTATAAACATAGACAAGAATGGGTTGATAGACTATGTTATGTCTATCAACCCACTTTTTTCATTATGTTACAATTTTCGCATAATATCTGTTTCCCTCAGCTTAGAAAACTTGGCTTAACACTAACCCCATATAAACTCTGATTCAGCACGTTAAGTACCTCACGCTCTGTTTTCTTCTACTTACACAATAACTATAGAAAAAGGATATTAATTACTTATTTTTTTGTGCTGAAACTTAATGTTCCCATTCCTCTTGTAATTTCCATTTTTTCTACTTTGCCTGCCTGCAAGTGTTGTGATATACATTCTACCGCTATGTAAGGATCAATATTGTATCCACATGTATATACATCAACACTGGCATAGCCATGTTCTGGGAAACTATGTACTGTAAGATGAGATTCAGAAATAATAATGACACCACTTATTCCAATTGGTGCAAACTTATGAAACGTAACTTCTCTTATTTCTGCTCCAGCCTTTAAAGCAGCTTCAACGAAAAACCGTTCCATTTCTATTATGTTATTTAATACATCTTTATTGCATTTCCAAAGTTCAACAATGATATGCCTTCCCTTTGTATCCATTCACTACTTCATCCTTATAGTGTTCTTCATTTAACTGAAAAGCTCATAACTATAATTATAGCATGATTGTTTCATTTGAATACAACGAAAAGTATAAACGTTTTCTATATGGATTGCAATATTTTCATTCCGTTCAAAGTGAACTTTGCATAGGCCCGTTCTTGAAATGTAATTTATTTTCCATAAAGTGAATCTTCAATCAGTAGGGCCATTCACTATCCCCACTGATTGTCAGCGCCATCATTTTTACCTACAAGACCGACTTGGGATAAGAACATTATAATATTGTAGAAGTGTCAAACGTAAAAAGTTTTGCTACTTGTTCATTTGATGTTAATTAGCTCATTTGCATATGCTTTTCAACAAGATAATGACCTACAAGTTTCGTTAAATCCAATACACGCTTAGAGTAGCCCCATTCATTATCATACCATGCTAATACTTTGATTTTGCGCCCCTCCATGACTATCGTTGACAGACCATCTATAATAGCGGAATATTCAGTAGTTGTATAATCAATAGACACTAGTGGCTCATCACTATACTGAATAATGCCGCTATAGTCAGCATCGGCAGCTTTTTTAAATACTTCATTAACTTGTCTAGCTGTAACTTCTTTTTTTACATCCACTACAAGATCTACTAATGAAACGTTAGGTGTTGGTACACGTAAAGCCATGCCATGAAGTTTGCCATTTAAATGAGGGAGCACTTCTCCCAAAGCTTTAGCTGCACCAGTAGAAGTTGGGATAATAGATTGGGTGCAACCTCTAGCTCTTCTTAAGTCTTTATGTGGATTATCAATGTTTTTTTGGTCATTTGTAAAAGCATGTACAGTCGTCATTAACCCATTTTCAATACCGAAATAATCATCAATAATTTTTACAACAGGTGCAAGACAGTTTGTAGTACAGGAAGCATTGGAAACAACATCATGCTTTTGTGGATCATAAGCATCTTCGTTAACTCCCATTACTATCGTTTGATCTACTTCTTTACCTGGTGCAGTAATGACTACTTTTTTAGCTCCTGCACGAAGATGCCCACCAGCGCTTTCTTTCGTTTTGAATTTTCCAGTAGCTTCAATTACGACATCAATTGCTAGTTCCTCCCAAGGTAATTGTTCTGGAACTCGAGAATTAACTAATTCAACATGGCTTTCTCCTACCATAATTCCTTTGTGAAGCGATTTCACTTCCTCGTCTAAAATTCCATGTACGCTGTCATATTTAATTAAATGTGCTAACGTTTCAGCTGGATAACTAGCATTAATCGCTACCACATTTAAATTTTTATCTTTTATCGCTTGTCGAAAAACCATTCGCCCAATACGGCCAAATCCATTTATTGCAATTCTCGTTTTTCTCATACGACTTCCTCCTATTATGAGTTATACTTTTTTAATTTATTTATTAATTAGTATAACACATTTAAAGAAATATGTGACTATAAAATTCGATTTCGAATATATTTCAGTTTTCTTATGATTTCGAACTATAGTATTTTGACATACTCAGTTCGTTTTAATGGCTTATAGAAGGTTTTTCATATCATAATTTTTATAAGAACGAAGCGTCGGTCGTCTGTTTAGCAACGTGGCGAATGGAACAAATCAACGAAGATAAAGGCATCACAGTAAGTGGCCGGAACGATGGCGACTTATCCTAGGGCTACTTCCTGACATCGCCTAGCTGTTGGATGATTCCTTATCTACAAACACCTCACTTTATAATTTAATATCTTTTTAGAAAAAATTTGCTTAGGGCTTTCTTTTTGCTTATGCGAGAAACCCGTAGTTCTATGCTTTCTTATAAAAAACATTCGCACCAAGAATGGATGCGAATGTTTTTTTGATTTAACCAGGGAGTATATTCCATGCTAATAGCAACTTTTCCAGTTGCTCAAAAGATTCAAGCTTTGATCCAGTATTATCAATAACGCCGTCAGCTTTTTTGACTTTTTCTGTTATAGACATTTGCGCTTTTATTCGCTGCTTCGCTTCCGCTTCAGAATAGTCGTCCCTCTCCATTAAACGCTGTAATTGCGTAGCTTCATCAACATAAACAACAATTGTTTTATCAACGAGCGAAGTCAAATTATTCTCAAACAATAAAGGAATATCAAGCACAACACATGTATATCCTGATTGAAGATAAGCGTCTCTTTTTTCAACCATTTTTTCTCTTACAGCAGGATGAACAATATGATTTAATTGCTCTCGCTTCTGTTCATCTGCAAATATAATTTCACCTAGCAACTCTCGGTTTAATGTTTTATCCTTTCTCAAGATTTCCAGGCCAAAATGTCGAATAATTTCTTCATACGCTCTCTCCCCGGGTTTTACAACTTCCCTAGCAAGTTTATCCGCATCAATTACAGGAATACGAAAATCATCAAACATTAAAGAAATAGTACTTTTTCCCGTTGCAATGCTACCAGTTAGACCAATAATTACACTCATTATATCACCTCTTTATTGGCTGACAGCTTGTACAAATATGTGTCCCACGTCCACCAACTTTTAATTTGGCAATGGTATTACCACATGTTTTACAAGCTTTATTTTCTTGACCATATACATAAAGTTTTTGTTGAAACATCCCCATTTCACCTTGGCTATTGACATAAGAGCGTATCGTTGTACCGCCCTGCAATACAGCCTCTTCTAAAGTAGCAATGGCTTGCTTGCGAACTTCTTTTATTTCTTTCTGCGTTAATTTGTTTGCTGGTACTAAAGGATGAATACGTGCCTTGAACAATGTTTCATCCACATAGATGTTTCCTAATCCAGCTACAATCGTTTGATCTAATAAAGCGGATTTAATAACGCGCTTTGTTTTTTTCAGCTTCTCAATAAAGTATTCTGCCGTAAATGCATCATCGAATGGGTCAGGACCTAACAAACATAACGGCTTTTGATTCATTACCTCTCCCCGATGAAACAAATGCATCGTGCCAAATTTTCGGACGTCATTATAACGTAATTCTTCTCCGGTAGAAAATCGAAAGATAATATGCGTATGTTTCTTTACCGGTTCTCCTTCTTGATGAACGCTATATTTCCCTTCCATTCGAAGATGTGAAACGAGAACATAATCGTTTAATTCAAACAATAAAAATTTCCCTTTTCGATGAATGTCTAAAATTTTTTGCCCTATAATCTCTGACTGAAATTGCTTTATATCATCAGGTTGCTTAATTATTTTTGGCCAATAAATATCTATTTGATCAATCGTTCTGTTGATTACAAATCGTTTTAACGTGTTGCGAATGGTTTCTACTTCTGGTAATTCCGGCATCTCCTTAACTCCTTACTTAGCATCAAACCAACTATCTCCATAAGCATAATCAACCTTTAAAGGTACATTTAAATCCACTGTATGTTCCATAATAGCTGGCACTATTTCTTTTAATGTCTCTACTTCAGACTGCGGTGCTTCTAAAATTAACTCATCGTGTACTTGTAATAAAATTCGTGCTTGCAACTGTTGTTCCTCTAGCTTACCATGCAAATCAATCATCGCTTTTTTAATAATGTCCGCTGCACTTCCTTGAATTGGCGTATTCATAGCAGTTCGTTCAGCAAAACTTCTTTGATTAAAGTTACGACTGGTAATATCCGGCAAATATCTTCTACGATTCATAATCGTGCTTACGTACCCCTTATGTTTTGCTTCTTGAACGATCTCTTCCATGTATGTTTTTACCCCTGGGTAACTCTCAAAATATCGATCAATAAACTGTTTCGCTTCTTTTCGAGTAATACCTAGGTTCTGCGATAATCCGTAATCACTAATGCCGTATACAATACCGAAGTTAACTGCTTTTGCTTGTCTACGCATATTTGCGGAAACTTCTTCTTTATTCACATGAAAGACATCCATCGCTGTCTGCGTATGAATATCTTTTTCTTGTTTAAATGCCGTCATTAATTTTTCATCGCGTGCAATATGTGCTAATACTCTCAACTCAATTTGAGAGTAATCAGCAGCAAACATAACCCAATCCTTTTGAGCAGGAATAAAGGCTTGACGTATTTTCCTACCTTCTTCCAAACGTATAGGGATATTTTGTAAGTTTGGTTCGATGGAGCTTAAACGACCTGTTTGCGTTAGTGCTTGATTAAAACGAGTGTGAATTTTATTTGTTTTTTCATCTACTACTTTTAATAACCCTTCAATATAAGTGGACTGCAATTTACCCAATTGGCGATATAATAACAGCTTCGGAATGATTTCATGCTCATCCTGAAGTTGTTCTAACACATCAGCAGCAGTGGAATAACCCGTTTTAGTCTTCTTAATAACTGGGAGACCTAGTTTTTCAAACAGAATTGGACCCAGCTGTTTTGGAGAGTTTAAATTAAACTCCTCACCAGCCAATTCATGAACCTCTTTCTCTAATTCTGCTAAACGATTTTTCAAGTCGGTGCGCATTTCTTCTAAACGTTTTGTATCAACAAGCACGCCCGTATGCTCCATCTCTCCAAGGATAAGCGCCAATGGCATTTCTAACTCCTTAAACAATTCGTACTGTTCATTTTCTTTAAGTTGCTTTTCCATCTGTGGTTTCAGCTCGTACAGCATGCTTGCTTTCCTTACCACATGTTCTCTAAAAATCGACTGTTCTGGGAGCTTCCGCTTTGCTCCCTTCCCATACACCTCGTCATCTAGATATACATCCGTTCTTCCTAATCTGTGGCTAATAGCTGGTATATCATGATTGTTTTCCGATGGGTTAATTAAATAAGAAGCTAAGAGCATATCAAACGCGATACCTTCAATGTGCATATTAACTCGTGATAAAGAAACAAATGTTTTTTTGGCATCAAATACATATTTTTTCATAGAAGAATCCCGTAACCATGATTGAAATTGTTCGGATTGCATGGCTATATCTTTTGGTAAAAAGTAAGCCGCTTCCTCATTAACGATGGAAAAGCCTTGAATGGATGCTTGATGATAATTTTCTTCTAACATTTCAACAATAAGTGCTTCTTCTCCAGTAAACAAATCATGGTTTACTTCATCTAATATGGAAAATTCAATTGGAGGATGTTGTTCCGCTGTTTCCATTGGCTTATCTTCGTCAGACCCTTGCATACGAGTTAATAACGATTGAAAGCCGAGTTCGGTAAAAATCGCTCTGACTTTATCTTGCGCATATCCGCTATAGATAACATCGTCAGGTTTAATTGTAATTGGTGAAGATCGGTTAATGGTTACAAGTTCTTTACTCATAAAGGCTTCTTTTTTATGAGTTGCTAGCTTCTCTTTCAGCTTTTTCCCACTAACATCTTCCAAATGGTCATACACATTTTCTAATGTATGAAATTGTTTTAGTAATTTGACTGCCGTTTTCTCCCCCACCCCAGGGACACCTGGGATATTATCTGAATTATCTCCCATCAATGCTTTCAAATCAATAATTTGTTCTTGCGTAATTTCCATTTTTTCCTTTAAAAAAGCAGGTGTATAACGCTCAACATCGCTAATTCCTTTTTTAGTCAAACTTACAGTCACGTGATCAGAAACTAATTGAAGCAAGTCTTTATCACCAGATATAACGGTTACTTCCCATCCATTTTCTTCTACTTGCTTGGATAGTGTACCGATTATATCATCTGCCTCATAATTATCCAGTTCATAATGTGGGATAGAAAATGCATCTAATACTTCTTTTAATAAAGGGAATTGTTCCGATAGTTCTGGAGGTGTTTTTTGTCTTCCTCCTTTATATTCCTTATATGTATCATGTCTAAAAGTTGTTTTACCGGCATCAAATGCAACCAACATATGTGTAGGCTTTTCTTCCTCTATCATTCTTAATAGCATGGTTGTAAAGCCATATACAGCATTTGTATATACGCCTTTATCATTATTTAAAAGCGGCAACGCGAAGAATGCACGGTAAATAATACTGTTACCATCAATTAATACCAATTTATTGCTCATAGTTTCGCCTCCGATTATTTCATCATTAAGCATATTTTATCATTCTATCCCTATAAAGTGAAACGCCGTATGCGTCACGTCTTATTTGTTTATACTACAATATTCTAAATGTATATTAATAAAATAAGCCAAGCTCACTGTTTTATTAAAACTTAGCTGTAGCTCGTCTTCTCTACTACTTACCCCTAATTTTCTATCATTCAAGAAAAAAGGGATAGGAGACCCTTAGGTTTCAGCTCCTATCCCTTTTATTCGTTATTGTATCTTACCGTCCTTATTCATTGGGAGACTAACCACTATCTTTGTCCCTTTATTAATTTCACTTTCTATATCAATCGTACCATCATGTACTTCTACAATATGTTTGACAATCGCTAAGCCGAGTCCTGTTCCTCCGGTATTACGACTTCTAGCTTTATCCACTCTGTAAAAACGTTCGAATATACGAGGCAGAGCTTCCTTCTCAATACCTATCCCTGTATCCTCCACTTCAATAAGCACGTTACTGCCTTGATTCATAATCCGTAAATAAATATGTCCATGCTCTGGTGTATAGTTTATAGCGTTATCGATAAGATTAATAATAATTTGCTTCACTTTTTCTTTATCCGCTGTAAGTTGTAAACTTTGCTGAATAGATTTATCAAATGTCAATCCTTTATCAGCAAACTTTTGATGAATGACTGGAATTACTTCATCTACCAATTCACGCATAGAAAAGGTGGAAAGAACTAGTTGGTGATTTTCTTTTTCTAGTCGAGAAAGAATCAACAAATCCTGAATTAATAATTGTATCCGGTGACTCTCATTATAAATTATTTCTAAGAATTCTTTGTTTTTCTCCAAATCTTTCATCGGATTATCTAATAATGTTTCAGCAAATCCCTTAATAGACGTAATTGGAGTTTTTAACTCATGCGAAACATTCGCAACAAAGTCTTTTCGCATTAATTCCAGCTTTTTTAACTCCGTTATATCATAAAGAACGAGCACCGCCCCTTTTAATAAATTACGTTCATCAAAAATAGGGGCGCCAACTATCTCAATATAGTATTTATCCAAGCCTTTATAATGCGTAAACTCCTCTTTAATATTTCGCTCGTACAAGAAAGTTTTTTGAACCGTTTCATGAATAACTTCATTGTGCAGAACATCATAATAAAGATGGCCTTGAAAATCATTCGTTGTTTGCCCAAACATAACAAGAAATTTACGGTTAACGAAGTGGATATACCCTTTTGCATCAATTAAAACAAGTCCACTTTGTGTATTTTCTATAATCGTAGATAATTGTTCTGCCTGCATTTGCTCTTGAATAGTTAATTCATTTAAATTTCGCGCTAAAGCATTAATCTTCGTACTTAACTGCCCAATACTGTCTGTACTTGGATGATGAAATCTAGCTCGATAATTACCTTTTACAATCTCATCCACTGTCTTCGTTGCTTTTTTAATAGGCTTTAAGACTGTTTCATATAAATGTATGATAAATAACAATAAAACGATAAATTGAATTACTAGTACTGCAGCTAATACTAGATAATCTCCAATTAAAACACTTAACAAAATACCGGTTACTAAAACAACTAAAAAAACACCTACTGTGTAACCGAATATAGGTTTTTCAAACAAAAATCGCATTAACTAGGGTCCTCCAATTTATAACCAAGACCTCGTACCGTTTTAATATAAACAGGTTTTTTAGAATCTGGTTCTATTTTATCCCGTAAATGAGAAACGTGAACATCCACAATACGGGTATCACCAACAAAATCATAATCCCATACACCGCTAAGAAGTTGGTCACGTGAAATAACCTTTCCTTTATTCTTTGCTAGATAATATAACAGTTCAAATTCTTTTCTCGTAAAGGTAATCACTTTCCCTGCCATTTCTGCTTCATATCTTTCAGGGAACACCGTTAAATCACCAACTTGTATAAATGAAAAATTAGATTTTTCTACTCTCTTTGCTCTCCGTAAAATAGCTTTAATTCTAGCTACCACTTCTTTTGGGCTAAAAGGCTTCGTTAAATAATCATCTGCACCTAATTCCAATCCAAGCACTTTATCAAATTCCTCATCTTTAGCAGTAAGCATAAGAATTGGTGTGTTTATTTGGTTATTTCTTAAATACCTACAAACATCCATGCCATCCATCTCAGGGAGCATAAGATCTAAAACAATCAAATCATAACTGTTGCTTTGTGCTTTTTGTACTGCTTCATAACCATCATAAGCAACATCTGTCACAAAGCCCGCTTTTTCGATATTAAAGTTAAGCAATGTTACAATAGATTTCTCGTCATCTACAATTAAAATTTTCTCGTTCATATCCAGTCCCCGTTTCTACATACTTTAATAGGTTCCATCTACATCTTACACTGAATTGTTAAGAATGTGAATACGATAAGAATTTGTAAATTTATTTTTACACAGTATCAATGTATGAAAAGGAATGTTTATTGAACGATAATACATTTTATGCTAATAAGGGATAAGTTATGAACAAGTTTTAGAGTAGTTTTAAAAGAAGTTTTCTAAAGATTGCGCAGTTAACGTATTTGGTTTATGAGCTGGTGTCACATACAACTTACCGTTTAAAACGACTTCTCCTTCCTCATCCTTTGCAAGTACATTCATAGCTAGACACTGATTGCTCTCATCAATGGCAATTACTTCTAGAGAAATATCTACTTCGGAATTATGATAGACTGCTCTAGGGAAAACCATTTCGTGATGAATAATATGGCTTCCTGGCCCTGGCAATTCCATAGATACTAAAGAAGATACCATGCCATAAAGCATGACAGATGGCACGATTGGTTGTTTATAAGGTGTTAATGAAGCATAGTCATGTTGTAAATATAACGGGTTTGCATCATCCGTTAATCCTAAGTACAACAATAAATCTCGATCATTCATTCGAGTCGTTCGGCTGCACGTATCACCAATTTTGATATCATATAAGGATTTGCCTAACGGTCGTCTTTTTCCAATCAATCCTTTCATCCCCCTATCCATGTAAACGCTTTCTATTATAGCAAAAATTCAGTCATTTGCCAATCCATACGAGGTCATCTACTAAACTATTGCTTTTGTAGTACTTCACGAAATTCAGGGATAGTAGAAAAAGGGTACAAGCGCCCATTTAGCAACGTAGCGATTTAAGTACTGTTATCTCCAACTTAGACTTGATCAATTTCACATCTCCAAATCTTGAAGTGGGAGTCTTACAGCACCTTATGTTCGGGATAAATCATAAAAAGTGTTTGCTTTCCTATGGTACAAAAAACACATGAAACGACAATTTGTTTCATGTGTTTTTCGTTATGCTATAAGCCTTTAATTTAAGACATCTAACACTTTTTTAACAGAATCTGCCGATTTATCAAGTGCAGCTTTCTCCTCTTCCGTTAATTCAAGCTCGATGACCTTTTCTATACCATTTCCACCTAATACAGTTGGCACTCCAAGATAAATGTTTGAATAGCCATATTCTCCTTCAAGGTAAGCAATAGCAGGTAGAACTCGACGCTGATCCTTTAAAATTGCTTCGGCCATTACTGTAAGAGAAGCAGCAGGAGCATAGTAAGCACTTCCATTACCAAGTAACCCTACTATTTCTCCACCGCCTTTTCTTGTTCTTTCTACAATAGCATCTAAACGTTCTTTAGATATTAATGTTTCGAGTGGAATTCCTCCCGCATACGAGTAGCGAATTAAAGGCACCATATCATCCCCATGTCCGCCTAGTACAAATCCTGTTACATCTTTAACAGAAACATTTAATTCTTGGGCAACAAAAGTTCGAAAACGAGCTGTATCTAGTACACCTGACTGCCCAATCACCCGCTCTTTTGGCAAACCAGATTCTTTAAATACTGTGTATGTCATAGCATCAACTGGATTTGTTAATACGACGATATACGTTTCCGGAGAGTATTTCATAATTTCTTGTGTTACAGACTTCATAATCTTAGCATTTGTATTTACTAAGTCGTCACGACTCATTCCTGGCTTACGAGCAATCCCCGCTGTAATAATTACCAAGTCCGAGTCTTTTGTATCTTCATAATTCGAGGTACCAATAATAGACGCATCAAAACCCTGAACAGGACTAGCCTCTAGCATATCTAAAGCTTTACCTTTGGTTGGATCTTCCATATTAGGTATATCAACAAGCACAACATCACCTAATTCTTTTTGCGCAAGCATTAATGCAGTCGTCGCACCAGTGAATCCGGAACCGATTACAGAAATTTTACTTCTCTTTATTGCCATTATAAAAAACCCCTTTGTTCTATTTGGTATAAAGTTAGTCGATTAGTTCGGCAAAAACTTAACAATATCTATGTGTGCATTCATCACACAATAGACGTAAGTTTTACGTCTATTGTGCAGCAAATCCGTTATTAGTCCATGTTTTTAATTAATTCTTTTCCAAACTCGGAACATTTCACTTCTTTAGCACCGTCCATTAAACGTGCAAAATCATACGTAACGACCTTAGAAGCGATTGTTTTATCCATCGCTTTCGTAATCAAGTTAGCTGCCTCTCTCCACTCCAGATGTTCAAGCATTAAAACAGCAGACAGAATAACAGATGAAGGATTTACTTTATCCATGCCTGCATATTTAGGAGCTGTCCCATGTGTCGCTTCGAAAATAGCATGCCCTGTATCATAGTTAATGTTTGCCCCTGGAGCTATGCCAATTCCTCCTACTTGTGCAGCAAGAGCATCAGAAATATAATCTCCATTTAAATTCATTGTTGCTACTACATCAAACTCTTTTGGACGCGTGAGAATTTGTTGTAAGAAAATATCTGCAATCGCATCTTTAACAATAATTTTCCCTGCAGCAACTGCTTCGTCTTGCGCTTTGTTAGCAGCATCCTTACCTTCTTTTTCAACAATGCGATCGTATTCTGCCCAAGTGAATACTTGATCAGCAAATTCTTGTTCTGCTACTTCATATCCCCAATTTTTAAAAGCGCCTTCTGTGAACTTCATGATGTTACCTTTATGTACTAAAGTAACACTTTTGCGTCCTTCATTGAGTGCATATTGGATACTAGCACGCACCAAACGTTTCGTTCCCTCTTCAGATACTGGTTTAACACCAATTCCAGAAGTTTCAGGGAAACGAATATTGGAAACGTTCATTTCTTCTTGTAAAAAATTAATAACTTTATCTACTTCTTCTGAACCTTTTTGCCATTCAATTCCTGCATAAATATCTTCTGTGTTCTCACGGAAAATGACCATGTCCACATCTTCAGGGCGTTTAACTGGAGATGGAACACCGTCGAAATATCGTACCGGACGTAAGCACGTAAATAAATCAAGTTCTTGACGAAGTGCCACGTTTAATGAGCGGAACCCGCCGCCAACAGGGGTCGTTAACGGCCCTTTAATAGCAATTTTATATTGGTTAATTTTATCTAATGTATCTTGAGGTAGCCATTCGCCTGTTTTATCGTAAGCTTTTTTTCCAGCGTATACTTCCAGCCAATCAATTGCTTTCTCCCCATTATACGCTTTCTCCACAGCAGCTTCGATTACTTCACGCGCAGCTGACCAAATATCTGGTCCTGTTCCATCACCTTCAATAAATGGTATAATCGGATGGTTTGGTACATCCATTTTTCCATTTTCTACAACAATTTTTTCTCCCTTTGTCATAACAATGATTACCTCCTAAATTCATTCTGTATATAGTTTAGCAAAAATAAGTCCCAATGAACATCTTTTGCACACTGCCCTTATTTATAAGGATCATTTTCTCTTCGTTGCTATAGTAGAAAATAATCGGTTAATCTACAATTAGCTACATACTATCGTTTATCAATTGTACTATATTCTGGTGAGATAGGCCCTGTATATTCTGCACGTGGACGGATTAAACGATTATTAGCGTATTGCTCAAGAATATGAGCTAGCCATCCCGATGTTCTACTTACTGCAAAAATCGGTGTGAATAAATCATGATCAATTCCTAGGCTGTGATATACAGAAGCAGAATAAAAGTCGACATTTGCCGGCAAACCTTTGTGATCTTTTATATAATCTTCAATTTTAACTGACATTTTATACCATTTAGGTTCGCCAATTAATTCTGTTAATTGTTTCGACATTTCTTTTAAAAACTTCGCCCTTGGGTCTCCACCTTTATAGACACGATGACCCATTCCCATGATTTTCTCTTTATTGTCTAACTTTTCTTGAATGTAAGGGATCGCATTTTCTTCTTCTCCAATTTCTGTAAGCATCTTCATAACGCCCTCATTGGCTCCACCATGTAGCGGACCTTTTAATGCACCAATTGCAGCTGTAACACCTGAATAAATATCAGACAGTGTTGCAACACATACTCTTGCTGTAAAGGTGGAAGCATTAAGTTCATGGTCTGCGTGAAGAACAAGTGCTTTGTTCATAGCTTCTACTTCAATTTCTTTCGGCTCTTTACCATTTAACATGAATAGTAGATTTTCAGCATAATTATAACTTAGCTTAGGCTGAACAGGGTCCTTTCCTTTACGGATTCGTGCAAAAGCGGTTACGATAGAGGCTATTTTTGCTTGAATACGAATAGCTTTTCGCTTGTTTGCTTGCGCTTCCATTACTTCTGCTTCTTCATCGTACAAACCTAACATAGAAACGGCGGTGCGTAGAGCAGTCATTGGATGTACAGTTGACAAATCATAAGAATGTAGATGTTTAATAATTGCTTCTGGTACTACCATATTTGAAGCAAGCTCTTTTTTTAATTCGTCTAGCTCATCTTGTTTCGGAAGTCTTTGATTCCATAGTAAAAAAATCACTTCTTCAAAACTGGAATTTTTAGCTAAATCATCAATCTTATAGCCTACATATGTAAGCTGATCATCTATTATAGAACTAATTGACGATTGAGTTGCTACAACTCCCTCAAGCCCCTTCGTTGTTGTTGTCATAACAAACCCTCTCCTTTGTAAATTATTCAGTGTACTATCTTTCGACATACAATCTAAGAACTAAATAATATCCCCCAATGATAATTATAAAGTATTATGAATCTAATGTGAATTGAAACCGATTAAACTTACTATTAAATTTTACTAGAAGCTTGCATATTTTGCAAAAAAGAGTTTCCTTAGCTTCAACTTTGGTGATAAGAAAGGCTAAGTTACAGCAAAAAAGACAGTAGTATTTACCCACTAAAATAAGACTATAAACTAAAAAACTAAGAAAATAAAAGACTCAAAAATTTTATTCTAATTTTATTTGGACTTGCATAAATATCAAGTAAGTTTTAATGAGTGGGGGAAGTTGTCTTTATACTTAAACGACGCTTTAATTTTTATAGGAAAGCATCAAATTTTTATGCTTTATCATATAAGTAAACCGACGGCGTTCCATTCCTATAAAGACTTGGCGATAGCCAAGTTTTCTCCTATTTTAAAAGGGTTTATTTTCATACTACATGTTAGATTGTTCAAGCGAGGAGTACTTCTCTGTTTAACTAACAGAAAGGAATTTATAAGAAAAGGGATTGAGGTTTTAAAGATGTACAAGCCAAGATTATACCAATTATTGCGTTTTATAATTGTAATAACACTTACTATTTTAGGCTATCTGTTACTAACTGTAGGTTTCTCCTATTTATATCCATTACTTATAGCTAGTATTTTAGCGATGGCAATAAACCCAGTTGCTAATTTTTTTGAGGAAAAATGGAAACTTCCTCGGATGATGGCAGTAAGTGGAACCATGTTATTTACGTTTGCTTTTCTAAGTAGCATCGTATTTATTCTATTTTCTGAATTTATGCAAGGCACTACTTTTTTAGCAACACACCTCCCAGACTATGTGCAAACGTTTAGCAATTATGTAACAAGTATTTTGGATCAAAAAATCATGCCACTATATGAGAAAATGACGACGTACTTACAAGCATTGGACACTTCCCAACAAGAAGCGATAAACAATTCCGTCAAACATATTACAGAACATATTAGTGCGAAACTTTCGGAATCGCTCCAATTCATTTTATTGCAAATTCCTTCTTTATTTACTGCGCTTCCAAGTTCCTTTACTGTAACGGTTTTTATCTTATTAGCAGCTTTTCTAATAGCAAATGATTACCAACAAATTTCCTTGTTCAGTCAAAAAATAATCCCTCATTCACTGCAAACTAAAATAAATAGTGTACAAATGCAATTTAAGAAAACTGTCATCGCATATGTAAAGGCTCAGCTTATTTTAGTAATCATTTCTGCTGTTTTAGTATATATAGGTTTAAAACTCTTACATGTTAATCATGCGTTTACCATTTCGCTATATGTTGCTTTCGTTGACCTTATTCCGTATGTCGGATCTGGCATTATTTTCTTTCCGTGGATGATTTATTTATTTATAGTTGGTGATCATGCTTTAACGATTCAATTAGCGATTCTATACGGTTCTATTGTCATTGTTAGACAAATAATTGAACCAAAAATTTTATCTTCTAGTATGGGGACACACCCACTAGTAGCGCTTATTATACTGTTTATCGGGCTACAAATTTGGGGAATCATTGGATTTATTATTGCTCCCCTTATACTTATTTCCATACAAGCTTTTTATCAAGCAGGTATATTTCAAGATGTATGGAAATTTATTAAAGGTTAGTGCTACCACCTCCGATATATAATAGTTCGTTTATTGATTAGATATTTTAAAAATTTTTCTATTCTTTGGTTGAACAGCTTTCGAGTCGTTGGAATAACTAGTAAAAATCCAACTATATCTGAAATAAAGCCTGGAGTTACTAATAATACAGCACCTATTAGAATACAAATTCCATCAATAATATAGCCTGTTGGGGCTTCGCCACGTTGCATCGAAAGCTGCGCGCGGTTCCAAGTTTCTATCCCTTGTTGTTTTGCTAAATAAAAGCCCACCGCTCCAGTAAGGAGAACAAAGCCTACAACCCACCATGGACCTATCCAACCTCCTATCCAAATAAAAACACCTATCTCTAGAGCAGATAAGATAAATGCAACAAGTAAAAATATTTTCATACTGCACACCTCCTGATCAAACTATATCATACGCTATCCGTATAAAACAGCTTAAACTTTCATAGCCTATAACATAAAAAAAGAGGGCGAAACGCCCCTTTTTTATGTTATAGAACTTTCGTATGTCCTTGATAAATATCACCATTTGCTCCATCAATTGTAATAATTTCCCCATCTTTAATGTCTTTAAACACGTTTTTAACACCAACAATAACAGGGATACCTAGGCTTAATCCTACCACAGCAGCATGGGAAGTTAAGCCACCTTCTTCTGTAACGATCCCAGCAGCCTTTTCAATCGCAGGCATCATTTCGCGATCTGAGCCATATGTTACTACAATGTCTCCTTCACTTACTTTGCTTACTGCTTCTTCTGCTGATTTAACAACAACAGCTTTACCAAAAGCACTTTTTCGACCGATTCCTTGTCCACTAGCAATCACATTACCAATTACGTGCACTTTTAACAAATTTGTAGTTCCACTTTGACCGACTGGAACTCCGGCTGTGATGATAACGCGATTACCATGTTCGACCATGCCAGAACGCAACCCACGTTCTACTGCAATATCGAGCATTTCATCCGTCGATTCAGCCCGTCTACACATAACGGCATGAACTCCCCATACTAAGGAAAGCCTTCGATTTATTCTTTCAGAAAAAGTAACAGCAAGGATTGGTGAATGCGGACGATATTTAGATATCATTCTTGCGGTATGTCCACTTTCTGTCGGAGTTATAATAGCACTTACTGCTAAATTCATAGCTGTATGCGTAACGGATTGACTAATTGCGTCAGTAATTGTCATATCAACATTTCTAGATCGATCTTTCAATATAGAAGAATGATCAATTGCTGTCTCCGCTTTAACTGCAATATTGCTCATCGTTTGCACCGATTCAACTGGATAATCACCTGCTGCTGTTTCGCCTGAGAGCATAATTGCATCTGTACCATCAAAAATAGCGTTAGCTACATCTGAAGCTTCTGCTCTTGTTGGGCGAGGGTTACGCTGCATTGAATCAAGCATTTGTGTTGCCGTAATAACAGGCTTACCAACTGTATTGCACTTTCTAATTAATTGTTTCTGTACTAAAGGTACATCTTCAGCAGGTATTTCAACCCCCAAATCACCACGTGCAACCATTAGCCCATCACTTACTTCTAAAATACTATCAATATTATCGACACCCTCTTGATTTTCAATCTTAGGGATGATCTGTATATGTGTTGCATTATGGTTTTCCAAAAGCTCTTTTATTTCCAATACGTCTGATGCGCGTCTTACAAAAGAAGCTGCAATAAAATCGATATCCTGCCCTATACCGAAAAGAATATCATTTGCATCTTTTTCTGTAATACCTGGTAAATTCACAGATACATTAGGGACGTTAACGCCTTTTTTGTTTTTAATTACCCCACTATTCAGTGCAACTGTCTTTAATTCTTGATTAGCCTTATTTACTTCTTTTACTTCTAATTCAATTAAACCATCATCTAACAAAATCTTCGAGCCTTCATGGACATCATCAATTAAGCCAGGATAAGTGACAGAAAAACGTTCTGCAGTACCTTCCACTTCTTTCATAGATACGTAAACAGTTTTACCTTGCATGAGTTCTGCTTGTCCATCAACAAAATCATGCGTTCTGATTTCAGGACCTTTTGTATCCAAGAGAACAGCTACCGTTTTCCCCGTTTTCTCCGCCGCAGCACGGATGTTTTTGATGCGATCTGCGTGCTCCTCATAGTTTCCATGTGAAAAATTAAGTCGAGCAACATTCATGCCACATTCCATCAAATTTTCTAATTTCTCAATTGACTCTGAAGCTGGGCCAATCGTACATACAATTTTAGTATTTCTCATTATAGATCCTCCTTACATAGTCCGTACAGCTGCATTTTTAAATCGATAACTCTTGAGAAAGTTTATACATATCATCGTTTATCATGTGCTTATCATGAAGGACTTTTGAAATATCATGATCAACTAATACATTTTTTTCAATTCCTACCATTCTACCTGCTTGACCCTCTAATATTAAGTCAACAGCTTGTGCACCAAGTCTACTTGCAAGCACTCGATCAGAAGCACTTGGAGATCCACCTCTTTGTATATGTCCTAAAACAGTAACTCTCGTTTCTAAATCAGTAGATTCTTCAATTTGTTTTCCGTAATCAAACCCACTGCCTACTCCCTCAGCTAAAACAATAATACTATGTTTTTTACCACGTTTACGACCGCGCTTCAATTTATTTACAACTGTTGCAAAATCTTCTTCTCTTTCTGGAATAAGGATACTCTCTGCACCATCGGCTAATCCTGCCCATAATGCTAAATCGCCAGCATTTCTCCCCATAACTTCAATGATGTATGTTCTTTCATGAGAAGTTGCTGTATCGCGAACTTTATCAATTGCTTCAATTACTGTATTTAATGCTGTATCGAATCCAATTGTAAAATCTGTACCTGCAATATCATTGTCAATCGTTCCTGGTACGCCAATGCAAGGATAGCCTTTTTCTGTTAGCTTTTGCGCTCCACGAAAGCTACCATCGCCTCCGATTACAATCAAGCCTTCAATGCCAAATTTATTTAGCTGTTCAATGGCTTTCTCTTGGCCGGCATCTGTTTTAAATTCTTCACTTCTTGCAGAATATAGAATTGTACCTCCACGATGAATGATATCACCAACAGAACCAATTTCCATTCGTTCTATATTACCTTCCATTAAACCTTGATAGCCGTATTTAATGCCATAGACTTCAACGTTATGGTAAATAGCTTTTCTAACTACTGCTCGAATAGCAGCATTCATCCCTGGTGCGTCTCCACCACTTGTTAATACACCTATTTTTTTCATTGTTACATTCCACCTCTGGTCTTACAAGTTTAATTTAGAAAAACTCAGCTTATCACCAGCCTTTAGCGAATGCTTCCGTTTTTCTTAGGCTACAACTTCTAACATTTATAACTTTCCTATCGTATTAGAAAAACTTGGCTTGTCGCCAAGTTTTATGGCGAAAGCTGTAGTTTTCTTATACTATAGACCTTTAAACTTTTATACTTTCTTATAGTATAAAAAAGGTCCTCTCTTAAAAGATAATGGGAAATGCTTAAAATAGCAATCGAAAGCTTGTAAAATAATGCACATTTTAAAATGTAAGCCCTTTTTTTGAACGTTTTTTTACAAACGTTGTTACTTGCACTAATTGAAGATTCACTTTATACTTCCCTATAATGTAAAAAATAATGCAACACTTTGTACGCAAGACAATGAGAATTGAGAATAGAGGGAGACAAAAATTCTGCCTACCCCCTTATCATCACAAACATATTTCTCCCATGAGCCTTCTTTTAAATAGCATAGTTACACGAATTTGTTGCTCTTCTGAAATTCATCCCTTAAAGTTTTCGAGTATAAAACATATGTTTATTTATCATATTGTTCGTAATTAAAGGATCTGATAGGAACCCATTTTCTTATACTTTTCCCATCTTTTTTCAAGTAATTCTTCTATAGAATACTTTTCTAATGTACGTAACGAATGATCGATTACTTCGTTTAAATAACTTGCTTGTTGGTTTAAATCACGGTGCGCTCCGCCCTTAGGCTCTGGTATAATTTGATCAATTAACCCAAGTTTTTTCAAATCATAAGCAGTTATTTGCATAGATTCTGCTGCTTGTTGCGCATAGCTAGCATCTTTCCATAATATAGAAGCTGCCCCTTCTGGAGAAATAACGGAGTAAGTGCTATTTTCTAACATAAGAATTTCATCACCAACTCCAAGTCCTAATGCACCACCACTGCCACCTTCACCTATAACAACACAAATAATAGGGACGGTTAGTCCCGCCATTTCTATTAAATTTCTTGCAATAGCTTCACTTTGACCCCTTTCTTCTGCTGCTTTTCCTGGATAAGCTCCTTTTGTATCGATAAAGCAGATAATTGGTCTTGAAAATTTTTCCGCTTGTTTCATGTGACGTAATGCTTTCCGATAACCTTCCGGGTGTGGCATCCCAAAATTACGGCGAATATTTTCTTTTGTATCCTTACCACGTTGATGACCGATTACGGTTACAGGTTTTTCTTTATAAAAAGCCAGCCCTGTAACAATAGCAGCATCATCTCCAAATGAACGATCCCCATGAAATTCGATAAAATCAGTAAATAATTGCTCAATATAATCTAAAGTAGTTGGTCGTTCAGGGTGCCTGGCTAATTGGACTCGATCCCATGGCTGTAAATTGCCATAAATATCTTCTTCCAATACAGCAAGACGCTTTTCTAATGTTCTAATTTCCTCTGTTAAATCTATATCACTATCGGAGGTGAATCGTTTTAATTCTGCAATTTTTTCTTTTAAGTTTACAATGGGCTTCTCAAAATCCAACACTTGCTTCATGATT
Organism: Virgibacillus dokdonensis; assembly: GCF_900166595.1. Classification (NCBI taxonomy): domain Bacteria; kingdom Bacillati; phylum Bacillota; class Bacilli; order Caryophanales; family Bacillaceae; genus Virgibacillus; species Virgibacillus dokdonensis. The sequence continues at coordinate 1,572,866 of NZ_LT745763.1, read as the reverse complement.
CTTTCCCACCTTTTTGATGAAACGATAACAATAGTGCTAAGGTACTCTTCATATCTGATCGATGAACAACTTTATCCAATTGACCATGCTTTAACTGGAACTCAGCCGTTTGAAAGTCATCCGGCAGTTTCTCCCTAATCGTTTGTTCTATAATCCTTCTACCAGCAAAACCAATTAACGCGCCCGGTTCTGCAAGATGATAATCTCCAATAGAAGCAAAGCTTGCCGAAACGCCGCCTGTAGTAGGGTGAGTCATAACTGATATCATTAGCCCCCCTGCATCACTAAAAAGTTTTACAGCTACAGAAGTTTTAGCCATTTGCATTAAACTTAGCAATCCTTCTTGCATTCTCGCGCCTCCTGAAGCCGTAAAAATAATAAATGGGATCTTTTCTTCTTTTGCTTGTTCAATGGCACGAGCTATTTTCTCACCAATTACCGATCCCATACTTCCCATACGAAATGAAGAGTCCATTACGGCAAAAGCTGTTTCTTTACCATCGATAGTACCTTTCCCAGTAACTACGCCTTCACGAAGACCTGTTTTTTCCTGATCTTTCTTTATTTTTTCTTCATATCCAGGAAAATCTAAAGGGTTGCCAGTTGATAATTGCTTGTCCCACTCCTCAAAACTTGCTTCATCAAATAATGTTTCAATTCGTTGCCAGGCCTGTAATGGATGATGATAATCACAATGAGGGCATACTTGTAAATTTTTGTTCATCTCTTTGCGATAATAAATCTTATGACACCCACTACATTTTTGCATTAAACCTTCAGGCACATCCGTTTTTGCTTGTTCACTTGGAATAGATGCGTATCTTTTTCGCTTGCCAAAAAAATCTTTAAGCAAGACAATTCCTCCTTTTTTTCAAAACGACCCCTAATACGTATGATGAAGCTATGGCTTATATACGCTCAGAAATGTATTATGTTCGTTTAGAGAAACAACAAAAGAAAATTCTTACTTATAAGTCTTCTGTTGTCTCAGAAAAGTTAAAAGTGCTTTTAAAGATTATTTACATAGTACACTTAATATGGCATCTTTTTGAACACGCACTTTTAGCCATTATACAAAAAAATCATGAAGAATACTGTCAAAAAACGTCAAATGTTATATTTTATTTTTGAATCATTTTTTCAAACAACGTTTCAATCCCTTGATAATTCTGTGTTTCATACATATGAATTAACTCTTTATAAAAAAAATTATGATTGCTGATTTCTTGTTCAACTGCCAAAAATTCATACATTAAGCTCCATACTTTTGCTAATAGTTTATTGTTGGATTTCTTAAAAATACATTGAAAAAAAATAGCATGCATATCTTTTAGCGAGTCTGCTTCTTGATAAATAATAGCTTGTAAATAAGCTACATCTTGCTTTGTTATATTCCAAAAAGCTAGTTTCGCAGCTTCTTTTTCCAAAATTGTAATGACATCTGCTAAATTCAACCTCGTTTGTTTCTCTTGTAAGATAAAGGAAGCAAGTAATTCCACAGTTTGAAAAGACTGATATGTACTTAAAAATGTTCCTTCACCACGTCTGGTTTCTATTAATCCTAAAAATTCCATTGCACGTAACGCTTCTCGAATAGAAGATCGGCCAGCACCAAGCGTATGCGCAAGCTCCCTTTCGGAGGGGAGCTTGTCACCAGGCTGTAAATGTTGCGCATCCATGTATTGACGGATTTTTTGGAGAATTCCTTGGTATGCTTTCTGTTTATGAGACATGGACACAGCCATGATTCACTCCTTTTAACAGATTACTTATTCTCAATTTGCGAGAGCTTTCTTGTTTTTTCAGCTATCTCTTCAGGATCTATTTCCATTCTAGCCACTCCGGATTCCATAGCAGCTTTAGCTACGCTTTTAGCTACAATAGGTGCTACTCTTGGATCAAACGGAGCTGGAATAACATAATTTTCGTCTAATTCACTTTCGGTAATTAGTGATGCAATTGCTTCGGCAGCTGCAACTTTCATTTTTTCATTAATTCTTGTTGCCCGAACATCAAGCGCTCCTCGAAAAATACCTGGGAAGGCAAGTACATTATTTACTTGGTTTGGAAAATCAGATCTGCCTGTTCCAATAACTTTCGCACCAGCTTCTTTTGCATCTTCAGGCATTATCTCAGGTTCAGGATTAGCCATTGCGAAAATTATTGAATTATCTTTCATTTTTGCAACCATATCCTTGGATAACGCCCCTCCAACAGATACACCAATAAACACATCTGCTCCCTCAAGCATTTCTTCTAGACTGCCTGATTTCTTGTCTTGATTCGTGAACGTTGCTACGCGTTCCTTCACATCATTCATACCTTCTGCACGACCCTCATAAATGGCTCCCCTTGAATCACACATTATCATGTCGCGAACACCGAAGAAATAAAGCAATTTAATAATAGCGATTCCAGCTGCCCCTGCTCCGTTAGCAACTACTTTAATATCTGAAAATGATTTCCCAACTAACTTTAATGCATTAATTAATCCAGCAACAGTAACAATAGCTGTTCCATGTTGATCATCATGGAAAATCGGAATGTTTGTCTCTTTTTTTAATCGTTCTTCAATAGTAAAGCATTTTGGTGCAGCAATATCTTCTAAATTCACGCCACCAAATGTCGGTTCTATTACTTTAACTGCTTGTACAATTTCTTCCACGTCTTGGGTGCCTAAACAAATAGGAAAGGAGTCTACACCGGCAAAGCTTTTAAATAACACAGACTTTCCTTCCATTACAGGAAGTGCAGCCTCTGCCCCGATATTACCAAGACCTAACACTGCTGATCCGTCACTAACAACGGCAACCATATTTCCTTTCATGGTATAGTCATAAACTGTGTCTACACGATCGTGAATTTCTTTACATGGTTCAGCTACTCCTGGAGAGTATGCTAGACTTAACTCATCCGCATTCGTAACAGGCATTTTGGAATCCGTCGTTAATTTCCCTTTATTAACTTTATGAACATGTAGCGCTTTATCTCGTAAGCTTGCCATTTTTCATCTTCGCTCCCTTTCATAGAAAAAATAATTTCTTCCATCCATCAGTGGTCTGACCACCAGTAACTACTACATTATAACAGATGCTCCGTTTCTGTAAAACAATGCTGTTTTCTAATCAGGATACTTAGTACATCTATATTTGAATTAACAAACAAATGCCTTTTCCTCCTAAAGTTACTTTTTCATCTCAATCATCCTTCGAAAACTTTCATCCAACGTTAGAGCAATGAACAAAAGATTACCTTATGGGTTGATATTAGATACCTATATGCCCACTAACTTTTAGAGCAGGCTAAATAGTCACTTTGTCATATACAACT